>CAZXQL010000170.1:0-4090 GCA_964643395.1 uncultured Thermotogae bacterium
ATCGTCGAGAGGGCTGCGATGCATGAGCTTTTCACGGATCCGTTGCATCCGTATACGCACGGTCTCCTGGCTTCCGTTCCTAAGATCTCGGATGACAAGCGGATGTTTGTCCAGATTCCCGATACCGTTCCCCATCCGATGCGCAAGCCCAGCGGCTGCTACTTCCATCCCCGCTGTTCCTGCTCCAACAGCGACCCATGTGAGCAGCGCATGCCTCGATTGAAGACCCTGGAGAACGGCCGGCAGTTCCGCTGTTGGCATCCTCTGCGTCAGGAGCGTGAAGCGTGACCATGGACATGAACAGGCTGCCCGCCGACTGCTTGCTGGAAATGGACGGCGTATCGGTGGACTTCCCGGTCAAGCGCGCGTATCCGTTCAGCAAGAAGCGGTGGATCCAGGCGGTCACGGGTGTCAGCCTCCGGATCTCGGAGGGGAAGACCTTCGGCATCGTCGGTGAGTCGGGCTGTGGGAAGAGCACGCTGGCCAACGCGATGATCGGGATGGTGCGGCCGACGGCGGGAACCGTGCGTTTCCAAGGGTCCGATCTCTACTCATTGAGCCGCCGTGAGTTCAAAGAGGCCCGGCGCAACATGCAGATGATCTTCCAAGATCCGTTTTCCTCACTCAATCCTCGGTTCACGGTCTATGACATCATCCGCGAGCCTCTCTACGTCCGGGGCGGGCTCAGCGATTCGGCAATGAAAGACAAGGTCCTGGAGCTTCTGAAGCTGGTTGGATTGGATGAGGAAGACCTGTACCGCTATCCATCGGACTTCTCGGGCGGGCAACGCCAGCGCATCGGGATCGCTCGTGCCATCGTTCTGAATCCCAGGTTCCTCGTGTGCGACGAACCCGTCAGCGGCTTGGACGTATCGGTGCACGCCCAGATTCTCAATCTCTTGATGGAAATCCAAGAGAGCCGAGGCCTGACCTACGTCTTCATTTCGCACAACCTGGCCGTCGTCAAGAACATCTGTCAAGACGTGCTCGTCATGTATCTGGGGAAAGTCATGGAGGCGGGAAAGTCCGACGTTCTGTTCGCCAATCCGCTGCACCCGTACACGAAGGCGTTGTTGTCAGCGGTCTTGGACATCGACGTGGAGGAGTCCCACGAGAGGATCCTGCTCAAGGGCGACACACCGAGTCCAATTGACCCTCCCGCAGGCTGCCGGTTCTGGCAGCGTTGCCCTTTTGCGATGACCGGTTGCGCGACGATTCCTGCCGAGTTGGTGGAAGTGGAGCCCGGGCACCAGATTGCCTGCCACCTGATCTCCGGCTTCTCGCCCGAGCAGAAAGCGGCAGGCCTCGACCA
The DNA here is from genome assembly GCA_964643395.1 of uncultured Thermotogae bacterium. Lineage (GTDB taxonomy): Bacteria > Bipolaricaulota > Bipolaricaulia > UBA7950 > UBA9294 > SPBW01. Next base: position 1,313 of record CAZXQL010000170.1, read on the forward strand.
GCCCGTGTCTGAGCAGTCTGAGTCATGAGCGGGCGCCTAGCGATTGGACGAATGACATAACGAGTGAGGTGGATCACATGCTCAGGTTCGGATGGGTCCTGGTTGTTGTTCTTGGTTCGGTCGCCCTCGGCGGATGGGCAACTCCCCTTGTCGATGGCATTGCGACGGCCGACGAATACGCCCACACGTACCAGGATGAGGCGATCGGCATGACCCTTCGTTGGGAAGCCGTCGACGACATCATGGTCATGTGCCTGGAGGCTCCTTGTACCGGATGGCTTGCCATTAGCTTCTTGCCGGCGGACGGGTCCGTCTACGCGGACACGATCATTGGGTACGTGGATGCGGAGACCCAAGAGGCGCATCTCTCGGATCAGGCCGCCCCCAGCAGTGTCCACTTCTCGCACATCGCGGACGGTCAACTCGGTGGCGAAGCGAGCTTCCTTGAGGTCGCCGGGCATGAAGAGGACGGCAAGACGGTCATCGAATTCACCCGCCTCCTTGACACGGGTGAAGACACGGACGTCGCCTTCACGGATGCGGATCTGACGACGATGCTCGCATTTCATCCCACCGCCGACGACTTCGCCTCCTACCACAGCCAATGGCGCGACGTCATCGTCATCAACTACATCGCCGGAACCGTCAATGACGGTGCCGAGTGAGAACAACCGGGAGCCGTGGAGACTACTCACCCTGTAGGAACGCGAACGCCGCGAGTCCGAGGAGCAGCTGACTTCGGACTCCGTCGAATCCTGCCTGTCGGCTTCTCGTCTCTGGACGCAAGTGTCTCGGACTCAGACGGGCGTTCCGGATTCAGCAGCGTGGCATCCGAAGCGTCGTGTGCGTCTAGGCCGACTCCGGGGGCGAGATCCGCGTGATGATGCGCTGTGACTTTCCGGACTGAAGCCGCGGGATGGTGGCAACTTCTTCGACCTCGACGGAAACCTCGACATGTCCTGTGACGCGAAAGCCGTTCCGGATGCTCTCTGACAATGTGTTGTGGAGCCCGTAGAAGCCGGCGATGCGCACGCGGATGGTCCGCTCATCCTCTTGAATGATCTGATACGGAGGAGAGCCGATCAAGCCGGGATTCCACTCCACCAGCGCATTGAGTATCGGGTGAATGACCAGCGATTCGATCGTTCGCGGCGGAAGTCGGACCCCATCCTCGAACGTGAAGAAGTCATCCGACCGCCCCGATGGGCAATAGATCGTCGGCCTGCGGCTTCCGCAGTCGCACTCCCCGCTTCCCTGTCGCACCCACATGGCTGTATCCCCGATATCGTAACGAATGAACGGCGTCGTGCGACTGAACAAGTTGGTCAGCACAACACGCCCCGGAGTCTCGGGGTCTACCGCTCGTCCACTCTCATCGACGAGTTCCAGAACGCAGCTATCGGTGTTGACGTGCATCCGATCCGCGTGGGCGGGACATTCATAGGCCACGTTCCCTATTTCTTCGCAGTTGTAGAGATCCACAATCCTAGCGTCGAACGCTGTCGCCAGAAGCTCCCGGGTTTGCGGCAACAGGATCTCCCCTCGGCTGACAACGAGCCGGGCCCGTTGCCTCCGGCCGGAGGCAAGAAGGTGGTGAGCAACGACCTCAAGGCACGTGGCCTGCCCCGTGATCACCTGTGGAGAGCAGCTTGACAGCCGGTCCGCTTGCTCCGCGACAGGGAGCAGTCGTGGGATGCGTTCGATCCGCACAAGCGCTGATCCGAGCAGGAGAGAAGACGACGACCTGGTCATCGCATAGGGGCCTACACCCAATTCCACGATCGATAGGGGCAACGAGGTCCCGCTGTACGCGCGGAGGATGCGGTAGAACGTGTAGCGGCGGAAAAGCGCCTCCCATCGGTCGAGGTGGATGAACAGACTCTGTCCCGTCGTGCCGCTCGTGCCAATGATCCGGCGGGTCAGCCGTTTGTGGGCTCGATAAACCCTGGATGGGCTTTGTTCTGCGACCAGGTCGGCCTTGGTGGTCATGGGAACGTCAGCCAGCTCGTGCAACCCGATGGAGTGGGGAGCATCCGCCAGGAGGTCCCGGTAGTAGGGGATCTCTCGCCTCGCATGGTACGTGATCTGACGAAGCGCACGATCCATATCGGATCGAGTCTTGTTGACCTTGAACCGGCTCAGTGAGCTGATGTTCGCCCCCTCTCTCCCCGCAACGGCTGCACGGGCAAACGTAGCAGCAACTCGGTCCTGTCGCAATGGCGCGCTCTCGTGGGCTGTCCGGTCGTTGGGGGGATTCTGAACGCGGATGTCCTGCGCTCGTAGTTGGGTTTGCGTGTCCTGTTGGCAGAGCCCCAAACGACGCGCCGGCTTGGGCCCCCATGGATGGAGGCGATGTTCACAGGGGCAAGGAGACCCCGAAGACACGATTCCGGGCGCGTTGCGGCACGTCGGTTGCGAGACGCGTCCGCCGCAGACAAGTCATTCCCTATGGCGTGCCATCCGAGCCAGAGAAGTCCCGTACCTCGGCACGCAGATTAGGAGTTACCGTCCGTCAGCGGCCGGTAGACGGTGTCCAACAGGTCCCGGGCGACTGCGGCGACTTCGTACGCTTCTTTCACGCGGCAGCTCGCGGCTTTGATCAAAGCCGCGCGTCCCTCGGGTGACGTCCTCAGACGATCCAGCGCTTCGACAAGACGAACGAACTCTCCTCGCGGCGCCAGAACGCCCGCACCGTCGGCCAACATCGTCGGCATGGATATGTGTGGTGATGACTTCTGTTGTACAGTGACTGATATTTATTTCTTAGGGAGCATCTGT
>CAZXQL010000171.1:0-4042 GCA_964643395.1 uncultured Thermotogae bacterium
CAGAAGCTGGATTACCTGAAATACCTGGGGATCGGCGCGATCTGGGTGGCCGGCAACTCCGAGCGGCGCAAGGGCGAGGGGTACGGCATCGTCAAGACCGCCGCCGTTCTGCGCAACCGCGTCGTCAACGCCGGCTACCGCCCCGGCAAGCGGCCGACCTCATCGATGAACACGACGGGATGCTCATCCAAGGCTTTGACGATCGTGCGTTCGGCGAGTTCCAGAGCGGCATGGGATCCGAAGAATCGGCCGACGGACACGTCGTTCGGCTCCGAACTTACGAACGGATGCGTCGCGTTGGTCGATAGATCGATGATCGAATAGCCGATCGTCTCCTCGTCCTTGAGGATGCGAGGGGCAAGGACGCCTCCGACGCGCACGCCGTAGCTTCGCAACAGCGAGAGCAGCCGCAACCCGACCGCCGTCTTGCCCGATGCGATCCCCCCGATGATCACGATCGGCCGGCGCCTGTCCGAAGACTCGATCTGCGAGCGGATGAGTTCGGCGACCGACGACAGTGCGGATCCGAACGTGGAGCTCATGCTAGTCCGTTGTCTCCAAACCGACGGCGGCGTTGAAGTCAGCGATCAGTCGATCGATCTCGGGAACCAGGCTGTGGATGCTTCCCCAATAGGCGTCGTAGTCGTACCACTGCCGATCGAGTTCCTCGACGCTACGGCCCATCTGCTCGATCCACGTGAAGTACTTCAGGTTGTGGATCCTCTTGCGGTCCCAGTACCCCAACTCAAGCATCGCATCGGTCTTGAGACCCAGCATGTGTCGATGGTGATCGACGGCCGCCTGTGCCTTCGTATACGCTCCGTACTTGTCGGTCAGCTCCTGCAGACGCGTGCCGTAGAGCTCCATCGAATCGGTGAGCACGGTGAGTACGACGTCGGAACCGGTGAGTTCGTAATACTTGGCGAACTTGACAGCCGAGAGCAGATTGGCGACGCCGGAGATTCCGAGAAGCTCCAGTTGATCGACGTACGTTTCTGGCAGGCCAAGCGATTGGAGGTATTGCTTCCCCTCCGGCTCGTTGAACAGCCGGATGAGCCGCATCGGGTCCTCGTCGTCGATTGCGACGACCAGATCGGTGTTCTTGACGTTGTGAATCCACGGGATGTGCTTGTCGCCGATTCCTTCGATGCGGTGACCGCCGAATCCATTCTCGAGCAGAGTCGGGCATTGCAGAGCCTCGGAAACGGCCATCTTCGATCCGGGGAACCGTTCCTTGAGGTAGTCTCCGCACCCCATCGTGCCTCCGGATCCGGACGACAGTACGACGCCGGCGTAGCGGTCGTCGCCGAGTTCGAGTCCCAGGACCTCCTCCATCGCGTGACCGGTGACATCGTAGTGCCACAAGTGATTCCCGAACTCCTCGAATTGGTCGAAGATCATCACGTTGTCACGTGTGGCTTGAAGCTCCTTGCACTTCTGGAAGATCTCCCACACGTTCGATTCGCAGCCTGGGGTGGCGATGACCTCGCCAGCCACCTTGGAAAGCCACTCGAACCGCTCACGGGACATTTCCTCGGGGAGGATGGCAATCGATTCGCATCCCAACAGAGCCGAGTTGTACGCACCTCCCCGGCAGAAGTTGCCGGTCGACGGCCACACGGCCTTGTGGAACGTCGGATCGAATTGACCGGTGACGAGGCGAGGAACCAGGCACCCGAACGTCGCGCCGACCTTGTGCGCCCCGGTCGGGAACCACTTGCCGACGAGAGCGATGATCCGCGCATCCACGCCGGTGAGTTCGGACGGGAACTCGATATAGTTGACCCCGTCGAAACCTCCGCCCTGCGCTACCGGCTCGTTCTTCCACGTGATGCGAAACAGATTCAAGGGGTGCACGTCCCATAGCCCGTGCGACGCGAGAGCGTCCTTGATCGACGCCGGAATGCCGGAGGGATCCTTCATCTGCGCGAATGTCGGGATGACGATACCTCGCTCACGCGCGCGGCGGACGGTGTTCTGCAGCTTGTCTTCGTGCTTTGTCAGATCGATCATAGATGTCGTACCTCGATGTGATTGTGGAGTCATGGCGGTAATGCTATCATACAGCTTGGCAAGTTTGCAAGCGCTGTTCAGAAGGGGAATTGAGCCAACCTATGCACGATGTGGTCATTCGCAACGGCACGGTGGTCACCCCACTGTCTGCAAAGAAGCTCGACGTCGGGATTGATGGGGAGACGATTGCCGCGCTCGGAAGTAAGCTGACTGGGCGTCGCGTGATCGATGCCTCCAGCATGTTGATCTTCCCCGGCATCATCGATGCCCACACTCACATGAACCTCCCCGTCGCCGGAACCCGGTCGTCGGACGACTTCTATACGGGAACGGTCGCGGCTGCATTCGGCGGCGTTACCAGCATCATCGACTTCACGGTGGGATCTCCTCGGACTTCGATTCCGCTCGAGATCGACCGCAGGATGGACGACATCTCGCCGGCCGTCATCGACGTGGCTCTCCATGCGGAGGTGATTGGGTGGCGCGCTGAAGACTCGGGGCAATTCGCTGAGGCGTGTCGGCGTGGTGTGACGAGTTTCAAGTTCTATACGGCCTATGAAGAGTCCGGTCGGCGAACTCCCCCGACCCTGATGCGCCGGGCGTTCGAGCACCTTGCCGACCTCGGCTGTGTCGCATTGGTGCATTGCGAAGACGAGGAACTGATCCGCTCGATCATGGAAGGGCTCACACCGGAGCAGATGACGGACATGGCGACGCTGGCACAAGCCCGTCCCGACCTGTGCGAGCAAACGGCCGTATCCCAGGTGGGGCATGTCGCGACTGAAACGAAGTGCCGGACGCACATCGTCCATGTATCGTCGGCCAAGGGGCTGTCTGCGGTTCAGCAGGCCCGGAAGGCGGGGGCTGCGCTGACGGCGGAGACGTGCCCGCAGTACCTCGTCCTGGCGGCCGACTCGTACGAACGAATGGATGGATACTTGTTCGCGGCGAGTCCGGCGCTCCGCACGCAGAGAGACCAGACGTCCCTGTGGCACGCTTTGCGCGATCGAACGCTCGATCTCGTTGCCACGGATCATTGCCCGTTCACGCGCGAGCAGAAGACGTGGCGAGGATCGTTCGTCGACTTACCGTACGGACTGCCGGGTGTCGAAACTCTCCTCCCCTTGCTCTACTCCGAGGGCGTGGGCAAGGGCCGGCTGGCGGTGACGGATATCCCACGGCTTCTCAGCGACGGCCCGGCCCGAACGTTCGGGCTCGACGGCCGGAAGGGCGCCCTCGAGGTGGGGTTGGACGCGGATCTCGTCATCTTCGATCCCACGTATGAGTGGGAGCTGTCAGCCTCGTTCCTCCACATGCGCACGGACTTCTCGCCCTACGAAGGATGGATGGTTACGGGACGACCGATGTGGACGCTGTCGCGTGGTGAGATCGTCGTGGAAGACGGCGAGTTCATCGCGGAGGAGGGCCGAGGTCGATTCTTGTCGCGCGACTGCACGTGAGTCGTTTTGCGATGGGAAATCCGTCAGGCTATCATACAGGTTATCGGAGAAGGTCCGGCCATTGTCGAGGAGGACGGATGACGTTCAAGAAGGTTCGACCGCGCAAGGTAAGCGCCATTGCCGCGGAGCAAATCGTCGAAGCAATCCAGCGCGGCGACTACCCGGTGGGCAGCAAGCTCCCGTCCGAGTTCGAGCTGGCCGAGCAAATGGGAGTCAGCCGCCCGTCGATTCGGGAAGCGCTCTCGGCGCTCCAGGCGATGTCGATCATCGAATCTCGCCCGGGCAGCGGAAACTACGTTCTTCGACGTCCAAGCTCCTCCGAAGAAGACGATGCGGTTCATATGATCGAGTCCGAGGCCGGCTGCCTGGAGGTCATGGAAGCTCGAGGCGTTCTCGAGCCTCCCGTCGCTGGGTTGGTCGCAAGGAAGGCGTCTGCCGACACGGTCGACCGGCTCAAGGGGTTCATTACCGAGATGCATGAACGGGCCGCCGAAGACGATTTCGACGCCTACTTCGAGGCCGACAAAGGGTTTCATATCGCATTGGCCGAAGCGGCGGGGAACGCCTTG
>CAZXQL010000172.1:0-4017 GCA_964643395.1 uncultured Thermotogae bacterium
CAGGAGGAAACCCCGAGTTCGGACGGCTGGCCGCCGAGGAGAGCCGAGAGGAAATCGCCGACCTTCTCAATGGTGTGGACATGGTGTTCATCACTGCTGGAATGGGCGGTGGGACGGGAACGGGGGCTGCGCCAATCATTGCTGCACTTGCCAAGGAAGCGGGGATCCTCACCACCGCGATCGTAACGCGTCCGTTCTCGTTTGAAGGTCTTGCGCGTGCCGAGAAGGCCGAGTCGGGGATTGCGCGTCTTGCCCAGTCCGTCGATGCGCTCATCTGCATCTCCAACGACAAGCTGCTCAAAGTAACGCCGACCGACACGCCGATTACGAAGGCGTTCGAGATTGCCGACGAGGTTCTCCGGCAAGGAGTCGAAGGCATCTCGGACCTCATCACGATCCCGGGAATGATCAACCTCGACTTTGCCGACATCGAATCGGTGATGCGCGACGCGGGCACGGCGATGATGGGGATCGGAGAGGGTGAAGGAGACGGAAAGACGAAGGAAGCGGCGCGGAACGCGATCTCGTCACCGCTCCTTGACGGATCCATCCAAGGGGCTCGCAAGGTGATCATGAACATCACCGGCGGATCGGACCTCACGTTGGAAGAGGTGACATCCGCTGCCTCCCTGATCCGCGAAGCCGTATCCGACCGAGCCGATATCATCTTCGGTACGGCCATCCGCGACGGAATGGAGAAGGTCCGGCTCACCGTCATTGCGACCGGGTTCTCGGTCGAATACGGCCGCGATGAGGAGGATGGACCGCCGCTCTCCAACGAGTCGATGTTGGCCAAACTCGAACAGGAGAGCCGTGCGGGAGGGGACGACTTCGACATTCCCACGTTCCTTCGCCGCAGCCGGCGTAGCCGAGAAGAACCACCTCGTCCTCCGTGGGGTGACCACCGAGACGACACACGACGCTAGACGAATCTCCGACGTCGCGTCAGGGCACGAATAAGGGGACGAAGCCGATCGACCGGTTTCGTCCCTTTCTTCCTGACATCTTGGCGGTTTCCGCCAAACGCATCCTGGTACCAGAGGTGGGGGTCGAACCCACACGTCCCTCACGGGACACGGGATTTTGAGTCCCGCGCGTCTGCCAATTCCGCCACTCTGGCCAAACCGACAGCGCGAATCATACGAACGGCGGCTGACTGCGTCAAACGTGCCTTTCACTCGCCGAGTGTGATTCGAATGACATACGCGACGCGCCCCCTCTCCTATACTGGAGCCGGATAGTTCCGGATACAGGCGCGAATGCGCCCGTGCAACGACTGAGGATGTCGCCCGGATCTCGAGTTGCGATGCGGGCTGCTATCGTCATAGAGGTCGACGAAGTCTGCGGAGGAGGGTACGGGATGTTGGGGCATCGGAGCCATCGGGGTTGGGTTCGGGCGTTCTTGGGGTTCGCAATCGTCGCTTCCATCTCGTGCGCCGGCTGGGCGACGTGTACGACCGGCTGGGTGTCACCGAACGACAACGATTCTCACGATGGATTCAGCTGGACGAACGGATCGGGCGGGCAGACGGCCTTCGACGGTCAGTGGGCGTCGACGACGACGAACGGCGAAGAGCACGAGTACGACGACTACGGCTTTGCGCTTGGAGTGGATATCCCAGTCACGGCCACGATCACTCGGTTCGAAGTCCGGGTCCGAGGCTATGGCGAGGACTCAGCCGTGTCTGTTTCCATAGGCTTGTCGCACGACGGAGGAGCTACAGTCGACAAGCCTGCGAGCGAGCAACCGTGGGTCATTGGCCTGCCTGCCGGGTCGGCGAACGCCTCCTGGAACAGCGTCTCGATCGACAATCCGCCGTTCATCCATACATTCACGCCGGTGGAGGTGTGCGGCGGCAACGAGACGTTCACCGTGATCATCAAGGCCAATATCGGGAGCACGACGATCTACGTCGACGCCGTGGAAGTCAGGGTCACGTACTACGATGAGCTCAGTGCGCCGGGGAACCCGAACAACCCGACGCCCTCGAGCTCCACGCACACGACGGGCGTTTGGTACAACGCGAGCACGCTGCCCGATTCGATGGTCACAATCGATTGGACGCACGCCACGGACAACCCGACCTGCGCCAGCGGCATCGATGGCTACCGCGTCTACTGGGACACCAGTTCCAGCACGAATCTTGGAGCGAGCGACGGGTACTTCTTCGATGAGAGTGGCGCCCACACCCAGGACTTCTCGCAGGGCAGCGGGTCGTACTGGTTCCACATCCGCAGTATCGACAATGTCGGGAATCTCGCCGACACGACCGCTCATCTCGGCCCTTTCCAGTACGACGACACCTGGCCGACCAACCCGGACGTCACGTCGAGTCGCGCCACGGGCACCTGGCTCAACTCGGCGGACGTTCCGATCAGTGTGAGCGGCGCGAGCGACTCTCCGGCCGGCGTCGACGGGTTTGCCGTCGCGTGGACGCATTCCGGTACGTGGACGCAAGACCACGTCAAGGATCGAGAGCAGTCATGGAGCGGGGAGACCTTCACCCTGGCAGCGGACGGTGTGTGGTACTTCCACTTGGCGACGGTGGACAACGCCGGCAACTGGACGGCGTCGAGCGTGTACGAGACCGAAGGGTGGTTCGGCGTCGATACCCACAATCCTACCGACCCGACGGTATCCAGCCCGACGCACGCCGAGGGAACGCGTTCGACCAACTCGAACGTTCAAATCGTGGTTAGCGGCGCGACCGATCCGAGCTACGGCGAGTCCGGCTACGAGGTCAACTCGGGTGTTGACGGATTCTCAGTCGACTGGGATCACAGCGCGACCGGAGAGCCGGACGCGACCAAGGATCAGGAAGAGAGCTGGACGGGAACGACGACCACGCTGGCCGACGGGACGTGGTACTTCCACCTGCGCACAAAGGACAATGCCGGCAACTGGACGAGCACGGTCGACTACGGACCGATCATTCTGGACACCGACCCGCCCGGCGTTTCGGCCGTCACACCGAGCGTGAACCAGATCGCCGATGCCACAGTGGGCTCGGGCACCTTCACGGTCACGGTCGATTTCGACGAAGCGATGGACCAAGGTGTCGACCCCACGGTGACCTTTGCTCCCTCGGTCTCTTCCACCCTTACGTTCTCGAGCGGCAGCTGGCTTGATTCGGACACGTATCGAGTGACGTACGACGTGACGGACGCCAATGTAGACGTCAACAGCGTCACGATTGACGTGACGGGCGCCCAGGATCTGGTGGGATTGGAGCAAGAGGACTACACGCCGGTGCATGAGTTCGACATCGACACCGAGAACCCGACGGTCGTCGTGAACATTGTGGACACGTTGTTGTCCGACCCGGACAACAGCTCGACGGTCACATTCGAGTTCAGTGAAGACGTCACGGCGTTCACAATCGATGACCTCACGCCGACGAACGGGACGCTCAGTGCGTTCACGACGATCGATGCAAACAGCTACAGCGTCACATTCACGGCCACGGACGGAATCGACACGACGGGATCCGTATCCGTCGGCGCCGGAACCTACACCGATCTTGCAGGCAACAGCGGGGCTGGTGGCTCGGACACAGTCGATATCGATACGGAGAATCCGACGGTGACATCGATCACACGTGCGAGTTCGAATCCGACCAACGCGACCATCGTGAATCTGGACATTCATTTCTCCGAGGACGTAACCGGGGTTGCCACGGGCAACTTCAGCATCGATGCGACCGGAGGTCAGGCCGGCGCGTCCGTTGAGGAAGTCAATATGAACCTGTCGGGTGTCTGGTACGTGAGGCTCAGCACGGTGGATGACGCCGAGGGAACGCTGAGCGCCGACTTGGATCAGAACCTATCCGGCATCACCGACGATGCCGGAAACCCTCTCCTCTCCGCGTTCACAAACGGCGAAACCTACGATGTCGATCGTGTGGATCCGACGGTCGTGGTCGATATCGAGGATTCCCTGCTGTCGGATTCGGATGCCAGTTCCAACGTGACGTTCGAGTTCAGTGAGGATGTCACGGGCTTCACGAGAGACGATCT
>CAZXQL010000173.1:0-3988 GCA_964643395.1 uncultured Thermotogae bacterium
TTCGGCGAAACCTGCCTCGATGTCCCCTTTGCGAAGAACCATCTCGTTGAACAGGTTTCCCCCGCCTTCGGCTGCCTCAGGCGCCGCAACGATGACGGGCGACTCCGGGAGAAGCGCTTGGATCGGGTCAGCGATGATCGGCAGTTCCTCGTACTCGACCACGACACGCTCGGCCGCCGACTGAGCGGCTTTTCGCGTGTTGGCGACGACCAACGCCACCGGTTCCCCGACGTACCGAACGACGCCGTGAGCCAATGCCGGCTGATCGTCGTAGACAACATGGACGACGTTGGCGCCCGGGATGTCCCGGTCCGTCACGATGCGGATCACGTCGGGCTCCGCAAGAGCCGCAGTCGAATCGATGCGAACGATCTTGGCGTGTGGATGCGGACTGCGGACAACCCAGCCATGGAGCATACCGGGGAACGTGAGGTCGTCGACGTACTTCGCGTCTCCCCGAACCTTAGCGACCGCATCCGGACGCGGGAGACCCGCGCCAATCAGGGTTGTCCGCTCGTCAGTCACGCTACAGTCGGCCTCCCATCGTCAACGTCATGATTGCCTTCTGCGTGTGCAGTCGGTTCTCCGCTTGATCGTAGATCCACGACAACTCGTTGTCGCACACCTCGGGATCGGCTTCATTGCCACGATCGACCGGCATGCATTGAAGCAGATGGCCGGGATGGGTCAGCTTCGCTTGCCGCTCCGCCGTGTAGCGCCAATCCTTGTACCGAAGCGCAATCTCGTGCTCCTTCTCTTTGCCGATCTCGTAGCGGTCGCCGGTGAACCAGTTCCGCGGGAAGACGACGGTAGCGCCCTCAAGCGCCTTGTCGAGGTCGTGCGAGATCTCGAACGAGCCCCCCGACGAGGAGGCCAGATCGCGACACTGCTGCATCACGCCCGGGTCGAGGTCATGCTCGGGCGGATTGGCCACAACGACATCCATCCCGTACAACGCGGAGATCAGCGCCGTGCCTTGCACCGAGCAGCGGCCGCGGATCCACGGCGTGTACGCCCACATGATGACAATCTTCTTGTTGCGAACGTCGCCCTCAAGCTTCTCATGCATCGTGTAGATGTCCGTCAACGACTGGCATGGATGGTTGATGTCCGACGCCATGTTGATCACCGGCACCTCGGCATGCTCGGCGAACTTCTGCATCACGAGGTCCCCGAAGCCGTAGCTGTCGATCGCGTCGTCGAGCAATCGAATTCCGATGCCGTCGCAGAACCGCGCCATCGCCTTCGCCGTGTCCTTGACCGTCTCCCCCGCGCCTGGCTTGTCTTCGAGCGACAGACGCATGGTCGAGGGGTTCAAGAATTGCGAGTGTCCGCCCAGTTGCGTCATCCCCGTTTCGAACGACATCCGCGTTCGGGTCGATCCCGCGAAGAACAGCATCGCAAACGTCTTGTCTTCGAGGTACTTGTGAGGCTGACCACAGTAGTAGAGCCCCTTTAGCTGATCGGTGACCTTCATCGCGATGTCGTACTCTTCTCGCGTCCAGTCGACTTCCGAGATGAGGTCGCGACCTCTAAGATCGTACCAACTCATTCTTCCCCCCTAGCCCATGATCAGGGCCATCATGCCCTTCTGCGCGTGAAGGCGGTTGGCCGCCTCTTCGATGATCACCGAGTTCGGTCCGTCGATCACGTCGTCCGTGACCTCCATGTCGCGGTCCGCGGGCAGACAGTGCATGTAGTAGGCATCGTCCGTCAATGCCATCTTCTCGTTCGTGCAGATCCAGTCTTTGTTCGCCTCGAAGATTGGCTTCGCCTTGGCTTCGTCCATCAAGCCGGACCCATCGGTCGGCTGGACGGTCCATGCCTTTGGGTACACGACGTCCGCACCCTTGAACGATTCATCCATGTCGTGCGAAATCGCGAACTTGCCGCCGTTCTTCTTGGCCAGATCCTTCGTGGCCTGCAGGATCTTCGGATCCAGGTCGAGCCCCTCGGGATGTGCCAGGGTGACGTCCATGCCCATCATGGCCGCCGAGATGATGGCCGATTGCGGCACCGCGAGAGGCTTGGCGACCGAACCGGAATATGCCCAGCTCATGACGAACTTCTTGCCCTGCAGGTTGTGTCCGAGTTTCTCCTGCATGGTCATGACGTCGGCCAGGGCCTGGCACGGATGGTAAACGTCGTCCTCCATGTTGATGACCGGGACCTTGGACCATTCCGCGAACTCGCGCACGATCCGGTCTCCCTTGCCGTAGGACCATCCAGTCGGCTTGCCGTAGATGCGAATGGCGATCGCGTCGCCCATCTCGGCAAGAACGCGCGCGACGTCCGAGATCCGCTCGGTCGAGTACGCAACCTCTTCACCCTTGAGAGCGGGCGTGTAGACGGCGCCCGGCTGAAGGAAATGGGCGTGTCCTCCCAGCTGTGTCATCCCGGCTTCGAACGAGTTCCTCGTCCGAAGGCTGGTGTTGTAGAACAGCATGTGCAAGGTCTGCCCGTCGAGCAGCTTATGCGGTTCCCGGCGAATGAATTTCCTCTTGAGGTCGTGCGCTGTGTCGAGCATGGCCTCGATCTCGTCGCGCGAGAAGTCGAGCCACGTGATGAAGTCGCGGCCGCGAAGGGTCGTATTGGACATTCTATTCCTCCTGTTTAGCTCTTCGTAATCGTCGTTCCCGCTTTGCCTTCCAAGGCGGCGACTGCTTGATTCAGTGACGTGATGATCGCCTTCTCGCCTCCCGCCTCGACAAACCGGATGGCCGCTCGCACCTTCGGCTCCATCGAACCCTTGGCAAAATGGCCTTCTTCAGCGTATTCCTTCGCTTCCTCGACCGTCAGGGCGGCAAGCGATTTCTCTTCCGGTGTTTTGTAGTTCAACCGCACGGAGTCGACATCGGTCAGGATCATGAAGATGGACGCATTGACATCAACGGCCAGGCGCTCGCCGGCCAAGTCCTTGTCGATGACGGCGTCGACGCCCACAAGGCCTCCGTTCTCACGAACGACGGGGATTCCACCTCCGCCCGATGCGATCACGATGGATCGCGCCTCGACGAGCTGACGAATCGCCGTCTTCTCGTTGATTTCAATCGGATCCGGGGACGGGACGACCCGCCGCCAGCCGCGGCCCGCGTCTTCGCGGACGTTGTAGCCCTTCTCGGCTTCCAGGGCCTTGGCCTCCGCTTCGCTGTAGAACGGACCGACCGGCTTCGTCGGATGAACGAACGCATCATCGTTCTTGTCGACGACAACTTGCGTGACGATCGTCGCAATCGGGATGTCGCCCTTCCCTTGAGCGGCCAGCAGGTTGCCCAGATTCTGCTGGATCATCAGCCCGATCAGACCTTGGGACTCCGCTCCACACACGAACAACGGCATCGCGGCCGCCACGTCTTTGCCCGCCTCATGTTGAAGCAGGAGATTCCCGACCTGAGGGCCGTTCCCGTGCGTGACCACGACGCGGTACTTCCCCGACTCGACCATGTGGACGAGTTGCTCGCACGTCACGCGAACGTTCGCCATCTGTTCTTCGAACGTTCCCTTCTGCCCTGGCTGAAGAATCGCGTTCCCGCCAAGAGCGACCACGACCGTTTTCTTCTCAGCTTGCATTCGATCACCTTTCCGTATTCCAGCCGCCGGCGATGTGAACACACACAGCACCGGCCGTGCCGATTCGCTTTCCGTGCCCTGAAGACCCGAGAATCCTCTGCAAGGATTCTCGAACCCACTCAACGAACGGCGTTCATTGAGTGGGCAACTTCCGCAAAGCAAGAAGGGCACCCGTTCGGATGCCCTTCCTCATGCTTCCCATATCTCACGCATGCGATCCCAGTGCTCGACCGTCTTGGCGAACGCCGTCTGAGCGTCTCTCGCCTGGATGGCATCGAGGATCTCGTGATGGAGATCCACGACCTGCTGGAGATCGTCAACGTTCTTCAAATAGTAATGCCGCGTGAATTCCCGATACACGCGGTGGTCCATCGTGTCAAGCAGCGGTGCAAGCGCCGATTTCACCAAGGCGTTCCCC
>CAZXQL010000174.1:0-3982 GCA_964643395.1 uncultured Thermotogae bacterium
ACCAACCTCAACCCAGTTCAACAGGAATTCCACATGCCTGTCCTGATCACAGAGTTCGGCTATGCAAGCAAGCTATGGCTGCGCAAACCAGTGCGCATGGCGCTATGACTACACAGGGAAGGTTGTTGACAGCAATGAATAGGTGCAGATGATCGAGGCAGTTTACCAAGCAAGTAGGTTCAACGAAAGAATGGATTGAGGGAGTATTCCACCTCGTATGGGATCTCAGTTGGATTTCAGCGTCGTCTTCTCTGGTTGGCCATTTGCGCACAGTCCGAGACTCAAGCCAGCTCGGGAAGTTATCCGACTGTGGTACTCCGAATGACCGGAACTTGTTCTGTGAAGCATGAGATGGCCGATCTGTAGATCCCGTAGGGCCTTCATCGCACCAGATTCATCGATGAGGGCAAGGGGCACCACTTCGCGACGGCTACGCGCGTTCTACGTTCAGTCCCCCAGACCTGTCTCGGTGTTCACCATTCATGAACCTCAGGTCAATGCAGGGGATGTGCCACAAACACAGATGAGAAAGACATTGTAGCTCAAACTGGTGGAGGTGGCGGGAGTCGAACCCGCGTCCGAAATGCATTCCGGTTGGCGTCTACAGGCTTAGTTCCACATTTTGGTTTGAACGCGCATGCCCCTGCGGACTAGGTCATACGAGTCGAGCTTCCTAAGGTTCGTCACGGCACCGGAAGCGCTTGCCGAGATATACCCGCTTTGTCGACGCCAAAATGAGACTCACGGGAAAGTCTCATCAGGCGGCTGTCCCTAGTTTAGGGACGGCGTTGCGAAAGCGTAATTGTTCGCAGTTGTTGTTTGGTTTCGCCAGATTAAGGAGATAGCGAGCGCTCCGCCTGCAACCTTCCTTCACACACTCCGTCGAAGCCGGTCACCCCCAATTGTCAAAGATCACGCACTGATTCTACCCCCCGCATTGGTCAAAGGCAATGCGTAAAAGGTAGGATCATGCACGACATCATGACGTACGCAGTCACAGGTATCGCTCTTAGTTTCGGGGCAGGCATCGCGCTGGCTTCCCAGCTGTCCGTTTCGGCGATCGTTCTTTGGATCGTCGCGGCCTGCTCCGTCGCCGTGGGCTTCATCCCACGTGTAATCCCGCGTACCGGGCGGGTGGCCGCGCTGTTGCTTGCCGTCCTGCTGCTCGGGATGCTGCGAGGCTCCGTTGGCAACGAGTTCCCGGACTGGCTCATCCGGCGCGCACCGGGCATCGAGTCGCTGACGGGAACGGTCACGTCGTACCCCGATGTCGGTGTCGACTCGATCTCATTCACGCTCGCTCCGCACGACCTTCCGGGGCGTGCGGCCGTGGTGTGGGATTGCGAGGCGCCGCTCGGCGCCGTCCACATCGGCGATGAGGTCAGCGTTGACGGTTCGATGAAGCTGCCCGAAGCGTTCGACGGATTCGACTACCCTGCCTATCTCGCCCGCCGCGGCATCTTCGCTACTTTGTTCGCGGATGATGTAGCCCCTGCCGAGGACGCCGTGAACCGACCGAGCCTATGGAGATGGGGCGACGGGTTGCGGCAGAGGATCCTGGCGCGATTCCGCGAGAGCCTGTCGCCATCCGCGGCCGCGATGGCGCAGAGCCTGATGCTGGGCGACCGATCGGCGTTGTCGACAGACACGGAGGACGCGTTCTCGAAGACAGGGTTGATGCACTTGTTGGCCGTTTCCGGCCTGCACCTGGGCATCTTCCTCGGCGTTGCGTGGTGGGGGCTGCGGTGGATCGGTCTACGTCCGCGCTTCACGTACCCAGTGGTCGGCGCACTGGTTGTCCTCGCCCTGGTTGTCGTCGGCCCGCGGGTCAGCTTGGTGCGAGCGGGTCTCCTGTTCGCGTTCCTGGCGTCGGGCAGTGTCCTTGCGGATTTCGGACTGATCCTGCGACGGTGGGTGCATCCGCTCAACGGGCTGGCTGCAGCCGCCATCGCCATCCTGCTCCTGCGGCCCGGCGCGTTGTACGATGCCGGATTTCAGCTGACGATGGCGGCCACGGCCTCGATCCTGATTGCATTTTCGCCGTCAGGATGGGGGACTCGGGTCCTAGCGAGTCCCCGCGTGAACGGACTGCGGCGGCCCTGGCAGTGGCTGCTTCGCCTGCTCGTCGTGTCCGGGGCTGCGCAGGCGGGGGCGATGCCCGTGATCGCGTGGCACTTCCAGGCCTTCCATCCGCTGTCCGTTCTCGTCAATCCGATCGTCGTGCCGCTGGCGGCGCTGTCCTTGTGGGCGGGGCTGGTTGCCGTCCTCTTGATGGGAACGCCCCTGTTTGCCGTGGCGGCGGCCCCGTTTGCATTTCTGCTACGGGATCTCGAAGCGGTCGTGCGTTGGTTGGCGGGGCTTCCGTGGGTCGAGTTGCCGGTCGTCCCGATGCTTGGGATCTGGATGGCGGGGTGCGTCGCGTTTGTCTACCTGATCGCTCACTACGAATCGGAGTCGTCGCGGACATCGAACTCGATGTCGATCGAATCCGACTTCGATGGCGGTTGACGCAATGGGCCACGGCGGAGGAAGTAGCCGATGACGAAGAACAGCCCGAGGACGTCCGTGACGATACCGGGGATCAGAAGCAAGAGACTTCCGAACAGGAGCCATTCCGCTGGCCGCCGTGTCGGCGATTTCGGTCCGACGGCGTGCAAGAACAGGCCGATCAACTGGGCGGGCTGGAACGCCGTGCGGGCCATGAATCGAATCAGTGCGTATCCGGCGACCCCGGTGAGGATGATTTCGCCGAACAACGGGCCCACGCCGATTGCGCGAGCTACGGCGATGAATACGAAGAACTCGAGGAATAGAAACACGAAACCCAACAAAGGCATGATCTCGGGCATGGTATCGAATCACGTTTCGGTACACAACGGGGCATGCACGATTGACGATGCCGGATCGCTGGATATAGTCTTGCCGACATGACGCGTACGGATCGTGACTGCCTCATTGGACTGAACTTGATTCCGCAACTCTCGCCGAAGCGGGCTCAGCGGCTGTTTGCCAAGTTCGAGTCGTTCGAAGAGATCTGGGACGCGCCCGCGTCGGCGTTCACGCAGCTGTTCGGCTCGCGCGTGCTCGGTGAAGCCATTGCGTCGGCACGGTCCGAGGAGGCGGTCGACGAGGAGCTGGCCAAGGCGGAGGAGAAGGCGGTCCGCATCGTCACGCTGGTCGATCCCGACTATCCGGCCGTGCTGCGTGAGATCGACGATCCGCCGATGGCGCTGTACGTCCGTGGAGAGCAACCGATCGACTCGGCTCGTACGATTGCCGTGGTCGGGACGCGGCACGCCACACGATACGGCAAGATGATCGCGGCGCGGTTCGCGTCTCAGCTGGCCCTACGGGGGTTCATCATTGTCGGCGGCCTGGCGGCCGGAATCGACGCGGCCGCGCATCAAGGGACGCTGGACGTCGGCGGCTTCACGGTCGCCGTGATGGGCTGCGGGATCGACTATCCGTACCCCAAACGCAATCAGCCGATCTACGAGCGAATCGTCGAGACCGGCGTGGTGATGTCCGAGTATCCGATGGGCAGCCGGCCGGCCAAGTGGACGTTCCCGCAGCGGAATCGCATCCTGTCGGGGCTGTCCCGCGGCGTCATCGTCATCCAGGCGCCGGAGCGAAGCGGCGCCCTGATCACGGCGCGATGCGCTCTGGAGCAAGGCCGCGACGTGTTCGCGGTGCCGGGCAACATCAACACGCTGACCTCGGCAGGATCGAACCGGCTGATCAAGCAAGGCGCGAAGCTGGTGGATACGATCGACGACATCATCGACGAGTATCCCGATCTCCAAGTTGCCCGCGAGGCGCCTCCGGACGAAGAAGCCGATGCCGCCCCCAAGCTGGGCGAAGCCGAGGCCGCTGTCTACGAACTGATCGGTCTTGAACCGGTTCACATGGACGATATCATTGCACGGGCGGATCTTTCGCCGACCGAGGCGTCTCACATCCTTCTCCTCCTTCAGTTGGAGAA
>CAZXQL010000175.1:0-2622 GCA_964643395.1 uncultured Thermotogae bacterium
GAGACGCGCCGGTTCATCGGCGGATCGCTCGAAAGCCCGGTCTCGATCGCGACGATGTGCTCCGTGAACTCGCCGAAGCAGGCATCCAGGGAGTCGAATCCGCTCTTCGCGCCGAAGACCGAGTACCACGGTGTCCAGACATGGGCGGGGATCAGCAACGTGTCCGGTGAATGGGTCCAGACGATCTCGCAGAAGTCGTGCGCCGACATCCCGAGCATGGGACGGCCGTCGTAGGCCACGTTGCCTCGCTCGGCGAGCGCGTCATGGATTCGGAATGCGTCGTCAATCGACGGGACGAGCAGCACCATATGAATGCGTCGTCCTTTGCCGTCCTGTCGCCAAACGAGGCTCACTTCTCCGGTCACCAGGAACGCCGTGTCGCGATAGTGATAGACCCCGTCGCCCCCTTCCCTGAGTTCGGAGGCGAGGGTGCGCAACCACTCCGGATGGGTGCAGTCTCCCGAACCCAGGAGGTCGATGCCCTTTCGGCGGCTCCAGTCGGCTAGTGTCGGCAGCTCCATCTGCGGGCTGGTCGACGCCGAGTAGCGCGAGTGGATGTGAAGGTCGGCGACGACGGTCATTCACCCTCGGGACCGGCAACGGGATACAGCCACAGGTCGGGGCAGTCGGCGGTGAACGAGTCGACCTCCACGGTGGCGTGGAAGATGCGCGCCGACGGCTCGGAGGCTTCGATCGTGAACGCGACCATTTCCCCGGGGTCGAGATCCTCGAGCGTCACCGTACCGTCGCTGATCCGCACGCCGTCCGTGTCGTAGAACTTGGCTTTGATGACGGCGGTGGTCAGCTTCACGGCGGCGCGGTTGGCCACCGTGCCGGTGACTCGCATCGGCCATCCCAGCGTGAGCTGCCAGTTGGGAAAGATCTCCACAGCCATCGTGACCGGCACGTCGTGGGTGACGGTTCCGGAGATGCCGCGCGAGTCGGTGACCGTCAGGGTCACGGAATACGTGCCTTCTTCCGTGAACCGGTGCCAGGCGCTCCATGTCGCCATTTCCGGCGGGGTTCCGTCGTCGAACTCCCATCGAAGCATTTCAATCCACTGCCCGGGCACGGTCGTCGATGTCGAGGTGAACTGATAGTCGAGCGCCCCGACCGACCCGTCCGGGCACCAGGTGAAGTCCGCGACCGGCCGCTCGACCGGTCCGAAGCAGCCTGCCAACGCGAGCGTGAGGGCGGCTGCCGCAAGAAGTGCAAGTCGTCGTATTCTCATGCTTCCTCGATTTCGTCCCAGCCGAAGCGGTTGAGATCGATGCGTCCGTTCTCGCCGAACGGAACGCCTTCCGCCTCCAGCCGCGTGATTTGCCCGACCCCGATCGACGATTCCCCCTTGGCGTTGACGATGCGGTGCCACGGGATGTCGGGCCGAGGACGTCCTCTTCCCAGAGCGGCCATCGCGTACCCCACTTGGCGAGCACCGCGCGGGATTCCTGCCAGTTCGGCAATCTGGCCGTACGTGGCCACGCGTCCCTCGGGGACACGCGCCACGACCTGGTAGATCCTCTCGTACAAGCTGTCCACCATTCGGACCACCTCGTGACGAAGACTACGCCGGGGTGCGGACTTGTACAAGCAGCCGCCTCACCTGCGCGGTACAATCGGGAAAAACCATTCTCCTTGGAGGCATGATGCTGAAGACAAACGCAGATCGTGTGGTGGAATTCCTATTGCAGTGCAAGGCAGGTCCTCCGCGGACTCGTGCCCGTTGGGGCGTCGACCATGAAGGCGTGCCGTTCTTGCTGCCCAGTATTGGAGGAATCTCCGTCAACATCGCCGTCGGCGATCCGGCGTTCGGCTGGGCAGGCGACCATGTAGAACCGAGCGTTAGCTGCACGGCCAATACGGACAAGCCGTTCGAGCATCCGAACAACTCCCTGCAGCTGTACGCGTGCGCCGGGAACGTGGCCACATTGATCTCCGGCGACGCCAAGGGCAGCACCGGGTATGCGATCGGACACCATGGCGGCAGCGAGCATGTCATCGTCGAGTTCCCGCGCGAGACCAAGGAGAGGATGTCCTATGACGACAAGATCCTCATTCGCGGGCGCGGACTGGGCCTGAAGCTGCTCGACTACCCCGACATCTCGGCGTTCAACCTGGATCCCGACCTGTTGCAGAAGATGAACATCGAAGAAGCCGACGGACGTCTGCGCGTCCCTGTCACGACGCTCGTTCCGCCGACGTGCATGGGCTCGGGTGTCGGCGCCACGATGCCGGGAACCGGCGACTACGATATCATGACTAGCGATCCTGCCACCGTGGAGAAGTACGGGCTGGACAAGATCCGGTTCGGCGACTTCGTGGCGCTTCTTGACCACGACAATCGCTACGGCCGAACGTATCGGCAAGGATCGGTCACCATCGGCATCGTCGTGCACTCCGACTGCCTGTTCTCCGGTCACGGACCGGGCGTGACGACGCTGTTGACCGCAGGGACGCCGCTGATCGAACCCGTCATCGACGCCGGCGCCAACATCGCGGACATCCTCGGTCACGGAACGTTCGTCGAGGCCAAATCGGACGACTAATCCAACGTGACTCAGGGTCCTTCGCGCAGCCGGGACCCTGAGTTTCGCCTTCGGGCCGATACCCGCTCGGGATGGA
>CAZXQL010000175.1:2632-3975 GCA_964643395.1 uncultured Thermotogae bacterium
CCGATGTCGGCCGGTGCGCACACACACGTCGCGCTCTGAGATGTGACGTCGACTCGGCTATACTTCGGCCGGTGATTGACATGTGCTTGGCAGCTCCCGCGAAAGTAATCTCCATTACAGATCAAGAGGCCGTCGTCGACTACAACGGCGTGCGGACGACGGCGCGTCTGGACACGCTCACCGAGCCCTTGTCGCCGGGCGACTACGTCCTCGTCCACACCGGGTTCGCCATTCGCCGGCTGTCCCCGGAGGACGGCGAGGAGACGCTGAAGCTGTTCGATGAGTTGGCGAACTCACTCGATTTGAACGACGTGAGTTCGGGCGAGAACGCGACGCGTTCTCGTGAGGGTGACCAAGAGCAGGGTCATCACAAGAGAGATTCCTGATGTCTAGGGCGTTTCAGCTGACCGATCCGGTGCGGGCGCGTAGGCTGGCGGACGCGATCGCCATTCTAGCTCCTCCACGGCCGATCAAGATCGTGCACGTGTGCGGAACACACGAGATGGCGATCACGCGATACGGTCTACGCCGGTTTCTGCCGGATCGTGTGGACGTCCTGGAAGGCCCCGGATGCCCGGTCTGCGTGACCCCGACCGCCGACATCGACGCTGTGGTGCAGATCGCGAAGGCCGGCGCGACGGTCTGTACGTTCGGTGACATGACGCGCGTCCCCGGGACTCGCGTGACCCTCGAAGCGGCTCGATCCGACGGATGCGATATCCGAGTGGTTCTCTCCTCGGCGGAGGCGGTGAACGTCGCCCGGGAGACCGCGAACGATGTCGTCTTCTTCGCCGTCGGATTCGAAACTACGGCGCCTATGACGGCGGCCATCCTGCTCGACGATCCCCCCGACAATCTGTCGGTGTTGGTCTCGCACAAGAAGATCCCCGAAGCGATGGCCGCGTTGCTCGCCCTGCCGGACACGAAGATCGACGGGTACTTGGCGCCGGGGCACGTGTCCACGATCCTCGGATTGGCCCCGTATGCCAAGCATCTGGCCGAGTTCGACATCCCCATCGTCGTCGGCGGCTTTGAGCCGCTGGATATCCTGTATGCCGTCGCCCTGATCTTGCGCCAGATCCACGACGGGGTTGGGTTCGTGGAAAACGCGTTTCCGCGCGGCGTCTCCGATGAGGGGAATCAAGCCGCGCAGCGCCTGATTGACATCGTGTTCGAGTCCACGAGCGTCCGATGGCGAGGAATCGGAGAGATTCCCGATTCGGGATACCGGCTGCGCCCCGAATTCATGCGGTTCGATGCACGCGCGCGGTTCGGCATCGCCGGCGAAACCGGCGAGGAGGAGATCCCCGGGTGCCGATGCGCCGACGTTCTCACCGCGCGCG
>CAZXQL010000176.1:0-3719 GCA_964643395.1 uncultured Thermotogae bacterium
GGGACAGATGGGGAGGAGGGCGCATCGTCCGAGGCCGTCTGGGACGCTGAGAGGGTCGGCTCCGCACGGAGGACGCGCTTCACGGTCACTCGCTGATCCCCGTCGGAAACCGTGATCTCCGTCAGGCCTTCCGTCTTGAGCAGTCGAATGATCTCCTTGAGCTCTTCGATGTCCACGCACGCCTCCTTGAGAACGGCTATTGTACCGACTCGCGCGACGAAGCATCAATGGCTCCGCGCTGTTGCACGATGCCGCCGTCCACCTATAATACGGATTCGTGAGGTGAACCCGACTGTGACCATAAGCGCACAACTTGCGCTGCTCGTGTTTCTGATTGCCGCATCCGCCTACTTCTCAAGTACCGAGACGGCGATCACGTCTGTCGCAAAGGGGCGCTTGCGCTATCTGATCAATACCTATCCCAAGAAGAGACGCGGACTGACGCTGTTGCACGATGAGCCGAACGATCTCATCACCGCGCTCCTCGTGTTGAACAATCTCGCCAACGTGATGGCCAGCTCCGTGATGACGCTCCTCGTCGTCCAGCGGCTGTCGCACCTATCGGCAAGTCTGCAGGGGCTGATTGCCACCGGCGTGATGACGATCTCGTTGCTCGTGTTCGGCGAGATCACACCGAAGAACTTCGCCAAGCACAACGCCGAACGGCTGACGCTATGGACCATCAATCAGATCTACGCGATGACGCGGCTTCTGCGCCCGGTCATCTTCTTGTTCCGCGGCATTGCGCATTGGATCGGGCGCGCGTTCGGCGTCGATCTGTCCGAGAAGGAGCCGATCGAAGTCTCCGATGAACAAATCGAGACGTTGATCGACGCATCCCAAGAGTCCGGGCTGCTCGACGAGGCCGGCGGCGAGATGATCCGCCGCATCCTCGACTTCGACGAGATGACGGCGGAACAGGTCATGGTTCCACGTCCCGACGTCCAAGCGATCGAGATCAACACGCCGCCGAACGAGGCATGTGACTTCGTCGCCAAGGACGGTCACTCGCGGTTCCCGATCTATGAGGAGGTCCCCGACCGGGTCACAGGCACCCTGTATGCCAAGGATCTTCTCGCGTGCGATCTGACCGATCCGAACGTGAATCTGAAAGCGTTGCAGCGCCCCGCCTACTATGCGCCGACCACGCAGCCGATCAACCTTCTGTTGAGGGAATTCCAGCGCCAGAAGGTCCACATGGCCGTGGTCATCGACGAATTCGGCGGCATGGCGGGGATCGTCACCTTGGAAGACATCTTGGAAGAGATCGTCGGCGAGATCGAGGACGAGTACGACCGGCCGACCGCGTTGGTCAAGCGGCTATCGGCCGACGAAGCGCTGATTACAGGCGATACGGCCGTTCACGATCTCAATCGCACCATGGATATCGAGCTTCCGGAAGATGAGGGAGTT
Organism: uncultured Thermotogae bacterium; assembly: GCA_964643395.1. Lineage (GTDB taxonomy): Bacteria > Bipolaricaulota > Bipolaricaulia > UBA7950 > UBA9294 > SPBW01. Next base: position 1,414 of record CAZXQL010000176.1, read on the forward strand.
ACTGTCAACGGGTTGATCCAGAACCGTTTGGGAGCGATGGCCAAGCAGGGCGATCAAGTGAGAATCGGCCCCGTGAAGCTCATCGTCGAGCGAGCGTCCGACCGTGAAATCACGACCGCTCGTGTGATGGTCAACCGTTCGTTCGAACCCAACGACTCAGACGCCTAAGCTAAGCTAGGAATCCCACAGGAGACATCATGCGCACCTTGATCGTTACATCCCTGCTATTGATCTTGTTTGCAACGCCGCTCGTCGCCCAGGCGAGCGAGCCGGCCTATTCGCTGAATGTTCGATACGACGCGGAATCGAGAACGATCGACGGCTCGTTCGACCTGCAATTCGTGCCGGAATCCGCGACCGTCTACTTCTCGCTGCTCGCTAATCTGGACGCGCAGCCCAACCCGTACTTGTCTGCAAAGCAGCAGGATGCCGTGTATCCGTACGGTTTCGAGCCATCTCGGATCAGCGTCCTGTCGGTCGAGCGCGTCACGGACACGGGTGCGGAGAAGCTCCCGTTTCGGCTGCTGGCCATGCCGCCTGCATGGCAGACGTACTCGGTGGAGGATGGCGCGTTGGCGGTCGACCTGCCAGACGCAGATGTCGGACAGCCCGTGACGCTCCGGTGCCGCTTTCTGACGGAGATTCCCCGCACGACCATGGGAGACCAGGCGGTGACCGACGGCGTCTTGACGTGGCGGTTCGGATGGTTCCCCACGTTGTTTCCCGATCAAGCCGACCTGGTGGAGAACGACGGCGTGATCGGATATGCCGGCAGGGACTCATTCCCGCTCGTCTTCCCGTGGCTGCAATACGACGCAACGATCACGATCCCCGCCGATCAGCAACTCATCACCGGCACCGATGTTGTGGAGGAGGTCGCTCAGGACGAATCTTCCGGGGAGAATCAGACGGACGCCGACAGCGAAGATGTGCAGACGTACACCGTGCGCAACGACTCCCCGAGCCGTTCGCTGGCTTTTTCGGTCGGAGCCGACTACGAGAGTTATCAGCTCGATGGAACGCCGTCGATCGAGGTGGACTACCTGCCCTACCACGGGGATGAAGCGCGACTCGTCGCGACGTGGGCCCGGGACATTCTCGCCGACTACATCGATCGGTACGGTCCGTATCCGAGGGAGTCGCTGACGATCGTCGAGAATCCGACGCCGCACGGCCAGGCGTTCGCCGCTGACGGAATCGTCTGGCTGTCGTCACGTTTCTTCACGCACGCCGATGTGCTCTTTCCCGGTGCACTCTACCGGATGACCGAATACGTCCTGGCTCACGAGATCGCCCACCAATGGGTGGGATTGGGAACCGGCGTCGACCTGGATGCCGAGGGGTGGCTCTCGGAGGGGCTGGCGCAGTATCTGTCGATCAGCTACTTCGAAGACCTCTATGGGGCGTACGAACCGAACGTCTTCGCCCCGCAGATGCCTGGAATCGTGGGGCAGTTCGTCAAGCAGCAATGGGGATTCTTCAATCTGCGCGAGCATTTCGTCGAGCTGCCATACCTGTTGAGTCTCGAAGCCGGGTTCGACGAGGAACTGATCAAGCCGACCGAGAACGTCCGATTCGGCAATGCCGACGCAGTTCGTCTCTACGACAAGGGATACATGGTCGCCCGCGCCCTTGCCTCCATGATCGGCACGGACGCATTCGACCGCGCACTGAAGCGCGCCATCGCCGAGCGGCGGGCGGACATCCTCGACGCAAGGAGCTTCCAGGCGCTGTTGGAGGAGGAGTCCGGTCAGTCGCTGTCCGACTTCTTCGACTTTTGGGTGTTCGGACCGGGATCGGCCGACTATTCCATTCGCATTCTCGACCGATCCTTGAAGGACGGCGTCTACACGACGAAAGTGTCCGTGATGCGCGACGGCGGCGTTGCGCAGCCGGTCGTCATTGAGGCGACGATGCAATCGGGAGGGACGGCCGAACAGGAGTGGGACGGCGTCGACACGTCAGCCGTGCTCGAGTTCGTCACTCCCACTTGGGTCGATAGTGTCGCCATCGACCCCCATCACGAGATTCCGGATCGCAATCGACTCAACAACAACGCACCGGTCAAGGTTGTCGGCGCCGTCAACAGCAACGTCCTCCCGCTCGACGCCTACGTGTTGGCGCCCAACCAAGCAACGGGAGCCTTGACGCTCTCCTATCTCGATCGCCTGCGAATTTCGGTCAGTCAGACGGAAGCCTCGGCAATGGTCCGATTGGGGAGGGATCATCGCGTCACGATTCACACATCGTTTGCGGGACCGCAGCCCACCGGGACAGTGGCCTACACGTACACGCAGTTCTCCCAG
>CAZXQL010000177.1:0-3656 GCA_964643395.1 uncultured Thermotogae bacterium
ATGGGCGATCGTTGGGACGTGCGCCATCCTCTCGGGGCCCAGGACGTGATCCCAGTGCCCATGCGTCAGGAACATCCGGCTCGAGACTCCGGAGGCCGGGACATGGTTCGCGAGGGCGTCGATCTCGTCCGGCAGCAATCCTGGATCGATGAGAAGTGCGTCGTCACGCGCAAGAAGCAATCCGGCGTGATACGTGAATCCACGACTTGACGTTACCCGAAGTGTCGCTTGGTCCTGCAGTGCCAGCGTCTCCACTCGGCCCCTCCTTCGATTCAGTCGATCTTCTCGGTGCCGTCATTCGGCATCACGATCAGAGGGAGAGTGTACCCTCCGATCGTTTCGCCGCACTGCACATTCGCCTTGCAGAAGAGACGCAGGTCTCCCGGCCGTGCTGCTGAGCGCTTTCCGGACTCGGAGCTTTCCCCATCGGTCGGCGCATCTGGCGAACCGCCCACGGGGCCACACAGGTAGTTGGCGAACCAAGGATAGCTTCGCGGAACGCGCAGATGTAGGATGGGGCGAGGAATCGCATTGGGTGCAGACTGGGAGGTGTGCCATGCGGACTAAGGCAGCAAAGGTGGCGCTGGTCGGGCTCTTCGCCATCGGATTGGTCAGTGGGACTGCGCTTGCGGCTGGTTTCGCGATACGAACGCAGACATTCCAGGCGCTCGCTCCGACGCCACCGTATCAGTTGTTTCTCGGTCCTCCGAGAAGCGCGATCTTCACCAATTTGACGGGGGAGGACGCTGTGGGGCTTCAGTTGATCTTCTCGTCGGCCGTTCCGTCCCTCAGCGGGTATGGAATCGCTTCGGACGCGACGCTCGTCTTGAGCGAGGGCCTGATGGCAACTTTCGAAGGCGACATACCGAACTACGGCGGCGTGTACGCCGAGTGGGATGAGACGGATGCAAAGGTCCTCGTCGCCCAATGGCTCCTAGCGGATGGCAGCACCCTCCCGGTCAATCTCCATCAGCCGTTTGCTCGCATGATGGGAACGGTGACCTACAGCCTCAGCATTGCCGCGGGCTCTCTTCCCCTGGGTGAGGGCCCGGTCGTCGCGGGAGACGGTTTCATCACTCCGCAGATCGAGGTCATGTTCGACCTGGATGGCAGCCTATCGACGACATTCGATGGAACCGACATCGTGCGCTACAAATGGGAATGGGACGACGGAGTGATGCAGGAGGGTCCGACAGCGGAGCGGACGATCTTGATGTCGATCGATGTCGGCCCCATCGGTGGCCGGATCAGCCACCACATAGCATCCGTGACCCTCACCGTATGGGGGCTCGACGACTCGAGTTCGTCAGTGACGAAGTCGTTTGTCATTCGCGCGCTCTTCGTCGGCACCTAGACGGCCGGCACGACCGCGCCCCCGCTCGACAAACGGAGAGTCAACAGGAGCACGGGAGTCGGACCGGCGCGCCTGTCACCTTTGATGCTCCGCCGGACTCCCTCGCTGAGCCAGATGGCCGAGTGAGGGAGTTCGCTTTGTACGGAACGCAGATGTAGGATGGCAGAAAATCGTGTTCGGAACAGACTAGGAGGTGCGCTATGAGAAGTCGATCAACACGGATGGCCCTTGTCGGGCTTTGCGTTATCGGCCTGGCTGCCGGGACCGCATTTGCAGGTCCTCTCACAATACACACGGAGACGTTCCAGGCACTTGCGCCGACGCCGGCGTTTCAGTTGTTCCCCGGCCCGCCGAGCAGTGCGATCTTCACCAATCTGTCAGGACAAGAGGTTGTCGGTCTCAAGATCATCTTCTCCGTCCCGGTGCCGAGTGCAACCGGATACGGAATGGGCGCTTCCGCAGCTGTGACATCCAACGAGGGCCAGACGCTGACCTTTGGGGGAACCATCGGTTCGTTTGGTGGCGTGTACGCGCAATGGAAAGAGGATGCACAGATCCTCGCCGCCAGCTGGTTCACCGAGGATGGTTCTGCCATCCCGATCGACCTTCATCAGCCGTTTGCCCGCATGACGGGGAGTGCGAGCTATCGGTTCGCACACATCCTGTCGTTCGGTCCGCAAACCGGGATTGTGCTCGCTCAGTACGGCTACTTCGCTGGGCAGATTGTGGCCACATTCGTTCTGGATGGCGGCCTTTCGGCGGTGTATGACGGCTCCGAGGTCGCACGCTATCAGTGGGAGTGGAATGACGGGGTCATTCAGAACGGCCCGACCGCTGAACGCACGATGCTGATCACCATGGATCTCGGCGATGTTTTCGGCCAGACGTCATACTACGTAGGGTCCGTGACCCTGACGGTGTGGTCGGTCAATGGATCGAGCTCATCGGTGACAAAGACGTTCCTCCTTCGGGTATTCGCGATCGCGTAGGGGGTAGGCAGTTCCTTGTCTTGAGGGTTGCAGTGCTCTGAAACGATCAGCTTCGGGTCCGCGGAGCCAATCTTCTCGGGTTCGAGGTCTGGACTGGGTTTCTGTGCGTCGTGTCGCGATCGTGGGACTATTCTGGGCGCCGAGCTTCTCTTCCCTTGATCAGGAGCCAATTCGCGTGGCAACTGCTCAAGGCGGTCGCTCTCGAGAATCCGCATCAGAGGAATCTCTGAACCTCTCGACTTGCACAACTCAGCCATCCGTGGGATTGCCGAGCGAAAGCGGAAGTCCGGAGGAACCGAACCGCGAAGCATGGTTTCATGCGCTCGATGCATCGCTATGAGCCTCACGAGGATTCCTCTGCGATCCTGGCCCTCAGGAACTGCAACGCGGCCTCGAACGGTTCGTCACGCCCTTCGGCAATGCCTTTGCGAGTTCGATGGACAACGCTGTCCGGAAGAATGCCGACGGTTTGGAATAGAGAGCCATCGGGCCATTCGGCGATCAAACCCGTCCACGACACCAGACGACCGCTTGGCAGTTCCAGGTAGTTGATGTTGCCATTGGCTCCCGCCGTCGGCTCACCGAAGAACGTCCCGATGCCGGCACAGACGAAGTAGCTCAGTTGGTGTTCGGCAGAACTGCCGGCGTTCGCATCGATCAGAAACGCCAGCTTGCAGTTCGTCCGAGGGAATCCAAAGGGCATAGCTGACGTCCGGTGGTCCGAGTAGGTCACATCGACTTGATCCGGGAGGGACGTCAGCGGCACGCGCATGTTCATGCTTTGCAGCGTCTGATCCGTGAAGAACGAAGGCCATTGGAAGCTGCCCACGTACCCTCGGGCGTCGATAATGATCCCGCGTGCCTGGGCGAAGTCGGGTTGGGAGTCCCGGAGCAGTTCATCCGACGCGCGCGTGACGTCCACGTACAGGATCCCGGGCTCAACCTGTTCAATCACATCGTGAGATGAGGGGGCAACAAATGGCGATTGGGTCCGCTGGATGGTGACGGATCGAGTCTGCCCGGTGGACAACGAGTCGAACTCGAGACTCACAAATGAGTCTTGCTCTCCGCCCAACAGCAGGTGCGAGGCGTACATCTCCCGATGCTGAGCAGTGCCTGAGATGAAGCGCATGACCTGATCGAGGGCAAGGTCGGTCGGAACGCCATCGATGCTGAGGAGGACGTCGCCGCGCGATATCCCGAGAGCGGTTGCCTCGTCGCCGCAGTAGTCAACCACGAAACAGTCGTCCGCCTTGGCAACCGTCAAGTCGGGCATGTCCATGAGAGACCAATCGGGGAGTTGAGACAGGCGC
>CAZXQL010000178.1:0-3648 GCA_964643395.1 uncultured Thermotogae bacterium
GGCCGAGGATCTTGGGATCCCACAGATCTTCATCGAGCAGACGCTGGATCTCCAGACGCTCCTTCCGTTGCTGTTCCCGCCCAAGACGGAGGAGTAGATATCCCGGAGGTTTGACATGGGAAGTATGGCAAATGAGCACATAAGGATGTCCGCGCATTCTCATCGGTCATTGCACGGATCCATCGCTCCGGAATCCCCGGAGTCTGACTGGCGTGAGAACGCCGACGCAGTCATTCAGTCGTCTTTCCACGAAGAAGGAGGTGAACAAGCAGTACGGATGACGTTTGGCTGAGTGTGTTCACTCAATCAAAGGCTCTTGGAAGGTCTAGGAGGTTGAGTCGTATGTTGTGGCGAAAGGTTGTTTGGGCTGTGCTCATTGCGACTGTGCTAGGTGCTGTAGGGGCCTATGCATGCACGGACATCGTGGCGGGGAAACTGGCGACGGTTGACGGATCAGTGATCACTGGGCATACGTGCGACGGTCAGTACGATTCTCGGGTCATCATCGTACCCGCGGCTGATCATGAGCCCGGCGAAATGGCTCCCGTATACGAATGGATCGTCTACGGGGATCGGATGGACTTGGAGCTCCTCGGCGAGATCCCTCAGGTTTCCCACACGTACAAGTACTTCAACGTTGCCTACCCGTTCGCCAACGAGCATCAGGTGCTCATCGGCGAAACGACAATCAGTGGGGCAAGGGAGACCGCGAACAGCGAGGACGCGATCATGACGATTGAGCAGCTCGAAGTCTTCGCTCTGCAAAGAGCGACGACTGCGCGCGAGGCGATCCAGATCATGGGCGACCTCGCGGTGGAGTACGGATACCGCGAGTCCTGCAACCTAGGCGAGTGTCTGACGGTGACGGATCCGGATGAGGCGTGGGTGTTTGAGGTCTTCGGAGTCGGCCCGCTGTGGACGAGTGACAGCGGCAAGCCGGGCGCGGTATGGTGCGCCGAGCGCGTGCCTGATGGGCACATTACGGTCGTCCCGAACGTCAGCCGCATCGATCTCATCGACCCGGAGGATACCGACTACTTCATGGTGTGCGACAACTACATCGCAACGGCCGTCGAGCTCGGGCTGTACGATCCATCTGGCGGACAGCCGTTCCGATGGAAGTTCGCCTACGGCGGTGTGCGACCGACCTCGACCAGTTCCCGCTTGTGGAGGGTCTACAACGTCCTTGCTCCGTCCGGAAACTGGGATTGGAACTACGCCGCGTACTACCCGTTTTCGGTGAAGCCCGATGAGAAGGTGTCCGTTCAGGACATCATCGCCCTGTACCGTGATACGATGACGGATACGGAATACGACATCATGGCGGACCCAGCGTGGTTGGTCAGCAAGCGCATTACGTCGTACGACGAGGACGGGAATCGAATCCGAACCTACGTCGACGCCACGAGCGACTTGGCCGGCCCAGAGCCGATCGGTGACATCTACTCCCTCATCGGTGGCGAAATCGCGTCGCAACGGTTGATTGCGATCAGTCGGTGCTCGTACTTCTTTGTCTCGCAAGCGCGTGACTGGCTCCCGGACGAGATTGGAGGTGTGCTGTGGTTCGGTCTCAATAACCCCGCGATCAGCCCGTTCATCCCCCTCTACACGGGCGTTACGGAGATCCCGGAATCGTGGACGGTTCTCGATCGGAGCACGCTGGACCGTAACTCGTCGTGGTGGGCGTTCGATCTGGTCTGCAAGCTGGTGAACGCGAAGTACACCCTGTTCAAGCCGGTACTAGATGCGGAAGTGCTCGGCCCGATGCAGGATGAGATCTACCTCATGCAGGACGCGATCGAGCAAGCCGCTCTGGATCTCTATCAGACTGATCCAGCAGCAGCATGTCAGTTCCTGACGACCTACACGTGCTCGCGCATGAATGCCGCTGAGGCGGCATATTGGGCGTTCGCCGACGAGCTGTTGTTCAACTTCTAGGCGACAATCGAAGACGCGACGGTGGCAGGATGCCGGTCCGGCGTCCTGCCACCATCTGGCCGGGCGCACCTTCTGTGTGCCTCAAATCCGCCGAGCGGCAGCTGGGACCGAAAGCGAGGTACCTCACCGAGACCGAGAGCGGAACGACGTTAGGCTGGTGCGCACGGCTCCACATCCAACCGGAGTCCGAGGCGTAGAGCTTCTCAGCAAGGGTGGCCCCTCTTCAGAATGGGGGGGAGTCCTGTACGCACACGTAGGAATCGTTCTGAGGGTGATGCCGATCGTCATTCGGAATCTGGCTCATCTCCGCTGATCCCGTCAGGAGCGGACTGGTATGAGAGATGAGAGGACCCATCAGATGCTGTGATGAGTAGATGCCGTCGAATGTTTAACCTGCATAACGCGAGTGTTCCACCTTCGACAACCCATCTGATATTTCCCGATTAGCAGGATGACTAGAAACCGGCCCATGCAGAATGGTAGCTTTCCCTCGTGTCGGACGGTTCGGCACGACGCGTCGCAGGACATCTCCGGCGGCCTGAGGCTGCATGACGCCGTATTGCAGAGACCCTGGATGACGCAATCGAACCGTTGTTCGACCTGATGACTGCGAGGGAGGTGAGTCACAGGAGCGATCCAGAGCGTACACAGGAGTTGAGGCTGACAGGGGAATGAGGAAGGATCAAGGAGGCACAATGAAGTTGCGCGTAGCGCTGTGTTGTGTGCTGGTTGTTGCATTGGGAGCCGTTGTCGGGGTTGCGCAGTGGCTGGAGGACACCGAAACCGGCAACTGCACGATGATCGTCGTTGGGAAGGACGCGTCGGTCGATGGCTCGGTCATGACCACGCACACGTGTGACGGTTGGTACGACTCGCGCCTGTTCGTCGTCCCCGGCGGGACGCACGAGGCCGGCGAGATGGTGCCGATCTACCAGAACATGCTCCATGCCGACCGCGCGGATCGGCAGCCGGTGGTCATCGGTGAGATCCCGCAAGTGGCCGAGACATACACCTACTTCCAGATCGGGTACCCGTTCATGAACGAGCACCAGATCGCGATGGGAGAGCACACGTTCGGCGGGCGCCGCGAATTCAGGAGCTCATCGACCGGGGCGCTGTTCTACATCGAGCAGCTCCAGGCGATCGGGTTGCAGCGCGGCAAGACGGCACGAGAGGTCATTCAGATCATGGGCGATCTGGCCGATGAATACGGCTACGCCGACGGCGGGGAGTGCATTAGCGTCTGTGACGGCAACGAAGGCTGGGTCTTCGAGATCGTCGGCGCCGGTCCCCTGTGGGAGCCCGGATCGGGCAAGCCGGGGGCCGTTTGGGTCGCTCAGCGGGTACCGGACAATGGCGTCTACGCTGGCGCAAACCGGTCGCAGATCGGCGAAATCGATCTCTCCGACCCGGACAACTACATGGCCGGTGCGGGCATCTACTCAGTCGGCGAAGAACTCGGTTTCTGGGATCCGAACGGGACCAAGCCGTTCCGGTATTGGGAAGTCTATGGATACAAGGCGGACGACTTCTACAACACGCGCCGGGAATGGCGCGTCCGCTCCCTGGTCGCGCCGTCTCTCGAGCTCGATCCGTACGCACGCCGATTCCCATTCTCGGTCGTTCCGGACGAGAAGGTGTCGGCCGCCGATCTGATGGCGATTCAGCGCGACTACTACGAAGGAACGCCATTCGATCTGACGCAGGGCC
>CAZXQL010000179.1:0-3637 GCA_964643395.1 uncultured Thermotogae bacterium
GAATGGCCCTGGATACCGCGCCATTCCCTGATCGCGAGGGAGTACGGTTCGTGGTGCGTGGCAACGCATGCCATGAGCCGCGTTGCTTGTGAGAATGGCCCATAAGACGCTCCATTCTCTGGTCGGGGGTGGAGTGGAGAGTCTGGTTCGTGGTTAGGATCCGCAGTGCATGGTCCGCAGTCCATAGTCCATGGTCCCCGGTCGGAGGACCAGCATGTGGCGTGTAGCTTGTGGTTTGTGGCGAGTGAGGGAGTCGGTCCACGGGCCGTAACGCTTAGCCCGTAATCCATCACCCATTACCCATTACTCATTACTCCCCTCCCTTCCGCTTCTTGGCTATAGAAGGGTCCAGGGAAGCGCGATGATCCGCTCTCCGAGACGCACGATCTCCGTGCCGGTGTAGACGAGGACGCCGCATGCGCACTCGGGATAGTCGTTCAGAAACAGGTTCAGCGATTTCACGTCGTCGTAGCGGGGGCGATTGGACAGCTTGCATTCGAACGCGGCGAGCGAGCGTCCCCACTCGACGACGAAGTCGACCTCCTGTCCTGCAGCTGTTCGCCAGTAGTGGATCCTCCCTTGCGGAGTTAGCAAGCTTGCTGCGACGTGAAGTTGCTGCAGAACCAAGTTCTCGAATAGGCCGCCGGCTTCCCGGGATCCACTCACGACGTCTGCGTCGTAATGGCCGGCTAGGTACGCGGCGAGTGCTGCATCCGTCCAGTACAGCTTCGGGGCCTTGATCAGTCGCTTGCCTCGGTTCCGGGCGAATGCGGGGACGCGGCGGAGGAGGAACGAAGCTTCGAGGAGGTTGAGGTACCGGTGAACGGTGGGCTGCGAGACGCCACTGTCGCGGGAGATCTCAGTCTGATTGACAAGCTGCCCGGTTCGCAGCGCCGCAAGCTCCATGACACGGCGATAATCAGGCAGTGACGTGATTTGCGAGATCGAGCGCAAGTCGCGTTCCAAGTAGGTCGCAACGTAGCCGGACCACCAATCCAGGGCTTCCTGTCGCTTGCTGAAGGGTAGCAGCGCAGGCATGAACCCGCGTGTGAGCTGTCCGAAAACGGGTGGGGATTGGGGTGCGTGCTTCTCTCCCGGCAGTTCTCCTGCCAGCAGATCGGGAAGAATGCGAGACGGCTTGAGCCCCTGCCATTCACCCCATGTCATGGGATCGAGAGGAAAGGAGATCGCCCGTCCGGCGAGCGTTTCGCTGATCGATCCCAGGAGTTCCAAACTTGCCGAACCCGAGAGAACGAATCGACGCGACCGGTCGTGGTCGACCGCTTGCTTGACAGACAGCAAGACGTGTGGCGCCCGTTGGGCTTCATCGAGGACGACCGCCGATGCACCCGCCCAAAGCGCCTCGGGCTCGCGCTTCGCTTGCCGGAGGACGTCAAGTCGGTCGAACGAGAGATAGCGCCATTCGGAGAACGGAGGCTCGTGCTGCAGAAACGTCGACTTGCCAACCTGGCGTGCGCCGGTCAGAACCGTCACGGGATGCGCTTCTGCGGCTTGCCGCAATCGCTCCGCGATCCAACGGGCGAGGTACTTCGATTCTTTCCTTGAATGACTGTCATTCATATCGTGAATGATATGCACAAGGACGGGCGAGGTCAAATGGGAGAAGGGTGATGAGTGATAGGCGATGGGGGATGGGTGATGGGTGATGGGTGATGGGTGATGCGTTGGGAGCTAGGAGTCAGACATCGTGGACTCCAGTCCTCATGAACCCCACGAACTCCAGGAACCCTTTGCTACGAACTGGCTCCTCCCATTTGCCACCAGCTACACGCCACATGCCAGCCTTCCGACCCCGGACAGTGGACCGTGGACTACGCACTACGAACCACGCACCACGAACTACGCACCATGAACTCCACGAACCCCACGAACGAGCACCCGTAGGTGCTCGTTCGTGTCCTTTGACTCTTCCAGCCGGCCAGCCTATGCTGGATGTCTGTTCCTGACGAATCTAGGGGGTTGGAATGGTTCGTTCTCGTGCGATGGTAGGTCTTGTGGTGGTGAGCGTTTCCGTTCTCTTCGTCGCTGCGGTTACAACCGTCGCGACGACGGCGGAGCTCTACTTCTCATCCGATCGGAACGGCCAGAACCGGGTCACGAACGTTCAGGAGGGAGACTCGGTTTGGATCGTCGTGTTCGATCCGGACGAGAACCTCGATTGCGACATCCGTGACAAGTTCTGGACCGATGTGAAGCTGATGGACCCGAAGACGGGCGCCAACATCGATTGGCAGAGCATGGCCACCTGCGACGCCGAGGACTACGACTACATCGGCCGCGACGGTTGCACGTCGAAGGGCCACTACTTCGAGGAGACGGGAGCCGATACGGGTCTGTTCGTTTCCAACGTCTCGTTCCAGATCGGCCGGCGGATCGACTGGGACCTGGAACGCGGGAGCGGACACTGGGTCGGCTTCGACTTCGACGGATACGACCTGGACAACATCTTCTGGAACGACTGGCTTGGCGACTTCTGCTACTTCGGGGATGAGCGCGGCGTGTTCGACATCGAGATCAATTGGGACTATACGCCGTTTATCGGAGTGGAACCTGACCCGGTCCCCCATCCGTTCGGCCCGTTCTACGGCTGGTTCGAGAACATGGACACCTTGGTCGGCCTGGTCCAGGACCCGAACGATCGCACCGATGTCGCGATCGCGATGATGAAGATCGTCGACACCGAAGCGACGATCGCGTGGGATCAGGACGTCTACAAGGATGCCAACGCTTCGGCCGCAATCACCGTCGTCGATCCCGACGAGAACCTGAGCTGCAACGAGGTCGAGGTTGTGCCGGTGTTCGTCCTCGTCAACCCCGGCTCGTGGAACCCGGTCCAGACGGACAGCAGTGCGACGACCTTCTGCATGCTGTGGCGAGTCGGCGGAGTCTACAACCTCGACGGAGACGTGTGGGATGAGGGGATCTGGGCGTACAACATCTACGACAGCGGAATCCCGGAGATCGACCTTGAAGGAGACGGCTCCAATCAGCCGAACGCGGAGGGCACGTGGTACGTGCAGTACGCAACGCAGGGACAGGGCAACGTCACCTGGTTCGATACAGCCAGCGACTCCGGCGTGACGCGCGTGATGTTCTACGCGCAGGAGACCGGCCCGAATACCGGCGTCTTCCAACTGAACCTGAACTCGATCCTTGTCGACCTGGGCTTCGACAGTCTGCGCGTCGGCGACGTGCTGGCGGCGTACTACCTGGACCCGAACGACTTCGACGACTTCAAGGTCGCCACGGCGACGATCGAAGGACGGAGCGCATCGGTCGTCTCGTTCACCGACGCCGATCGAAATCCGCAATCGTCCTACTGGATCGGCCGTGATCCGATCTACGTCCAAGTGATCGACGCGAACGCGAATGTCGACTCGTGCTGCCCGGAACAAGTGGTCGTTCATCTGTGCACGCCGCACGAGGAGGACGACAGCGAGTGGTGGATCCTCGATGAAACAGGATCGAACTCGCCAGTCTTCTTCTCATTGACGGGGATGAAGCTTCGCCCGCTGTGGGATGCGACCGGGACGAACATGATCGGCGCCTATGGCGGGTACCAGATGGAGCTCGACAACTGGGCATTCGAGGCGTTCAACGAGGACGACGTGCTGGT
>CAZXQL010000180.1:0-3634 GCA_964643395.1 uncultured Thermotogae bacterium
CGTATCTTGTATTTCGCCTGAACCCGGCGTCGCTCTTGGGACTCATCATCGTCGTCGCCATCTTCCTCAGTGCCTTCTTGGCTCCGCTGGCCCTACCATACTCGCCTGACAAGACCAACGCGCCGGAGCGATTCCAAGGGCCTTCTGCTTCTCACTTCTTCGGCACGGACAAGTACGGCCGCGACATCTTCACGCGGGTGCTTGCGGCGGCACAGGTCGACCTCCTGATCGCGCTTGGCTCGATCGGGCTGGCATTCTTGATCGGAACCGCTATTGGGTCGCTGGCGGCCTACTTCGGGAAGGCTGTCGACGCTGTGTTGATGAGGATCATGGACATGATCAAATCGTTCCCGCAATTCATTCTTGCTATGGCGCTGGTAGCCGCATTGGGACCTGGAGTGCGAAACCTGATTGTCGTGATTACCATCATCATGGTTCCGAGCTTCGCCCGTATGATCCGAAGCCGAATCATCTCACAACGCGAGATGCCCTACATCGACGCGGCGCGCACCAGCGGCGTGCCTTGGTGGAAGATCATCACGGCGTATCTCATTCCAAACAGCCTAGGAACGATGGTCGTGACGGCGGCTCTCAATGTCAGCTATGCCATGCTCGACGCTGCCGGATTGAGCTACCTGGGGCTCGGCGTGCGCGCCCCACAAGCGGAGTGGGGGACGATGATCAGTGAAGGAACCAGTCAGTTACTTGCCGGCCGCTGGTGGATTAGCGTCTTCCCGGGCCTGGCGCTGTTCCTGGCGGTCTTGGGATTCAATCTGCTGGCCGACGGCTTGCGAGACATCATCGATCCAAAGATGAGGCGATAATGGACCCAGTCATTTCGATTCGCGACTTGAACGTGCGTTTCTTCACGTACTACGGCGTTGTCCGTGCCGTGAACGGCGTGACCTTCTCCGTACTCGGCGAAGAGACACTCGGCATCGTTGGCGAATCCGGCTCGGGAAAGTCCGTCACAGCCCTTGCGATGATGGGGCTCGTCGAGCCGCCCGGATACGTCGCCGAAGGGGAGATCCTTTTCTCCGGGCGAGACCTGACGCGCATCTCGGCGGAGGATTGGCTTCGTCTGCGGGGCGCCGAGATTACGATGTGTTTCCAGAATCCGATGCGTGCGCTGAATCCGGTGATGAAGCTCGGGCGGCAGCTCACGCGTGTCTACATGACCCACAACCATTCTACGCTCCGGGAGGCCACGAAACGCGCGATTGACCTTCTGGAAGAGGTCAATATCGCAGACGCGGAGCGGCTGATGGATCGCTATCCTCACCAACTGTCCGGCGGGATGTGCCAACGGGTGATGACCGTGATGGCGGTCATCTGCGAGCCGCGTGTCTTGATTCTCGACGAGCCGACGACCGGGCTGGATGTGACTGTGCAGAAGCAGCTCCTTCACTTGCTGCGAGAACTACGTGAGCGAACGGCGGCTTCTCAGATGCTGATCACGCACGACCTCGGGGTGGTCGCAAACATCTGCGATCGCGTCATCGTAATGTACGGCGGACGCGTGATGGAGACGGCGGGAATCGAAGTTCTCTTCTCACAGCCGCAGCATCCGTACACGGTTGCGTTGCTCCACGCCATTCCGCAGGTCGATGCGCAGATTCATCTCACGCCGATTCCGGGCTCCGTACCGGAGCCTTTGAACCTCCCGAGCGGATGCCCTTTCCACCCGCGCTGCAGACACACCATGGAGATCTGTTCGCAGGTCGTGCCCACGTTGAGTGAAGTCGCCGATGGCCAGCATGCCGCGTGCCATCTGTTCGAGAAGGAGGGCGCCCGTGCCGCCACTGCTTGAAGCGGTCGATTTGGTGAAGCACTTCCAAGTCACAGGAGACATCCCATTCGTCTCCAAGACGGTTCACGCGGTCGACGGGATCAACTTCAGCATCGAGCCGGATCGTTCGCTCGGCATCGTCGGCGAGAGTGGGTCAGGGAAGACGACGATCGCCAGGTGTCTCGTGCGCCTCTACAAGCCGACATCAGGGGCCGTCCGTCTCAAGGGGCAGAGCATTTCCACGCGTGCCGGGGTCCATGACTTGCGCAAGCGCGTTCAGATGGTCTTTCAGGATCCAGGGGGTTCTCTTAACCCCAAGTTCTCGGCCGAACGCATCATTCGCGAATCGCTCTTGCACTTGGGCGTTGCGAAGCGGCGAGAGATGCACACGATGGCCATCGAGCTTCTGCGGCAAGTTGGAATCCAACCCTCTGACAGGAAGAAACTCCCTCACCAATTCAGCGGAGGACAACAGCAACGAATTGCCGTGGCCCGCGCCTTGGCGCCCATGCCGGAGATCCTCATTCTCGATGAGCCCACGTCGGCACTCGATCTGTCGCTTCAGGCACAGATCATTCGAATGCTCGTGGCCCTCCGGAATGACCTCGGATTGACATATGTACTGATCACGCACGATCTTGCTGTCGTACGGCAGCTTTGCGATCAACTCCTGGTGATGTACCTGGGGAAGCCAATCGAGTACGGGCCGGCAGCGGAGGTTCTGTCCTACCCGAAACACCCGTACTCGAAGGCTCTCATCGGATCTGTCCTCAAGCCGGACCCGAACACCCGAGACCTCGAGCCTCCGCTTCACGGAGAGATCCCCAGCCCCACTTCGCCCCCGCCTGGCTGCCGGTTCCATCCACGTTGTCCCGAGTGCATGGAGATCTGCCGGTCTGTCGACCCTGCTGCTCGGGTTCACGGAGGAATCACCACATGGTGCCACCTATTCGATGACGGCCTCCCTGTTCCAAATGACACGCTGAATGTGGAGGAGAGAATGCGATGAATTTGACACGATACGACGCGCGTGACACGTTGATCGATCACTGGAGGAGATCCCAATGTCTGACATGATGAAGGCGATTGTCTGGGACGGCGGGCTATGGCCCGATGGATTGGAGTTCAAGGAGTTTCCTAAGCCGAAGCTACGGCCGGGCTGGGTTCTGGTTCACAACCGTGCCGCCGGCATATGCGGATCGGATCTGCACTACCTGGGTGGGCAGACCCGCCACTTGATCCCGGACAAGAATCTGCCGGCGGTGCTCGGACATGAAAACGCCGGTGTTGTCGTCGAGGTCGGCGAGCGCGTGACGAGCTTGAAACCGGGTGACCGTGTCGCTGTCGAACCGCTTCACGGATGTGTCGAAATCGGGAGGACGCCGCCCTGTGCCGCCTGTTCATCAGGGCACTACGAACTGTGCGACTACCATCTGGTCCACGTCGGCATTCCGCTGGTCGAGATGCTCCCAGGAGGCTATGGCGAATACTCCATCGTCCATGAGAGCAAAGCGCACAAGATGCCGGAGGGAGTGTCCTTCGAAGATGCTGCGCTTCTCGACGTCCTGGCTGTCGGGATCCACGCGATGGGCATTGGCAAACCGATCCCCGGGATGTCCACAGTGGTTCTCGGAAGTGGCGTCATCGGCATCGACTTGATCCAGAGCCTGAAGGCCTGGGGCGTCAGCACGATCATCGCAACCGCGAAGTATCCGTTCCAGGCGGAAGCGGCGAAGAAGGCGGGAGCCTCGGACGTCATCCTCCTCGAAGCTGGTGTCGATCCGGTGGAGAAGGTCCTTGAGCTGACAAATGGGAAGGGAGCGGATCAGATCTACGAAGGCGTCG
>CAZXQL010000181.1:0-3624 GCA_964643395.1 uncultured Thermotogae bacterium
GAGCCTAGGGGATTCGAACCCCTGACCTCTTGCATGCCATGCAAGCGCTCTCCCAGCTGAGCTAAGGCCCCGGTTTCGCCCGCATGATACACATTGGCGACGGCGGGACGCAATATCTCGTGGGGATGTCAGTCCGTAGTGCGTAGTTCGAGGTTCATGGTTTGTAGTCCATGGTCCATGGTCCACGGTGTGGGTTCGTGGGGTTCACGGAGTTCCTAGGGTTCATGGAGAGTTCATGGGGTTCGGGGAGAAGGGGCCAAGGCGAAGGGCGCCTTGGTTCGTGGAGTGAGTCGAGCTCGTGGAGAAGGAGGAACCGAGGCGAGAAAACAGCTAGCCGGCGTACCGGGTGAGGATGATGTCGACGGCGGCAGCTAGATCGTCGACGACGAGGTCGGGCGCGACGTTGCTGCGGCGGTCGCTTCCGGCAAAGCCGGTCCGGACGAGGATGGCTTTGCATCCGGCGTTCTTCCCCGCTGCGATGTCGGTCGTCGTGTCCCCGATCAGGAACGATCGGGATAGGTCGAGTGCGAGGTCGTCGCCGGCTTGGTAGAGCATGCCGGTTCCGGGTTTACGGTACGGCGATTCCAATCGCAGCTCGGGAATCGTGCCCTCCGGGTATGCGAGCGCTGCGTAGATCGCATCGACGTGAGCTCCGGCCGATCTCAGCGCGCTCGCCATCTTGGCATGGATCGCGTCCAGTTCCTCGACCGTCGTGTACTCGAGGGCGACGCCGCCTTGGTTGGTCACCACGATGACTGGCAACCCCGAGTCGTTCAGCTGTCGAATCGCCTCGGCCGATCCCGGCAGGAAGGCAAAATCCTCTTCACTATTCACGTAGTCGCCGTCGCCGTTGATGACGCCGTCGCGATCGACGAACACGGCCGGCCGCAAGGGCCCCGCGTTCACGCGAGGCCCTGTGACTTGGTTGCCGTCAATGAATCCGCCAGTATCGGATTGGAAGAAGCGCACGTAGAGCTCGACCGGATAACGAGGCATGGTCAGTCCTTCCCTACTTGACGACGAGGCTGACCATCTTCCCCGGAATGGGGATGGCCTTCAGCAGTTCCTTGCCGGCCAGTAACTCCTGAATCCGCTCATTCGCGAGGGCAGCCTCTTTGAGGGCCGCCGGATCGTTCGCGGATGCGGCTGAGACGGTCACGCGAGCACGAAGCTTGCCGTTCACTTGGACCGGCACCTCCACGGACTCCTCCTCCAACGCTGACTCCTCATGGCCGGGCCACGGTTGATCCAGAATCGAGTCGGCGTGACCTGTGCGCTGCCAGAGCTCTTCGCAGACGAACGGCGTGAACGGGGACAAGACGAGGATCAGCGCGTCGACGGCCTGCCGTAGGAGGGTGGCATCGACGTCGTCCCCCGCCAAGTAAGCAGAGAGCTCGTTGAAGAACTCCATGATGGCGGCGACGGCCGTGTTGAAGCTGAACCTCTCTTCGATGTCCTCGGTCACCTTCCGGATGGTTCGGTGAACCCGGCGCCACAACGCGGCGGACGGCCCGCTCAACGAACTGCCGTCAACGACACCTCCCAGTTCGGCCAACTGCTCGGCCGAGGAAATGATCAGGTTCCACACGCGATTCAGGAATCGCGAGGCGCCGCGGATGCCTTCGTCGGTCCAGTCGATGTCCCGATCCGGCGGCCCCATGAACATGGTATAGAGCCGTTCGGTATCCGCGCCGTATGTCTCGACGATGTCCTTGGGGTCGACGACGTTGCGCTTCGACTTCGACATCTTGAAGCTCGATACGTCGAGCGGCTTGCCGCAGCGCGGGCAGGCGTCTGTGCCTGGTTGAACATCCTGCGGGTACAGCCACCCGTGGTCGGGGCAGCGATAGGCGGCATGACAGACCATCCCCTGCGTGAACAGGCGTGCGAACGGCTCTTTGAATCCGACATGCCCCATATCGTACAGCGCCTTGGTGACGAACCTTGCGTACAGCAAGTGTAGGATCGCGTGTTCGACCCCGCCGACGTACTGATCGACGGGCAGCCAGTGGTCGACGTCGTCGCGTACGAACGCATGCTCGTCGTCTCGTGAATTGATGAACCGCAGGTAGTACCAAGCGGAGTCGACGAACGTGTCCATCGTGTCCGTATCCCGCTGTGCGGGCCCGCCGCACTTGGGACAGGTCGTATCCGCGAAGCCCGGGATGTCGGCCAAGCCCATCTTCCCAATGAACTCCGTCTCTGGAAGCAGCACGGGAAGCTCTTCCTCGGGCACTGGAACCTGGCCGCAAGTTGGGCAGTGGATCATCGGGATCGGTGCGCCCCAATAGCGCTGGCGCGAGATGAGCCAATCGTGCAGGCGGAAGTT
This sequence comes from uncultured Thermotogae bacterium, assembly GCA_964643395.1. Taxonomy (GTDB): domain Bacteria; phylum Bipolaricaulota; class Bipolaricaulia; order UBA7950; family UBA9294; genus SPBW01. Next base: position 2,330 of record CAZXQL010000181.1, read on the forward strand.
GATGGTCCCCTTGCCGACGCCCTGCTTCTCGAGCCACGCGGTCACGTCGGCCTTGGCGCGGTCCCCCGGAGTCCCCGTGAACTCGCCGGAGTGGATCATCGAGCCGTACTCGGAGTGGAACAGCACGTCACGATAGAACGGAAGGCCGTGCAGCATCTCCATGACGGTGCGCTTATCGTCCACCGAAGGATAGATCGCCTTGCATCGCTCGAGGAGCTGCCGGTCATCCGCGACACTGCCGAGTTGCTGAACACCGTCGTCGAACACGAACAGCCACCGCGCACCGACGATTTCGTTCCAGTTACCGGCTGTCAGGTGCTCGCGCATCAGTTCGACGTACTTGTCCATCTGCTGGTCGCCGTGAAGCGTTACGAACAGGCCCTCTCCGACGTCGCCGACCGGACCGCGCTCGTAGGAGATGCCCATCGCTTCGAGCTTGCGGGCGAAATCGGCGTCGACCGAATCGGGGAAGACGAGGCTCTTGGCCACGCCGTCGATGCGATCGATCACCGGGATGATCGGCAATCCGAACTTGAGTGCAAACGCGAAGTCGCGTTCGTCATGCGCCGGCACGGCCATGATGGCGCCGGTTCCGTAGGTCATCAGCACGTAGTCGGCGATCCAAACCGGGATCTTCTCTCCATTGACCGGGTTGATGGCGAAGCCGCCAGTGAATACGCCGGTCTTGTCCCGTTCAGTGGACAACCGATCGATCTCCGATTCGCGCGCCGCTCGTTGCCGATACTCGGCGACGGCATCGCGTTGCTCTTCGGTCGTCAGGACATCGACAAGTGGATGCTCGGGAGCCAGCACCATGAACGTGGCCCCCCACAGCGTGTCCGGGCGCGTCGTGAACACAGTGATTGCATCGCCGTCTTCCGTCGTGAACGTGACCTCGGCGCCCTCGGAGCGGCCGATCCAGTTCTCTTGCATCTTGACGACGTTGTCCGGCCAGCTCTCCAGCAGGTCGAGATCGTCCAGCAGCCGCTGGGCATAGTCAGTGATCTTGAAGAACCACTGTTCCAGATCGCGCGGCTCGGGAGGGGTTCCGCATCGTTCGCACACCCCGCCGACGACCTGCTCGTTGGCGAGCACGGTGTCGCAGGTTGGGCAGTAGTTGACGGTGGCCTTCTTCTTGTAGGCCAAGCCCTTCTTGTACAGCTGAACGAACAGCCACTGGGTCCACCGGTAGTAGTCGGGCAGGCAGGTGGTGACCTCCCGATCCCAATCGAACTGGACGCCCCAGGTGCGGAACTGCTCCTTGGATGTCAGGATGTTCTTACGGGTGAACGTCC
>CAZXQL010000182.1:0-3613 GCA_964643395.1 uncultured Thermotogae bacterium
GGTGCCCCCGGCGGCGTAGCCAAGTGGTAAGGCAAGGGACTGCAAATCCCTGACTCATCGGTTCGAATCCGGTCGCCGCCTCCATAGAGGGTGGTTAGCTCAGCTGGGAGAGCGCATGCTTGACGTGCATGAGGCCATAGGTTCGAGTCCTATACCACCCACCAGGTCGCCTCGTCCGAACACACGTTCGACGAGGCGGTTTCGTTGATCGATCAGGACGGTGCCCCACCCCGTCCGTAAGGAGGCCCCATGGACCGCGCACGAAGACTCATCCGACCCTACCTCGAAAAGGAAGGCGTCATCGGCATCTACGTCGTCGGATCCTCGACGCGGCCGTTCCGCGACGAGCTGTCCGACTACGACATTGAAGTCATCATGGACGACGCCGTCTACGAGCGAACACCGATGGAAGAGCGACACACCTTCACGCTCCGGGAGGGAGAGCCCAAGGCCGTCGACTACGAGTTCTACCTCATCCCATGGAAGGACTTCGTCGCGATGAAGACGTCGACGCACGACCTCTTCCACTACGCGTACCAACACGCCGTCATCTTGCACGATCCGGAGGAACGCATTGCGCCTGTCGTCCGGAAACTGGCCGAACTTCCGGAGAAGCTTCGGCTCGAACGAATGACCGTCCACTTCCTCGAATTTCTGTTCGGCCTCGGGCGTGCTCGCAAGACGGCGCAGCGCGGCGATCGGTGGATCAACCTTGCTTTGCTGCGAGACGGCACGCTGAGACCGCTCGTCAAGCTGATCTTCCTCGCTCGGCATTCGTGGCCGGCGACCGCACACTGGACGGAGCAGGAATTCGAGCAGACGGACGTTCCGAACACCCTGCTTTCTGCCGTCGAGGCCTGGTTGTCGAACTCGTTGTCCGAGCAAGCCCGCACGCTGGCCGGCGCTGTCGTGGACTTCCTCGACGACTGCGGCGAATCGTTTCATCACGACCGGGATGGGATCGAGCAGTGGCTGTTCCTTACGACCGAGGGGAAGGATGCGTTCGAGCGCTGGGGCACGCGCTGACAGGTATGCGCTGGGATCACGGGCCCAGCATGTCCATCTGATTGCCCATCCCAAGGGCGTTCGGTATACTTCGGCACTTCCACCAAGTGCGAGGTGATGGTTCGTGGGGAAGAGCCCGTGCATTGGACTCCGCCGTGAGGACATGTATCACTGGGAGAAGCGGACTCCCCTGATCCCGGATCACCTGCAGGAACTTTCGCGGACCGCGAACATCTCGTTTACCGTTCAATCTTCGACGATGCGTGCCTATCCCGACGATGCCTACCGCGACGCCGGACTGGCCGTCGCCGACGACCTCGAAGCGTGCCCCGTCATCATCGGCCTGAAAGAAGTCCCCATCGACGTGCTGGAGAAGGGCAAGACGTACGTCTTCTTCTCCCACGTCATCAAAGGCCAGGCGTTCAACATGCCGATGCTTCAGAAGGCGCTCGATCTGGGCTGCACGATCATCGACTACGAGAAGATCGTCGACGACGACGGACGACGTCTGATCGCCTTCGGCAACTACGCCGGACTGGCCGGAATGATCGACACGTTGTGGGCGCTGGGCAATCGTCTGACGTGGGAGGGCATCGCCAATCCGTTCGAATCGCTTGAGCAGGCCTCGCAGTACGCCGATTTGGCCTCTGCCGAGGAAGCCATCCGCGCCGTCGGAGCCTCGATTCAGGCAGACGGGCTTCCGAAGGAGATCATCCCATTGACGGTCGGCGTCGCCGGCTACGGTAACGTGTCCAAGGGAGCCCAGGAGATCCTCGACCTGCTTCCGACGGCCGAGGCTACGCCCGCCGACGTGTTGGCCGAGAACTGGCCGGGGGATACCTCGACGACCGTGTGCAAGGTCGTGTTCCGCGAGCAAGACACGGTGTTGCCTCTTGTACCGGACAAGCCGTTCGAGCTTCGGGAGTTCTACGATCATCCCGAACGGTATCACGCCGCGTTCGATCGCTATCTGCCGTATTTGTCCGTGCTCGTGAACTGCATCTACTGGGAGCCGAAGTATCCGCGGCTGGTCACCGCCGAGTCGATTCGGAAGCTGTACGCAGGGGATCAGCCTAGGCTTCGAGTCATTGGCGATATCTCGTGTGACGTCAACGGAGGAATCGAGATTACCAGCGTGGCGACCGAGCCTGATGACCCGGTCTATGTCGTCGATCCCGACACTGGGGAGACCCACTCGGGCGTGGAAGGACGCGGCCCCGTGTTGATGGCGGTGGACATCTTGCCTTCCGAACTCCCGCGCGAGTCGTCAGCCTATTTCAGCGCCATCCTCAAGGGATTCGTTCCCGACATCGTGGCAGCCGACTACCGCGTCGACTTCGACAAGCTCAACCTGCCGGCGCCGCTCAAACGCGCTGTCATCTGTCATCACGGCACGCTGACGCCGGATTACCGATACATCGAGGCGTATCTCGCTGCGGCTGCGTCGTAGCGGCAAAGGAGACCGTTGTGAAGAAAGTGCTTGTACTCGGGGCCGGCTTGGTGGCCGGTCCGTTGGTTCGCTACATGCTGAACGTCGAGGAGTTTGCCGTCACCGTGGCCAGTCGCACCGTGGCCAAGGCCCAGGCCCTGGTCGGCGATGTCTCCAACGGAACGGCGCGTGCCTTGAACGTCAAGGACGAAGCCGCACTGGAGGGACTCATTGCCGAACATGACTTGTCGATCAGCCTTCTGCCGTACGTTTACCATCCGACGGTGGCGCGGCTATGCGTGAAGCACGACAAACAGATGGTGACGACGTCGTACGTCAAACCCGAGATGCAGGCCTTGGATGGGGCCGCCAACGATGCGGGAGTCATCCTGCTCAACGAGATCGGCGTCGATCCCGGCATCGATCACATGTCGGCGATGCAGATCATCCATCGAATCGAAAAGAACGGGGGCACGCTTGTATCGTTCACGTCGAACACAGGCGGGCTCCCGGCCCCCGAAGCCAACGACAACCCGTTCGGCTACAAGTTCTCGTGGGCGCCGCGCGGTGTCGTAATGGCGGGGAAGAACCCGGCGAAGTTCATGAAAGATGGCGAAGTGATCGACGTACCCGGCCCGGAGTTGTTCTCCCATCACTGGCCGTGCGAGATTGCGGGATTCGGAGAACTCGAAGTCTATCCGAACCGTGACTCCATGCCGTACATCGAGACGTACGGCATTCCCACCGTCACGTCGATGTTCCGAGGAACCCTTCGCTATCCGGGTTGGTGCACGACGCTGAAGGCGATCGTCGATTTGGAATTGCTCGACGAAACCGAACGGCACGAAATCGCCGGCCTCACCTACGGCAGTTGGCTTGCACAGCGGATCGGATCGGACGGCGAAGATCTGAAAGCTGACCTCGCGAGGCGGCTGGGGATTTCGAGAGATGCGAAGCCGATCGCCGATCTGGAGTGGCTGGGTCTGCTCGGAGACGATCCGATCCCGGCTGTCGACAACACAGATCTCGACGTGGTCGCCTCGCGCATGCTCGCCAAGATGCGCTATGCCCCGGGCGAGCGCGACATGCTCGTCATGCAGCACGAGTTCGTCGCTGCGTACCCGGACCGGATGGAGAAAACGACGTCGACGATGATCGACTACGGGATTCCCGGCGGGG
>CAZXQL010000183.1:0-3612 GCA_964643395.1 uncultured Thermotogae bacterium
TACAGCACTGGCACAGGCCGTCTGAGCCGACGGCCGTCATCCACGATCCGGATCCACCCGCGGGATCTGCTATGATGTTCCATGCCCAAGTACGATCCGGTTGGACGACGCATTCGCTGGTATGGCGGTATCGGGGTCCTCGTTCTCAGTCTTGCATTGGTTGGATGCGGGTTTCTGGACAACATCATCGATGCCATCGGAGGCGTAAATCCCGGCGGTGGAGGAACTCCATCGACCGATCTCGTCATCGTCAATGCCGAAATGTCGTCGCGCTTGTCGGGGACCCTGGTATGGAAGGACGGCCCCGATTGGACCTACGCAGACATTGGGGCGTTCGGGACGTCTCTGAACCCGTCTGCCGTTGTCAGCTGGTCCGACGCGAGCCACTTCTCTGTGTCGTGGAATGGTCCCGAACCCGGAACTTCGGGCGATGCTATCGTGGATTCAGAGCTGACCGTGGAACTGAGCGCGGACGGGTCGTTCGTCAAGCGGGCTCTCTTGCGGTATCGAGAAGAGGGGCCGAGCGGTGGGTACTACTCTCTCCTCGAGGTCACGAACGTCCCGTTTGATCACGAGGATGGATCGGGCGAACGTCACTTCATGCTCTGGAATCAACCAGCCATCGATGCCGTACAGGACATCGAAGACGTAGCGTGGGCCTCCCCGGATACGTTTGCCAGTCCGACCAGCCAATTGAAGACTCCCCCTCTCGCGAACATCTACACCAACGGCATTCACTACACATACATCGACGTGGGCATCTGGGAGCAACCGGCCCCGAATCCGTAGGACATGGAATACGAACCGTTTACTTACCAAGTGCACAAGAACGGAACCGTGCAGGTCTTCCGCGGGGGGCGATGCGTCACAACGCTCGGTGGTCCCCGAGGTGAGGCGCTCGCTATCGATCTTGAGAACGCAGACGAGGAGCACGTTCAGTATCTCTTACAGCGCGCCACCGGCAACTACAAGCGCGGCAACGAGCGTCGGCGTGGAAGCGGCCGGTAGCGAGGCTTGCGGCTAGCTCTCCTCGAGCCACTGCTCCAGATCGCGCGTCAGGCTTTCGGCAGTGTGGATCTCGTAAGGCTTCCCGAGCTTGAGGACCCAACGCAGCGAGTCGAAGAACTCCAGACCGTGGTACCAGACGAGGATCTCGGGATCGAACCCCATTCTCTCGCAGTACCTCTCCTCGATGCCGCGCCCGCGCAACTCGGGAACGAGGAAGAAGGGCAACAGGAATTCGAAGATGGGATCGGTGAAGCCGGCATGCTGCCAGTCGATGACGCCGACAAGCTGCTCCCCTTGGATGATGAGGTTCTCCGGCCACAGGTCGCCATTGCTGAATCGGTCGCCCGGAGGCCCCGGCCATGTTTCCTTGAGCTTCCGATACGCGGCCTCGGCAAGAGGGTTCGACTTCTCGAACATCTCGTATCCCTGTTCGAGAACCTCGAGCGCGGACTCGCTTCCCTCAAGATTCTCCAAACTACCACGTGGCAGGTCCTCACGCGCGATCGATTGGAGGGCACAGACCGTGTCGATGTACAGCGCATCCGCCCATGGCGCGTTCGCCTTCATGGCATCGAGAAGCGGACCGCCATCGATGAACGTGCTGACGAACAACGGAGTTCCCAAGACTTCGCCCTCGGGGTCCCAATGAAGAACGTGCGGCGTAGGAATCGGATGCGACTCCATGGCTGAGAGCGCAGTCACTTCGTTCGCACTGCAGCTCTTGCCGAGGCGCACCAGGAACGTGCGTGTGTCCTCGTCTGTCCCTAAATCGACTCTCCACGGTGTTTCCCGCGAGCTGGCGCCCAGGGGCGTCGCCCGAATGGATCGAGCGGACAGCCCGAGGACCTGCGACAGAACCTCTGACAGACGACGATCGGAAACCGGAAGCAAAGGGGCATCAAGTGTCATGTGAATTCCTCTCTCGTGAACGAACAGAGCTTGCGAATGAGTGAAGAGCCCAGGCGATAGCGGCGTGCATGCGTCGACGGATCTATGGTACGTGAGCTGTATGGATACGGCAACTGGTGATCGAGATCTCCCCCAGACGACAGGGCGTTCGACCTCACGGAAGCTTCACGTGGGTGGCGCTCGATTCACACAGATGCTGGCCATACTAGGGCATTGTCTTGTGACGATGCACTGTGAAAGAGGAATGACAGCGCGATACCCCGTGAGTTCATGACGAGATGAGCTTCACGGCTGAAGTGCTCGCTGCCTTTAGAGTCGCACATCGCGACGAATAGAGAAGACTCACCCGCCGCGGGACCGGGCACTGGATGTCCGGTCCTGCACTGTTGATTCCGGCAGTATCTCGCCTTGTTCTGGATTCGCATTGCCGGAGGCACGTCCCCTACACTTGCCTTCACACCTACGGGTCCTCGTTGTTGTGCCGGGACCTCCTGTTCACGCGACTCGTGAGCCCACAGATCGAGCTGGATCTCGAAGGCACCCTGATGGAGGGCAAGCCTTCCTGCGTCTATCGTTGGCAGGTCAAGTCGTAGAGCACGCGCCCACAAGCCGCCGGCGTAGGCATCAGGAGTCAGGGAGCGGTGTCGCCGCGCCGGGAGCGTTCCGCTAAACTGCAGTCACTTCATTGCTCACACGGAGGTACAGCGTGAATCCGATGGCCCAAGCGTTTTGGATGGGGCTCGAGCGGAGCGACATGTTCATTGCCTACTTCACGACAGGCATGGAGGGTGACGAATGGCGCAAGCAGCCGGCCGGTATCCCCAACTCGGCGATGTGGATTCTCGGTCATCTCGCCCACTCTAGGGCAGGGTTCCTCGAGATGCTGACCGGGAAGAAAACCTACGAGCAGGGGTGGGACGATCTGTTCGACATGGGAGCCGAGCCCCGGGACTCGAGCGTGTATCCTGATGTCGGTGCCTGTCGAGCGATTCTGGATGCGCGCCTCGCGGATCTGAAGTCCTATCTCGAGGCGGCCACGCAGGAGGATCTCGAAGGCCCGCCCTATACGTCCTCCGAGTACTTCGTGAGCAAAGCCGCGGTGCTCACTCACTTGACCCATCACGAGGCACACCATACCGGCGTGCTCTCGATGATTCGCCGGTTGTTGGGCAAGGAACGCCTCATCTAGCGCCGGATTGCGCTGAGCGAGACCTAGCGTATATCGATTCTCGGAACGTCGCCGATCGGGGTGCGTTTCATCGCATCGATCGCTTCCGCGGGCAGCTCCATCAGCTTCTCGATGCGGTTCCGAACTACCTCGCGATCCCGTGTCTCGAGGATCGACAGGAGTTCTTCGAGGAACGCGCGGTCCATCTCGTAGGCGTCCCGTGCGCTCGCACCGATCCAATTCCGGGGGCGACGAAGAGCGGTCAGCTGCGCGCCGATTTGGCGGACAACTTCATTGTGGGTTGCATCGAAGATGGTTTGCAGGACACGCGTGAACGGTAGGATTCTCCCATCCACGTCTCCCCGGTCCTCAGGAACATCAACCCGCGCTTCCGACTCGGCGAGATAGCGATGAGCGAGATCCCGGATGCCGGCGATCTCCTCATCGCTGGCCGTGATGCACACCAACGCGGCAGCAGCCGGGAACAGAAGCTCCTCGAATTGCTCGAGATCCCATGCGGTCGCACC
>CAZXQL010000184.1:0-3549 GCA_964643395.1 uncultured Thermotogae bacterium
CCATGAAGCGCCAACGATTCCATATTCTACATGGATCTACGTAGAGTGGCAATCGGATGCATACTGAACCCGATCTTCCGGTTCCTTTCTGCCCGGCAAGGGCGACAACGCGTTCATCCTCGACCGAAGATCGGGCATGATGGACTCGACGTAGAGACGGGGTGACGCATGCTCAAGATTGGATACGGCCTCATTTGGATTGCCGGAGCCGGCTTCTCTTGTCCTCGGGTCTTGATCGAGTCCTAACCGATTCGAATGTCCGGGGCGGTGGGGATGATGCCTGCATCCATCCATGACTTCGTCTCGGACTGTGCATGTAGGATCTTGGCTTCGGCCTCGGCGCGCAGCTCGTCCTCAGTCAGGATGCGCCGCGCGATGCCCTGCTCGATCGCCTTCAGCCCGACGGCGACGGCTTCGTTGATGAACACGTCCGTCTCCATCATCGTCGGCACGATGTACTCCTCGTTCAGGCCCTTGTCTTCGGCCGTCTTGGCGATCGCGTAGGCGGCGGAGATCGCCATCTCGTCGGTGATCGTCGTGGCAAAGACGTCGAGCGTGCCACGGAAGATGCCCGGGAATCCGATCGAGTTGTTGACCTGATTGGGGAAGTCGGATCGTCCCGTGCCGACAATGCGTACGCCTGCATCCAGTGCATCCCACGGCCAGATCTCGGGAATCGGGTTGGCCATGATGAAGGCGATGGCATCCTTGTTCATCGCGCGCAACCAGTCCTTCTTGATCGTATCCGGCCCGGGCTTCGACGCGGCGATCAAGACGTCGGCACCCTCGATGGCGGCGGCCACATCTCCTGTGCGCCGCTGCGCGTTGGTCTCCTGGGCGTACGTCCACTTGTAGGGATTGGCGTCCTTGTTAGCTTCGAGGTCCTCGCGTCCCGGATGGAGGATGCCCTTGGAGTCGGACAGGATGATGTTGCCCGCGGGGACGCCTGCACGGATCAGGATACGCACGAAGGCGATATTGGCGGCGCCCGACCCGATCACGCTATAGGTCACCTTGTCGAGATCCTTGCCCACCAGCTTAATCGCGTTGATGACGCCGGCGAGGGTGATCGAGGCCGTGCCCTGCTGGTCGTCGTGCCACACCGGGATGTCGAGTTCCTCGCGCAACCGATCGAGGATGTAGAAGCACTTCGGGTTGGCAAAGTCCTCCAGGTTGATGCCGCCGAATCCGGGGGCGATCCACTTGACGGCTTGGATGATCTCATCGGGATCCTGGGTGCCGAGGACGATCGGAAACGCGCCGACGCCGCCCAGGTACTTGAACAGCAGGGCCTTGCCCTCCATCACCGGTAGGCCGGCCATGGGGCCGATATTGCCCAGTCCGAGCACTCGGGATCCATCCGACACGACGGCGACCGCATTGGCTTTGTTCGTGTACTCGAACGCCTTGGCCGGATCGGCGTGGATCTCCTTGCAGGGAGCCGCCACGCCCGGCGTGTACCAAATCCCGAAGTCGTCGAAGGTGTTGATCGAGCACTTCAGTGCGGTCTCGACCTTGCCCCGATAGAACGCATGCATCCCGGGAGCCTTCTTCCCCGGGATCTTCGCGCGCTCGATGCGTTCTTCCACCGACAGATGCTCGTCCGATGCCATGCTGTACTCCTTTGTGACGACCGCTGCTACGCGGCGTCGATGCGCTCTAGGATCGCCTTCACGTTGGCAGCGATCATGGGTTCGAGATCCTTATAGAGGTTCCCGCCCGCCGAGTCCATCGTGACCAAGAGCGGGCCGAAGTCCCTCACTCGGAACAGCCAGGCCGCCTCCGGCATGCCCAGCTCCTCCAACCATTCCACACCCTCGACCGACTCGATTCGCTTGGCCGCCAATGCGCCGGCTCCGCCCGTGTAGTGCGTATACACGGCTCCGACGGACTCCAGCGCCGCTTGCGTCCTGTCCCCCATTCCGCCCTTGCCGATGATGATCGGCGTTCGGAACGTCTCCAAGAACTCGTCCTCGAACAACTCCATCCGAATCGACGTCGTCGGACCCGCGGCGATCACCGTCCATTGGCCGTTTCGCTTGGCCACGACCGGGCCGCAGTGGAACAGCGCCATCTGCGACGGGTCGAACGGGATCGGCTCTCCGGATTCGTGGGCCTTCAACATGTGTAGATGCGCCTCGTCGCGCGCGGTGAACAGGGTGCCTGTCAGATAGAGAATGTCGCCGACTCGAAGTCCGCGAACCGTCGCCGGTTCGATAGGAAGTGTCAGATTGCGCTTCATTCGCCGATCACCTCCGCGGTGCCGTCCGAGTGCAGCCGCACCCGAGCGCGCCGATCGGCCCAGCATTGCACCAGAATGCCGAGCGGCAGCGACGCGGGGTGACGGTAGGCGTATTCGATGTGCACATCCAGACAGGTCGTCGCACCACCGACTCCCATCGGGCCGACGCCGGTTTGGTTCACCAGTTCGAGCAACTCGCGTTCCAGTTCGGCAGCCGCGGGAACGTCATGATGCGAGCCGATCTTGCGAAGCACGGCCTTCTTGCCCAGCTTCAGCGCGATGTCGGCCCCGCCGCCGATCCCGACGCCGACGATCGTCGGCGGGCACGGCTTGCCCTGGCACGCCACGATGTGTTCGACGACCGCCTTCTTGATCCCCTTGATGCCCACGCCGGGAGGCAGCATCTTGAGCGCCGACATGTTCTCGCTCCCGCCGCCCTTCGGCAAGACGGAAATCATGACATCGTCACCGTCGACGAGATCCCAGTTGATGTACGGCATGAAGCGTCCCGAGTTGTCCCCCGGGTTCTTGCCCGTGAACGGATCGACCGTATTGGGACGAAGCGGGACGTCAGCGGTCGCCCGGATGACGGCGGTCTCGATCCATCCCTTGAGATCGCGAAGGTACGGACTGCCGACTCCGGCTTCCACGAAGAACGTCTGGATGCCGGTGTCCTGGCACATCGGGACGATACCCTCGCGGGCGATGGCTACGTTCTCCAGGATGGCGTCGAGCTGGGCGGCCCCCATCGGCGAGGTTTCGCGCTCGCGGGCTGCATTCAGAGCGTCTACGACGTCGCTCGGCAGGATCGTGGCGGCCTGCTGGATCGCGGCCATGAGCGCGGTTTCGATCGGCTTTGCTGCCATCGCGGCTCCTTCTTCCAAAGGTTGCGAGCTAGGCGAACTTGTTCTTCTTGACGACCAGCTCGTCGTAGAGGTCGAGGTAGGTCGGGCGCGGTTCGTCTACGAATCGGCCGACGACGATTTGCTTGCCGGGGACCAGGTCCGCGTGCTTGGGATCCGATCCGTGTCGAATCACCGTGTTCTCCTGGTAGTAGCGAAGCTCGTCCAGCCCGTCGCCGATGCGGTTCCGGCGACCGTAGTTGGTGGGGCAAGGGGACACGATCTCGACGAACGAGAATCCGGGCCGCTGCATCGCCTCGATCATCGCTTCTTTCACGCGCCGCGCGTCAAGACTCGTCCACCGAGCGACGTACACTGCGCCGCTGGAAGCAGCCAAGTACGGCAGGTTGAACGGATTCTCGAAGTTCCCGTACGGCGCCGTCGTTCCGCGCTGCCCGATCGGCG
>CAZXQL010000185.1:0-3536 GCA_964643395.1 uncultured Thermotogae bacterium
CAAAGCGCCCAATGGAAATACGGTCGTGCTCCGTGGGGTCGCTATAGAGGATCCGTACTGGGCAAGCGTAGCAGGAACCCCGGTACTCGAATACGATCTGGCATTGGTCAAAGCGTGGGGCGGGAACGTCGTTCACATTCCTGTTCATCCGGAGGCTTGGAAGCTCGTCGGCGCTGAGACTTATGTCATCGACTACCTGGACCGTGTCGTTCAATGGGCAGGCGAGCTGGGCCTCTACGCCATTATCTCATGGAAGACCCATGGGGATCCCGAAACAAAGTGGGTCGCCCCGGGCGAGGACAAGTACGATCCAGACATGGTTCTCGCAAGACAAGCGTTGGCTACGCTTGCGAACCGCTATCGGGATTGCTCCTGGGTCCTGTACAGCGTGTTCAATGAGCCAAGTCCTACGATGCCCTGGGATCGATTCCGGGTCTGCGCAACGGACTTGGTCGATGCTGTTCGCAGGTACGCGCCCGAATCGGTCGTCCTGGTTCCCGGCATGAACTACGCAGCGGATCTGAGCGGCATCGCGGATGCCCCCATTGAACGAAAGGGTATCGTGTATGCGGCCGATGTCTACTCATGGGTTTGGAACTCGATCCCTTTCCGAGAGGACGTGACAGTGCTGCTGGAGGCGAATCTGCCCGTGCTTGTCTTTGAATGGGGTTTCGATATCCGGCCTGATGCTTCTCGCTTCGCCTATTGCTGTCAGTACGGAGACGCCAGGTTCTTCGGCGAATCGTTTCTCTCCTTCTGCGAGACATCGTCGATTGGGTGGACCGCCTGGGTGTGGAGTCATGACTGGTGCCCCCACATGTTCTACGACTACGAGAGAACCCAACTGACATCTTTCGGGAGACTCGTCCACGATGCGCTTGCGCCCAATCGTGCAGAGCTCCCAAGCGGCCTTGCCGACCCGATCCCTCAAGTCTTCCCTGAAGAGGCCATGCGCGCTGGCTGCCATGTCGAGTTGAGGCATGTGCCGGAGGAGAACCAGACGACACACGCCGTGGTTCGAGCGATCGGGACAGCGGACTGGGTCTTCTCTCATTGGGAAGGCGCGGCCGATGATCCATCCTCGCCGATTGCCAGCGTACCTCGGGATGGATCAGTCGTCACCGCAGTGTTTGAATGTGTCGGCAGCTCAGCCGTCGACTGCGCAGATCGAGTGTACCTGTTCCACACGGCCGTCCAAGGGATCGAGGTGGTTGGAGACATCACATACCTGCTTGACTGGGAAACGGGAACTCTGTACGGAATCAACTTGGCCGAGTGCACCTATTGGGAGCTTCGGACCGGCATGACGCGGGTCTGCGATCTAGCGTGTGACGGCGAGAAGCTCTGGTTGGTTGCGGAAGACGGCGTGACCAAGACACTCGATCTCGGGACCGGCAAGATAGAGGAAGTGCAACTGCCCGTTCAACTCGAGGGCGAGGTGCTAGGAGCCGAGTACTACTCAGATGCGCTGTACTTGTTGGTCAGCACGCCTGACGGGATGAGACTTTGCGAGATTCCCGAACAGCAGGCCGCCGAGTGGTTCGACATCGTCGCGACAGCTGCTGTTGGGGAAACCATCGGCTTGGCGAAGCCTTGGAGCGGGATTGACGGATTCTTGGTCACGCTTGACTACCTTGCAGGCACGCTGTACCAGCTCGTGCAACATAGTGGACAAATGGAGCTGCAGAAGATTGCTGGGCTTGACGAGTTCCTGCCCCAGGATGCGCTAGATGGGTCAGTACGCGGATTCTTCTTCGATCAAGACGGTGTTCCGCTCTTCACAAGAATCGGGAGCTCGGGCCGGCTGTATGTCAGCGCGGACATCGTCCGGGATTGCGAACTCGACGAGACGGATCCTCCCTGGATTGCAGTCGACTCTGCCGGGACTCCGTAGCGGGCACGAGTCCCCTCTGATCTCGACGTGTCCAAGAACGATCACCAGAGGTGGAATCGGTGGGCACGTAGTCCGCTTCTTCCGTTTGCGGGCCCGAACTTGGTGTCCTGAGAGTTCTACCGTGAACCGCCGGCGGGGCAGTCGACGTGACGGTCGTGCAACGGCAGACCGGGATTGTGTCCTGGAACTTTGAATCCTCGCTACGTCCCCCGGCCCTCCAGATCCATCTTGAGCGACAGGAATTGAAGGAGATCCTTGAGCGAGATGATACCCATGAGGTGATCCCCTTCGACGACCATCAGTCGGCTGTGGCGCGTTCGATGCATCTGAGAAAGTGCACTGATCGCCTCGGCATCCGGCGAAATCGTGTTCTCGGTCGTGCAGCCGATCGAAAGCTCCTTGACGGTGTGTTGGCTCCACTCGCTTCTTGGGAGCTCCCTGACCTGTCTTGTCGTGACGCACCCGACCAGTTGCTCGCCCTGGAGAACCGGGAACATCTTGAAGTGGTACTTGTAGATGTAGTCTTCGACAAGCTGCTCAACGGATATCTGGTACGGTGCAGTGATGGGATTCTCCTCCATGAACTCACGCACTTGATGCCCGGAGAGAGCTTGCTTGGTCATCATCTGCTGATACGATCCGGCCGAGGCACTTCGGACGAACAGGCCGATCAGGAACCACCAGATGCCACCGACGAGGTTCCCGTAGATGAAGTAGAACACGCCGAGTCCCATGAGCAGATAGCCGAACCCTCCGCCAATGCTCGATGCAATCCGTGTTGCCCAACCAAGGCGCTTGGAGTATCCCCAAAGGATGGACCGGAGAATACGGCCGCCGTCCAGCGGGAAGGCGGGGACGAGGTTAAAGGCCGCCAGCACGAGGTTGATGATCCACAGGTAGCTCAGCACACCCACGACGGGCACCGGCCAGCCTCCGGCCGCACCGAGGGCCGTCACTCCGTACAGAATCCCAGCGAGAACGATACTGGCGACCGGACCGGCAAGCGCCATGAGGAATTCGGTCCTCGCATTGGGGGGTTCGTCCGACATGGACGCGACGCCGCCGAAGAGGAAGAGCGTGATCCCCGTCATCGTCACCCCCATCCTTCGTGCGACCAGGGAGTGCGAGAACTCATGGATGACGACGGACATGAACAGGCCAAGGGCTCCGATGACGCCCATGGCCCAATACGTCGCCGACGACAGGGACCCCAGATAGGCAGGGAACACCGAACTGGCCAGCGACCACGTGATCAGCGCGGCAATGACCAACCAACTGAGATCCACCTTCACTTCAAAGCCGAACAGCCGAAATAGGGTAATCGCTCGTCCGAACACAATTCACCTTCTTGTGTGCAGATCGTATCACCAGACGCGTCTCGTGTGTAGTCTCCGGGCCCGGGGGATGCACACGCGATCCGATGGGCAGGCTCTATTCACTTCGAAGCGCGATTAGGTTGTGCTGGCGATCGCGGGGATCGTTGTGTCGAGCGGGCCGAGATGCTCTGAGAAACTCCGTTGGCATGGACACGTCCACGATTCCCACGACTCGTGGAACGGGTAGAGCTCCCTCACATTCAATCGGCAGCCAACGGTGAGTTGCACGACAACTCAAGCTGCCAATTTAAAGGAAGGAGCTGGCC
>CAZXQL010000186.1:0-3507 GCA_964643395.1 uncultured Thermotogae bacterium
GTCATTCTTCGAATCGTCAGGCACTACGGCTGGAATCCAGGCCGCGTGATGAGCGGGATCCTCGAGTGGGCTGAGATCATCGTCGTGGCCGTGGCGTTGGCTGCGTTGATCATGACGTTTGTCACCGTGCGTATGCATGTGCCGACGGATTCCATGTATCCGACGATCAACGGCGATCGCAACATTTGGAAGGCGGACAGCTTCTTCGTCGATCGCATCACCTACTACTTCCGACACCCCAAGCCCGGCGACATCGTTGTCTTCCATCACGAGCGGTCCATGCGCATCCGATCGGTGGTGGCAGGCTCGGCGGCCGACGTCGCGGGCATTCGTGCGGGCGAGTACCTCATGCTCGATACGGGCGACACCATCTATCCCGCCTACATGGGAACGATGGCCTTCTTCACCGAAGATGCCATCAATGGCTACCTGGCGAGTCTCTCTGACGGCTCGTCCGTCATGCTACGGACGGCCGAAGGGAACACGTACGATCTGGGAACCAAGGCGGCCGATCAGTCGACTCTGGAGGACTTCGGGATCCGTTTGACGATCAAGAAACAGATGCTTGTCAAACGCCTCATCGCAGTGGGCGGCCAGACCATCCAGATCGTGGGCGGCGACATCTACGTCGATGGAGCGAAGCTCGAAGGGCCGAAGTTCGACCGCACCTACACCTCCGACGACCCCAGATTCCAATACGGCATCGAGCCCACTCTAGTGCCCGAAGGCCACTACTTCATGATGGGCGACAACTCCGCAGACTCCTTTGATTCGCGATTCTGGGGCTTCGTTCCCCAGAAGGACATCGTCGGCGTCCCGTATCTGAGAGTCTGGCCGCTGAGTCGATTCGGACTGATGTAAGTCAGTGGAACGAACGGAGCAGGCGTTACTCTTCGACGTCTGATCCAGCGCGCGGCAATCGGCACCGGCGTCGGCTTGATCGCTTCCGACTCCCTGACTAGGATGACATGGGCACAAAACACCAGTAGAGGGGGCAAACCGGCCTTGCAGGGGGAGAAACGCAGTGTGATTGTCGATGCGGCCCTTCGCGTGTTCGCCAAGCACGGGTACGCGGCGGCACGAGTCAGCGATATCGCGTCGGAGGCCGGCGTGGGGAAGGGCACCGTCTACCTCTACTTCAAGAGCAAAGAGGACCTCCTCATGGGGGTGTTCGAGGCCCGCGTCGGCGAGATTCTTTCCATGATCGACGAACTGGCGGTTTCCGGCGTTTCTCCTCGCGAGGGTCTGAGAACCTTCTTCGACAGCGCCCTAGATCTGGTGGCCTCGAACGTCGAGTTGCTCGATCTGTTCGAGCAGCGAGTCTTCCTCTCGGACGCCCGCCTGCGCGCACGGGGGATCGCGTTCTTCCGGTCGATCATCGAACGCGTCGTATCCAAGCTGACCCCGGAGGTGAAGAGCAATTTGGCCCTCGACTACGATATCGAGATCATCGCCACCGCCATCATCGGTGCGCTGGCGTCGTACCGGCTGTATCGCGTCCTGCATCCCGAAGGATCGCCTGAATCCTCGATCCGAAAGGTATCGGCCGAGCTGTCCCGCTTCTTCTCGGCCGCGTTCCTTCCTCACTCGCCGTAGACGAGACGATTCTCCCTGTTCCCCTTGACACGGCCCTCGGTGTCGGATAAAACTGACCGGTCAGTCATATGACTGATGGGTCAGTCTTCTGGTTAGCATGCGTAGAGGATTCAACGGAAGGAAAGCCGGACTCTGACCGCACCGAGAGGACATCAGCACGACCTCGTCCTCCGATTGGAAAGGAACTCAGCATGCGCATTCGATGGACAGGCTACGCCTGCATGGCGCTCCTGATGATTGTCAGCGTTGCCGCTTGGGCCCAGGAATCGTCTCCCGCAGTGACAGGACCGGCTCCGCTGCGCCTCTTGCTGGTCGACGCGACCAAGACCTTCGCTTCGACGGCGCGCGTCGGCGCCCTGGCCGGAGCCGTCCGCACCACCGGAGCCTTCGACCTTCAGGTTTGCTTCAGCGACCAACAAGATGCCTACGACGATCCCATGCCCGAGGTCGATTCCAGACCGGAGGGGACGTTCGATCTGGTTCTGTTCATCCCGCGCGGCCTCGATGACGGGTCGGCCGCAACGATCTGGATCGTCACGACCCTCCTTCCAGGGCCGAACGCCGGATGGCCCGTCGTCAGTCTGCTCTCCAGCATAGTCGACAAGGTGTTCGCCGGGATGGCGGCCGCCGTCGATCCGAGCGACGACCTTTGGCCGGCCCTGCTGGCGTCCCTCTATCAGACCCAAGGGTGGCTGCAGTGAGAGCCGTCCTTCGCTTTGTCGTTCGGCATCCCTGGCCGGTCATTGTCGCGACGGCTCTGATCACCGCCGGACTGCTGGTGGCCATTCCGTCCATTCATGTCAACTCGGACTTCGAGAGCTACATCGACCACAACGACCCGGCGTACATCGCCGCCCAGCAAGCCGAGGACCGATTCGGATCGAACGATACGTTGATGATCGCTCTGCTTGCGCCCGATGGGATCTACAACGCACAGGTTCTCGGGACGATCGAGGAGCTGACGACACGTCTGGAGGATTTGCCGGGCGTCGATGAGGTCAACACGCCGCTGAATGCAACGTTGATCCAGGCGACCGGGGACTCGATCGAGGTCGGCCCGGTTGCTCCCAACAAAGAGGCTCCGCAGACGGCCGACGAGATCGCATCCTACAAAGCACGCGTCGAATCCGACAGCGCGGTCCTCGGCATCCTCGTGTCCGAGGACGGACGGGCCGCCAACCTCCTCGTCACCTACGACACCGACGCCGACGCGCAGCAGCTCACCCGGCAGATCACCGACCTGGTCGACCAGTACCGGGACCGCTACACGTTCTACATCAGCGGCCTGCACTTCCTGTCCCAATCCCTGAGCGAGTCGATGAGCTCCGATCTGACCAAGCTGCTGCCGATCGTCATCCTGGTCATCGTGGGCGTTCTGTTCGCGAGCTTCCGCACGCTCCGCGGGGTCTGGATCCCGCTTCTGGTCGTCGTGCTCTCGGTGATCTGGGTATTCGGCCTGATGAGCATTACGGGAACGGCGGTGACGGCGGTATCGTTCATCCTGCCGATTCTGCTTCTCGCCATCGGCATCGCCTACGGGATTCACATCCTCAACCACGTCAACGAATGCGCGCTGTCCGACGGCGACAAACGGGAGACGATCCTTCACGCGATGGAGGAGATCCACGCCCCCGTCTGGATGACGGGGCTGACGACGGTGGCCGGATTCATGTCCCTGGTGACGTCATTCATGCCCGTGCTGCGGGAGTTTGGCCTGGCCGCGGCGATCGGCGTCGCGATCGCGATGGTGCTGTCGATTCTCGTCATCCCCGCCCTCTTGTCCGTGCTCCCGGCCCCGAAGCCGCGTTCGATCGTGAGCCCGGACGGGCGGCTGGCGAATGCGCTGCGTGGACTGGGGCGGTTCGTCGCCCACCATCACCGCACCGTACTCATCGTATCCGCGGCGCTTCT
>CAZXQL010000187.1:0-3463 GCA_964643395.1 uncultured Thermotogae bacterium
AAATCCTAGGAACGGATGCCAGGAGACCTTGAGTGTACGGATGCAACGGGTCCGTGAACAGCTCACGCACCGCGGCCCGCTCGACGATCTTGCCGGAGTACATCACGTAGACCGTATCTGCCATGTTGGTCACCACACTCAGATCGTGCGTGATGAGCAGGGCCGACACATCGTGGTCCTTCTGCATGGATTTCAGCACATCAAGCACCTGGGCCTGGATCGTCACGTCCAGAGATGTGGTCGGCTCGTCGGCGATGATCAGTTTGGGCATGCAGGCGAAGGCCAGCGCGATCAACACCCTCTGGCGCATCCCTCCTGACAGCTCGTGCGGATAGCTGTCGGCGCGAGACCGGGCTTCAGGCACCCCAACCAGCTCGAGCGCGCGGACGGTCCGCCGGCGCGCTTCCTTCTTGCTCAGTTTCATATGGTGCCGGTACACCTCGTCGATCTGTTTGCCGACGGTCATGACAGGATTCAACGCGGTCATCGCATCCTGGAAGATCATCGCCATGTCTCTTCCGCGGATGCGCTCCATCTCTCGCTCCGTCAGATCGGTCAGATCGCGTCCGCCAAGTTGGAGCTTGTCAATCCGGCTGACCGAAGGGGGCGTTCTGAGCAACTTCATGATCGAAAATGCCGTGACGCTCTTCCCGCAACCGGACTCCCCGACCAATGCGACACACTCGCCCTTTCTCGTGTCGAGATCGATGCCCTCCACGGCCCGGATGACTCCGCCTGCGGCGGGGAAGGCCACCTTCAGATTGCGTACCTCGAGCATGGTGTCAGTCATGGGTACCTTCCGTCACAGGAGCATTGGGATAAGCTAGCTGGTCCCCGGGCTCAGCGTATTCCTCGTCTTCC
The DNA here is from genome assembly GCA_964643395.1 of uncultured Thermotogae bacterium. Taxonomy (GTDB): domain Bacteria; phylum Bipolaricaulota; class Bipolaricaulia; order UBA7950; family UBA9294; genus SPBW01. The sequence goes on from CAZXQL010000187.1 coordinate 862, forward strand.
ATGGACTGGAACACTTCGTCGAGGTACGTATTGTTCAGGTGCTTGAAGAGCTTGTGGATGCTGCTCGAGGCCTTCATTCTCGGATTGAAGACTTCCTCCATGACAATGCCGATGCGCATGAAGGCGAACACGGCGAGGAAGATGCCGGCTCCGGGCGCCAGGATCCACCACCACGCACCGAACAACAGAGCCCCTCCACCTTGGGCCTCGGCGAGCATCTTCCCCCAGCTGATCGCGGTCGGATCGCCCAAGCCGAGGAAGCTCAGTCCCGCTTCCGCGACCATAATGCCGGCACACGTCAGGGTGGTGTTCATGATGATCAGGTGGGACGTTCCCGGCAGGATGTGTTTGGTCATGATGTACCACCGGCTGGCGCCGGCCAGCTCGGCGGCCTTGACGTAGTTGCTGTTCTTGAGGACCAGAACCAGCGATCGAATGATCCTGGCCAGACCGGTCCATCCGAATAGGACGAACACCAACACGATCACGAAGTAGTTCCTGCCGAGCAGACTGGTGAGGACGATGATCAGTGGCAGCGTGGGGATGACCAGCAAGATGTCGACGATTCGCATAACTAGGTTGTCGACGAAGCCCCCGATATACCCGGCGATCACCCCCATCAAGGCGCCAAGGAACGCGATCGCCACTCCGGTGATCACGCCGATCGTCAGCGAGACCCGTGAGCCATAGATGAGCATGCTGAAGATATCCTGACCGGTCGTGATCGTCGTTCCCAACGGATGTTGCCAGCTGGGGGGCAATCCCTTGGCGGCCCGCTGGGTGACATCGTAGGGATCATACGGCGACAAGACCGGGGCCAGAACGGCCACGACCACCAGGATGCCGACGAGGATCAATCCCACCCTCCCTTTGGGGTGCTGCCAGAGCTTGTTGATCAGGCTCAGGAAGGAACCACCACTTCGAGCGACTTGGAGGAATACGTTGCGCTTGCTCATCGTTTGTCTCCGACCGTAACACGGGGATCCAGAACCGCGTAGAACAGCTCGGTGATCAGATTCGCCAGAATCGCAAAAGTCGAAAGGAACAGCATGATGCCCATCATCAACGGGTAGTCGTTCGTGCTATTCGCTTCCAGGAAGAGGGTCCCCATGCCGTGCCAGTTGAAGACCCGCTCAATGATGATGGCCCCTCCGATCAAGCCGCTGATGCTCATACCGATCGAAGTCGCCAGGGGCAGCATCGCGTTCCGCAAGACGTGCTTGTACAAGACAGTTCGGTGGCCGAGGCCCTTCGCACGGGCGGTGATGACGAAGTCCTCGTTGGTCACGGCAATCACGCTGTTCCGGGTGCTTTGGGAATAGCCGACGATGCCGCCGAGCGCCATGCTCATGATCGGGAGCGCGGCGTTGTTGAACACCACGCGAATGGACCTCCAGCTCCAGTCGAACTGAGCGACCATATCGGGGTTCGTGTAAGCGGGGAATAATTCCAATTTGAAGCCAAGATAGAAGGATAACATCAGAGCTATGAAGAAACTGGGCAGAGCAACACTGATGGTGCTGGCATTCAGCAGCGTCGTGTCCTGCCATCGTCCGCGTCTCCAGGCAGCCAGCGTTCCGAAGAGCAGGCCGATGATCAAGCTGATAACGAGCGTGGTTACCGAGAGCAGCAAGGTCCACGGCAGGCGCTGGCCGATCAGATCGGTGACCCTGGGTGACCCGGCCTGCAGAGAGGAGCCCAGGTCCAAGTGCGCCAGGCCCTTGATGTAGCGGATGTACTGCTGGAAGGTCGAAACGTCAAAGCCGTACTGTGCCCGCGTGTACTGCTTGATAATCTCATATTCGATGTTCGACATGCCGCCCTGCGGCGGGTAGTAGCGCTCGGCGGGGTCGCGGACACCAAGGCGGGGGATGAAGAAATTGAGTGTCAACACGATGAAGAAGATGAACACGGCGTACAGAATTCGCTTGATGACGTAGCTTCTCTTCATCGGTTCACTCCTCCTTCGTCGCCGTAGCGGTCCCCGCCGTCGAGCCGGCGGAACCCGAGGACGATGCTGTTGTGCTTTCGCTTGAGTCGACGCGCCGGATCTCCTGGAGGTTGGTCGTGTTGAATGCCGTGGCGCCGGCCACGATTTGATAGCCGGTGTAGCGGTCCGTTCGAGCAATGGAGACGATCTGCGGGCTGTAGAGAGGAATCTTGTAGTACATCTCCGCGATCACAGGCTGCAGGTTGTACAGGAGTTCGTACTTGCGGTTCAGATTCAGCGTCGTCCGCATCTCCTCGATATCCGTCGCCAGCTCCGGCGCGACCAGCCGGCCATAATTGGATGTTCGTCCCAGGGCCACGAAGTGGGCGTTCAACATGATGTCCACATTGGCCAACGAGAAGATCACCCCTTGAATGGTCATGTCGAATCGGCTCGTATACAGGTAGGTCGTCTCCGGGGAACTCCCCTTGGCCTGGTAGCGGATCTCGATGCCGATCTTCTGGAGCTGAATCTCCAAGAACGAGATGAGCTCGATCTCGCCGGGGTTGCCCAGAACGGTGAACGACACCCGCTGTCCGTCTAGGAGGCGGTACCCCTGCTCGTCCTCGTCCGGCACGATCTGATCCAAGAGATCGTTCGCTTGCTTCAGCC
>CAZXQL010000188.1:0-554 GCA_964643395.1 uncultured Thermotogae bacterium
TACAGGGTGACCCAAGGTCGCCGGACTGCCGAAGGATTCGATAGGGTATTCGTATTTTCCCTCTGATTCCTTCACCTTGATCCCTTATTTGTAGGGTCGCGCTCACTCCGTGATGAGGGACTCAAGCGCCTGCCCAAAGGAACCTCCTTCGCAGGAGTGCGAGCAGGGGACTCACGTCCCCTGCTCCCTCTTGTGGGCTCCCGTCTCGCGACCCGCGCACTCTAGCGTATGCGGGACGGGCGGCACATTCGCTTGCCTCGCCACGGGCATGCTTGTAGCATCGTGAATCTTTCAAGAGCCGAGTTGATGCCCGCATGAACGACGCGGCATGGGGTCCGGTGGCGGCATCGGTTCTCACGTTCTTTCTCACGTACGTGGGGATGTCATTGGACCGCGTCCATCGCACGATCATCGTCCTCTCCGGCGCTGTCATGATGATCGCGCTGGGATCTTGGCTATCGTTCTACGACTTGTCAGCCGCGGTACAGGCCGTGGATTTCGATCCCATCATGCTTCTCGTCGGCATGATGATCCTCGTCAGCCTGTCCAGGCAG
>CAZXQL010000188.1:564-3427 GCA_964643395.1 uncultured Thermotogae bacterium
ACCTTGGCTGCTTCTCATCTACCTCGGCATCATCACGTCGCTTCTGTCCACGGTTCTCGACAACGTGACAACGTTGATCATCGTCGTGCCGGTCACCGTGTCGCTGGTCGACATCCTCGGAGTCTCGGCGTTTCCGTTCCTGCTGTCCGAGATGCTTCTCTCCAACATCGGGGGGGTGGCAACCCTCATTGGAGATCCTCCCAACATTCTCATCGGATCTGCAGCAGGACTCGGTTTCTTGGACTTCATCATCCACCTGGCTCCCATCGCCGTGCTTGCGTGGATCCTTGCGCAAGGACTCCTCCTGATCGCGTTCCGGCGCGCGCTGTCCGAGGTCCCGTCGAACGCCGAGCAACTGATGCGGATGGATGAGCGACGTGCCATTGTCGATCCGCTTGCGGCCCGACACATGCTGGTCACGCTCGGGATCACCCTCTCGCTGTTCTTCGTCCATGAACTCATCGGCGTCGAGCCCGGCCTGATCGCACTCGTCGGAGCATGCATTGGCGTGCTCTGGCTTAGGCCGGATTTCGACCAGATCCTGCATGACATCCACTGGGATGTGCTGCTGTTCTTCATTGCCCTGTTCGTCGTCGCAGGCGGGCTGGCCTCTTCCGGTGTCGTTCAAATCCTGGGCGACGGTATCGCGGCACTGTCCCGCCACGGACTCGCCACTACCGCTCTCGCCTTCCTGTGGGGAGGGGCGCTTGCTTCCGGCATCATTGGAAGCATCCCTCTGACCATCGCCCTATTGCCCCTCGTCAAGAGCCTTGCGGGTCAGGGGATCGATGTGACGCCTCTCTGGTGGGCGTTGGCGATCGGGGTCGGCTTCGGCGCCAATCTGACACCGCTCGGAGCCGCCTCCAACATCACGCTCGCCAGTCTGTTCGACTCGCTCGAGCACAAGCTGACGCTTCGCCGCTGGGCAAAGAGCGGAACTTGGATCGCGCTAGCCACGTGCGGCTTGGGGACCCTCGCCGTCCTGGTCTCGATGCAGTTGGGTTGGTTCGGCTAGTCGGGATTCCCTCAAACATTCCCGGTCCAGCCCGATTATCAGCCGGCCACGTGCTTCTGCAGGTGGACCTCGACAATATCGCCGTCCTCCAGGATGTGGTCGCTGGGGACCTGTTGCCCGTCGAATCGCCCGGATCCCCAGATGCGAACGTACTTCAGCCGGTCTGCGAACTCCCGGTGGATCGCTCGGACAGCATCGATCGCCTGGCTTCCCGCGGGCAACGTGTACGGTTCGGTCATGTCGGGCTTCTGCCCAGGCAGTTTGGTGTACACGCGAACGATCTCCAACGCCTTGAACACCGCGACCCTCAGGGCATCGAGCCCCTCCGCGGTACGCGCCGACACCGGCAGAACGGGCAGCGGCAGCGAAGCAGCCAACTCTGTGATGGATCTGGGCTCGGCGAGATCTGACTTGGCGAGCACGATCTGCGCCGCGACCCAGCCGATCCGGTCGTCCGTGTCCCCCGGCCTCCGCTGAGACAGCCGGATGTTTCTGTCCTCCAGTTGCTCAAGGAGCTCACTCCATTCGTCCGTCAGCAATTCGCCATCGGACGCATCCAAGACGACCAGAGCGAAATCGCACGAGCGAATGAGGCTATACACCCAAGACTCAGTGTAGTCGGGCGCAACCGGGGGCAAGTCAATCAGCTGAACCGCGATGTCTTCGAACGCCATCATCCCGGGGACGGGGACGATCGTGGAGAACGGATACGTCGCGACCTCGGGCTTGGCGTTGGTCAGAGCTGATAACAAGGACGATTTCCCGACGTTCGGGGGTCCGATCAGCACGACCTGCCCCGCGCCTTCCGTGGGAATGTGATCGTAGCCGTGTCCCTTTCCCTTGCTCGAAGCCGCCGCAGAGGATCGCAACTTGGCGATGCGCCTCTTGATGTCGGCCTGCATGTGGTCGGTTCCCTTGTGCTTGGGAATCGTGGCCAACATCTCTTCCAGACATGCCAGTTTCTCCTCCGGCGACTTGGCCTGCCGCAACTTCTTTCGCGCCTTGATGAACTCAGGTGTCAGGTTTGCTGGCATGAGTCGACTCCCCGCAATGAGGGTACGAGCAGTTGGCTGGGGTTGCAATGATCGTTCAGTCGTTGTGCGGAATCTTGATCGTGCTTCCGCCGACGAACTCTCGCACGACCGCATCGCCTGGCAACAGGGTGGTATCCGCGACCTGCTGCTCCGTGACTCCGACGATGGAGCTCATGAGAGCCTGGATTCGTTGATGTCGAATGCGCGCATCCAAGTACGACGGATACTGCGTGAGATCCTCTTCGTCCGGCCAAATCCCGTTCGGTCCGTCGAAGAACGGCTTGAGGATGGGGAGATCGAACGGCATCCCACCGTTGACGACGCAATCGGCCATTCCCTTGAGAGGAATGATCGAGAACAACTCACCCGCTCTCACGTAGTGCCAGTGCAGAAGCGTTGCCAGTGGGGGATGGTTGCGGTGCTTGTTGTCGCGCAACGACCTTCGCAAGAGTCGGATGTCCTCGAACCGCGTGAGGCGGCGATCCGCGTGATCCCCTTTGTACAGGGGGATCATCGGATGCGGCTCAAACAGGGGATTCATCGCTTCGATGTACAACCTGAAGATGTGCGACGGATCGATCCCCTCCGAGATCGGCGGGTAGAAACCGTGCAGGCAATCGAGGACCAGGACCTGATCTGGCTCCCTGCGAACCGGTACCGTGCCGCTTCGATGACCCTCTTTGAAGCTGTACACGGGCTTGTCGATCGTCTCGCCGGCAAGCAGCGCCAGCAGATGCTCGTTGAGAAGCTGGATATCCAGCGCCTCCGGCGTCTCGTAGTTGCGATCGTCGATCCAATCCGTGGGATGCTCGAT
>CAZXQL010000189.1:0-3379 GCA_964643395.1 uncultured Thermotogae bacterium
TCCATGCCGCCGTTGCCGAACGACAGGTCGAGGCCGTCCACAGTGCGACGATCGAGCAAGCCCCGTTGTGTGCATTCCATCGCCCAGGCGATCACTTCGGATGTCGAGATCGCGTCCAACCCCAGACGATTGCACCGATCGACCGCATGCAACGCCAGAGGGAGATCGGCGTTCCCGACACGAGCCGTGAACCCGGCGAGCGGCTCGTACTCCGGCCCTTCGAATTGGAGGCCCGGAAATCGCGGATCGTCCACGTCGATGTACCGGCTGCAGTGGATCGGGCACGATGCGCATGTCATCGGCCGCTGTTTGTATCGTGCTTCGATGGTCTCGCCGGAGACCGCGTCGGCGCCGTCGAACGTGCCGGATTGGAAGTGCCGGGTCGGGAGTGCTCCGATCTGCTGAAGAGAACCGATCAGCTTCGTACTGCCGAGTCGTGCGCGAACCTCGTACTCGGGATGTGCGAGGATGGCCTCGCGCATTCGCTCACAGATCTCGCGGAATCGTCCCGGGTCATGCAATGGAGGGCGTCCGTTCCCCCGGACGGCGATCGCCTTCAGGTTCTTCGAGGACATCAGTCGGCCCATTCCGGTGCGCGCCGCCGCTCGCACCCGGTCGGCGAACACTCCGGTGAAGGCGACCCCGGCTTCGGCTGCAGGTCCGATCGCCGCGACGCGAACCGCCGGATCGCCGACCAGTTGCTGGACCGCATCCGTCGTCTCGGAGGTATCGAGCCCTGACAACCCGCGTCCGTCGAGGAACTCGATCCTGTCATCATCGATCCACAGCACGGTCAGGTTCGTCGCCTTGCCTCGAATGGCCAGTTGATCGATCCCCGCAAAGCGCAGTTCCTGGCCGAAGAAGCCGCCCGCATTCGCATCCCCGAGGATGCCCGTTTGCGGGGATCGTCCGCTGACATTGAGTCGCGCCGCGCTTGGCAGTCCCGTGCCGACAAGCGGGCCGACGCCGAACAGCAGAGGCGATTCGGGATCCAGCGGACGCATGTGCGGGGACAAGACGCCGAGCAACACAGCGACGTTGGCTCCGCGTCCCCCGAGGTACCGGCGCGTCACGTCCTCAGGCACCGGCTCACGCGTGGCGCGCTCTTCGGTCAAGTCGATCCGGCAGATGGAACCCATAAGAGCAGTGTATCCGACGCCATGCAGCGATCCACACGGCACCGGATCGGTTCAGCCGCGCAGTCGGGAATGGGCCGCTCCAGCGCACGATCCATTGCGCCGAGGGCCGAGCAAAGCGAGAGATCAGGGTATCGAGTCGACCAGGCTCTGCTCGTTTGCGTCATCTCTGGCGTTTGGCGCTATCATCATTTGCTCCGCGAAGCCTGCGGCCTGTTCGCAGGACGGGGCAGGGAACGGTGTGGAAATCGTCATCGAGGGCGATTGCCCTTGCTCTTGGGGTGCGCAGACAAGTCAAGGAGGTAGCGACGTGAACGGGAAACGGGGAGGACTGCTGGTTGCAGTTGTCGGGATGGTCGTCGTGCTCTTCGCCGTCTCTGCGCTGGCATCGGACGCTCAGATGTACTTCTCGTCCGACAAGAACGGTGAGAACCGTGTGACGAACATCCAGGAGGGCGACGAGATCTGGATCGTGATCATCGACAACGACCAGAACACGGATTGCGACCTGCGCGACAAGATGTGGCCGGACGTGAAGATCATGGACTACAAGACCGGTGCCTACATCGTGTGGAACCCGGTCGAGGGCGACCTCAGTACGGATTACCTGGAAGAGACAGGAGCGGACACGGGCGTCTTCGTGTCGAAGCGTGCGTTCCAGGTCGGTACGCGGGTATCCTTCAATGCCGGAGAGCCCTGGAAATTCACGCACGTCGTGGACCTGCCGGTGGATGGAGTCGTCGACGACTTTCAGTGGGGACACTACCTCTACGACAACCGCCCTCCGTATGCGGATCAGCGCGGATGGTACGGACGGTGGGGATCCGGCGCGAATCCCGATTTCTACGCGGAGCCGTTCTGGGCGACCATTCCGCCTTCCGACCCGTCCGACCCCATTCTGGACAGAGAGTATCTCATCGGTCGCTTCGAGAACATGGATACGCTCATCGGGATGTATCAGGATCCGAACGATGCCACGGATGTGGCCGTCGGGATGATGAAGATCATCGATACCGAGGCTGCGATCTCGTGGGATCAGGAGACCTACAAGGACGGCAACGAGGCCGCAACGGTCACGGTCGTGGACCCCGACGAGAACCTCAACTGCAACGAGGTCGAGGCCGTCCCTGTCTTCATTCTCGTCAACCCAGGATCCTGGAATCCGGAAGACGATGAGCCCTCGAACTTCTGCAAGCTGCGATTCGACGGAGGCGTCAACGGCGTCAACGGGAACCGCGGTCCGAACGTGTCGCTCGCCTGGTACAACATCTACAACTCCGAGAAGAACTTCTTTGATGACAGCGGCGCAAGGGATGGCCGCTACTACATCGACTACCCTGTCGAGGGCGAAGACAACGTCACGTGGTTCGACGCAGCCGATCCGGATGGGATCACGGCCGTTTCCTTCTACGCGTGGGAGACGGGGGCCAACACCGGCGTCTTCCAGCTGAACCTCAACTCCATCCTCGACGATCTCGGATTCAACAGCCTGCGCGTACGCGACGTTCTCGTCGCCTACTACCTGGATCCGAACGACTTCGACGACTTCAAGCTGGCGACGGCATACATCGAGGAGCACCAGCACTCGACCACGAGCTTCACGGACGAGAACCGTGCCGACCAAGAGCTGTACTGGCTCGGGAGAGACTCGGTGTACGTCCAGGTGATCGATGCGAATGCAAACGTCGATCCGTGCTGTCCCGAGCAGGTCGTCGTTCACATCTGCGATCCCCACGGCGAAGACGACGTCGAGTGGCCGATTCTGGATGAGACGTCGAGCAATTCGCCCGTGTTCGCCACGTTCTCCGGCTATCTGCTTCGCTCGGTGTGGGATGCGCTGGGCGTCGGGTTCGCCGACTCGTTTGGAGGATTCCAGCTGCAGCAGGACAACTGGAAGATCGAGGCATTCAACGAAGACGATATCATGGTTCGCTATAACGATGTCTACTACGTGCCCGGAGAGACCGGCATGGGAGGGCTCGGCGACGGAAATCCGGACGGGCCGACGGCCATGCCCCCGGAGATTCAGTCGGTTCGAGTCGCAAACGATGTCAGCTTCGATCTCATGTCGATTGCCGACACGGAGGTCTATGACGGATCCAATGTGAACATGTACTTCCTCGACCGTCAGGGGAACCGCGTCTCCGGATACGTGAACTCCGATTGTGTGTTTGTCGAAGTGGTCGATCCGGATCAGGACGAGGACCAGTATCGCCGCGAGCGCATCGACGGCTACTGGGACG
>CAZXQL010000190.1:0-3376 GCA_964643395.1 uncultured Thermotogae bacterium
GACCGCGCATGATCTTCACACGCGTGATCACGTCGCCGATGATGTAGTTGCGGCCGTGACCCACGTGTAGGTATCCGGAGGGGTACGGGAACATGTTGAGGTAGTAGTATGTTCCCTCTCGAGCGGAGGTGTCCGCTCGGAAGTACCCGCGCTCGCTCCAGAAGTCGCGCCATCGAGCTTCGATGGCGGCGAAGTCATACACGTCCTGGATCCTGTCTTGAGCCATCTGAACTCCTACGTGATGCCGTCTTGGGATTTTGCGCATTCGCAGGCGGCATGGGGACATGTTGGGAGAAGAACACGATGGCGTCAAGTGTCCTTGGCGTACAGGAGCTGCTGTCGTGTGGCGCGATCAGGATGCGTTCACACCGGCATCGGCCTGAACTTGCGTACGGATCGCCGCCAACGTCTCTTCCGATGAGGCTTCCAGATAGATGCGCACCAACGGCTCCGTCCCGGACGGACGGATCTGGAGGAAGTTGTTCGGACTCCCGGCGCTATCCTCCAAACGGAATTCGGCGAACTGCCCGGGCACGCCGCCGAGATAGACGATGGAGCAGCCGGCGAAGGTTCTTGATCCGGCTTCGGCCCCGTCGCACTCCGCCAGATACTTGTCGATCAGTGCCGACGGGGCATCAGCGACGGCGGGCAAGAAGATGCGACCGAACGTGGGCCGCCAGTACTGGGCTGTGACCTCGTCCCAAATCTCATGAAGGGGGCTTTGATAGCGGGCGATGAGGTCCAGGATCAGAAGGTCCGCCAGCATGCCGTCCTTGTCGGGGATGTGCCCTCGCGTGGTCAGCCCGGACGATTCCTCCCCGGCCAACAGCACGTTGTCCATCCAGTGCTCCGGCCTCGGCACCTGGATTTGGTAGTCGCGATCCATCTGCCCGACTCGCACGAGGTTCTTGAGACCGGTGGGCACGTAGAAGGCATGCCGAGGAATCACGGAGTCCAGGTTCCCCACGTAGTTCCGATATCCGTCCTCACGCATGTGCGGCGGCAGGCTCCCCGGCAGCGGCTGATGCGATTCGTTGCCCGGGATGTCGGCCGCGATGTCGTCGACCAACCGCGTGCTGACGTAGGAGATCGAAAGGCGGCCGGTCAGCCCCCGGTCGACGCCGAGCGAGTACGTCAACAGGCTGAGGATCTGGTTGGGCCAGACGTACGTCCCGTCGGCGGCGACGACTCCGAATCGATCGGCATCGGTATCGAGTCCGATGCCGATGTCAGCTGCCTCGCCGACGACGGTCTGTTTCAAGAGGTCGATGTTGGGATCTTCCGGATTGGCGGCGTGGAGCCCTCCCAACATCGGATCCTTGGTGCCATGCAGCACCGTGTACGGCACCCCGATGTGGTCCAACAGATACGGAAGGTATCCCCGGCCGGCCCCGTGCATCTCGTCGACGACGATGTGTCGCTTGCGCGTGAAGTAGCGGGCGATCGCGGACGCGTCGATCGGAATGCGTTGATCGGATTGCCCCGCGTCCAGCAACCAATGGCAGTAGAGAATGCGGGGATCGAACGCGCTGAGTCTGCCGTCCGCTGCGGCTGCCTCGAGGTCGGCCCGTGGCAGTGTCTTCGCCGAGGCCAAGTGCCGGTTGGCATGACGCGTCACCGCGTCGGTCGCTTCGGGTGGGGCCGGTTCTCCGCTCCCTGGCGAGAACTTGATTCCGTGCCAATTCAGCGGGTTGTGACTCGCTGTGCAGTTGATGATCCCGGCGACGGTTTCTCCGGCCAGACCGACGGTCGCGTAATAGGCGAGCGCGGGCGTCGGTGTGTCCCGCTCCGCCAGGTGAACCCGGAACCCGTTGCCGAGACAGACCTGCGCCGCCCACTTGGCGGCTTCATCCGCGTGCAGCCGGCTGTCGTAGCCGACCACGAGTACCGTGCCGCCGAGATTCTGATCGGCCAGGTACTCGCAGATCCCTTGGGCTGTGGCCCGGACGCTCGTCTCGGTGTATTCGATTCCCCAACGCCCTCTGAATCCGGAGGTGCCGAAATGGATGCGGAACGGCTGTTGCTCGGAAGTCATGGGTTATCCCTTCGTCTTGGGCCTGCGCCGACGGCGTCGTTTCGCGGGGCGTGGCGGGTCGGATGCCTTTGCCGACGACTTGAGGTTGATGCGCTCGACGTTGCCGGGCAACACAAGGTCCTCCCGCCGCAGCAGCTGATTGAGGATGTCGTAGGGGATCGACGTCTCGACCCAGATCGCGTCGATGTTGATGACGCCGTTCTTGACGGGGAGGTGCTGGAGCGCTCGCTCGACGGCCTGCTTGTAGCTGGCCTGCATCTGTTCGTCATATCCCAGCGTGGATGCATTCGGCTCGTCGTGCTGGTTCATCGCGGTCCGTCCCCTTCTCCGTCAGTCGCCAAACGGCGAACGTCCTGCACACGTGTGCGACTTCGTCCGCCAAACGCCGATCATAGCACAGCCGCGTTTCGGGAGTAAAGACGGCTGAGGGAGCCGATCGCAGCGCGCGTGCGAACGGAACGAGCTTCCTTTGAGCACCCCGGCGAATCTGCTACAATGCGCCGTGAACTGAGGGGGACACGAGTGACGAAGACGCAAGCGCGAAGCCTCATCGGGCTGTTTCTTTTTCTTACCGTCATTTCGCTCTCGACCCTGGCAGACACCTCCTCGCTCCAACGTCTGGATCCCTCACTGCGGATGCACATCGAAGATGCCCTCCAGCTATCGCAGGCCGGCGTGTCGATTCAGGGGCTCCTGCAAGGTGAATCGTCCGAGTTCTCATGGTCCCCTGCCGCAGACGAACAGCTCCCGCTGTTGGTGAAGCTCAGGTTCGTGTTCGCCGGGACGAACCTGGAAGGCATCCCGATTACAGTCTCGACGGGCCGCATCGTGGGGTTAACCGCCTCGATTCGTGAGATCTTCGCGCTTCTGGAGAACGAGAACGTAATGTATGTCGAGCCGTCGAGATTGACGTCACCGACGCTCGACGTCAGCGTCCCCGCGATCCATGCCGACGTCGTCCACAACGCGTCGCCGCCGGTCACCGGCACCGGTGTCATCGTGGGCGCGATCGACACCGGGATCGACTACACGCATCTCGACTTCCGGTACGACTCGGACGGCGACGGATTCGAAGAATCGTCGCGCATCGTCGCCATCCTCGATCAGTCCTATGGGCTGTTCGGCATCGAATACACCCGGCAGGACATCGAAACGGACCTAGCGAACGGGGACGGTCCCGACGCGGGAATCGTCCGAGAGAGAGACACAGATGGACACGGAACGCATGTCATGGGAATCGCCGCCGGGGATGGATCCTCATCGTCGGGTGGATTCATCGGAGTGGCTCCCGACGCCTCGATCGTGATGGTGAAGACGACCTACTTCACGTCCGACATCTTG
>CAZXQL010000191.1:0-491 GCA_964643395.1 uncultured Thermotogae bacterium
TGGGATGTTGACGCCTTGGGGGCACGGCATGCAGTACCCGCAACCGGTGCACGGAATCGCGATCAACTGGCCGTAGGCCTCGCGCACCCGATCGACGAGCGCGACCTCGTCCGCCGTCAGCTTGCCGATACCGCTCTCGGCCGCGGTTTCGACGTTCTCGACGACTTGCTCCATTGCACTCATGCCGCTCAGTACGATCGAGACCTCCGGTTGGCTCCACAGCCAATGCAGAGCCCACGCCGCCGGCGATCGCGTCGCATCCGCGCTGTCCCAGATCGCCTGGACCGGTTCCGGCGGTTGGACGAGCATCCCGCCGAGCAGCGGCTCCATGATGACGACGGCCAGCCCTTTCTCTGCGGCGTACCGGAGGCCTTTCGTCCCCGCCTGGTTGTCGACGTCCATGTAGTTGTATTGAATCTGCGCCATCGCCCAGCTGTCGTAGCCGTCGACGATCTCGACAAAGGCATCGTGGCTGTCATGGAATGAGAAGC
>CAZXQL010000191.1:501-3371 GCA_964643395.1 uncultured Thermotogae bacterium
CCGAGGTGCTCGAAGCGGCCACGGGCAATGGCTCGCTCCGCCCAGTCGGTGACGCCGAGATCGCGGAGTTTCGGCCAGGCACCGCGGTTGAGCGAGTGAAGGAGATAGAGGTCCAGCGACTCCACGCCTAGTCGCTCCAGCTGTTCGTCCAGATAGCGGTCGAAGTCGTCGGTCGATTCGATGAGCCAGCTCGGGAGCTTGGTCACCAGCTTCACCCGCTCCCGATACCCGTCTCGCAGAACCCGGCCCAGGAGCTTCTCGCTCTCGCCATCGTGATACGGATACGCGGTGTCGACGTAGTTGACTCCATTGTCGATCGCGTAGCGGATCATCCGCGTCGCCTGCTCTTCGTCGATGCGATCGCCGATCGTGGGCAGGCGCATCGCGCCGAAACCGAGGGCCGAGACCTTCCAATCCAAGCGTCCGAAGCTGCGATACTGCATCGTGTTCCCTCCCTCTTCACATTGGCTCATGGACCGTTCGACGTCAAGCGGCAGACAACATGTTGACGTGCGAGGCCATGTTGCCTCCCGACCCGGTGCCTACAGCGCGTTCTTGCGGATGAAGTCGACGACCTCATCGACGCGGCAGAAGGCAAGCCCGGTGACCGTGTCGGCGGCGCCGTAGTAGATGGCGATCCGGCCGGTGGCCGCATCGGTGACGGCGGCCCCGGGGAAGATGACGTTGGGGACGTCCCCGACCTGTTCGTAGAGTTCGCGCGGGTGGAGTAGATACGGCGACGTTCGTGCGATGACGTTCCACGGCTTCTCCAGATCGAGCAACGCAGCCCCCATCGAATAGACGAACCCGTTGCACGAGGTCAGAACGCCGTGATAGAACAGGAGCCATCCCTCGCTCGTTTCGATCGGAATCGGACCGGCGCCAACCTTGGTGGCTTGCCAGCCGAAGGCAGGCCGCATCACGAACTTGTGTTTGCCCCAGTGCGTCAGGTCGGGGCTCTCCGAGTAGTAGATCTCGCCGAACGGCGTGTGCCCCCGATCGCTCGGGCGGCTCAGCATGGCGTACGCTCCGTCGATCTTCCGCGGGAACAGGACGCCGTTGCGGTTGAACGGCAAGAACGCGTTCTCGAGCTGGTAGTAGGTCACGAAGTCGTACGTGTAGCCGACGCCGATCGTCGGCCAGCCGGCGAATCCGTTGCACCAGGTGACATAGTAGCGGTCCTCGATCCAGCAGACGCGCGGATCGTAGCCGTACTGCCATTCCTGTGGAGGCACTCCGTCGGCGGGCGCGAAGGCGATGCGGTCGTGCTCAATGTCCCAGCGGATTCCGTCCGCGCTGCGTCCGGAATGCAGCTGCATGTACCGGCGCTTGTCGTCACAGCGGAAGACGCCTCGGAATTCGCCTTCGTGCGCGACGACGGCCGAGTTAAAGATGCTGTTCGACGACGGGATCAGATCCCGAGGGATAATCGGGTTGTTCGAGTATCGCCAGACGACGTCGTCACAGCCGGCGGGTCGATCCCCCCACGGAATGTTGTCGACGGCTCGTCCGATCAGCTTCGTACCGCTCATGTCCGCGCCTCCTTGATCCCACTGTCGCATGCTACCGAATGCCCCGGCTCGAACTCCACCAGTTCCGGCCTCTGATTCCGACACGCTTCTCTCCGCATTCCCTTCGGGCAGCGCTCGTAATAGACGCAGCCGGTCGAGAGTTCCTCTTGCTTGGCGCCTAGTTCGATCTCCACGTCCTCCCACTTCTTGTCGAGCCTTGGAACGGATGCCATCAGCATCCGCGTGTAGGGATGAATCGGGTTGTCGTAGATCTTCTCGGTTTGCCCCGTCTCGACGACACAACCTCGATACAGGATCGCCGCTTGTTTGCTGATGTAGTAGCCGAGCGACAGATCGTGGGTAATGAATAGGACGGCCAGTCCCGTCTCCTGAAGATCGGCAAGCAGGTTGAGGACATCGATCCGGGTGGAGGCGTCCAGCATGCTGATGATCTCGTCGGCGACGAGGAAGCGAATGTCCAGTAGAAGCGCACGTGCGATCAGGAACCGCTGCAGCTGGCCTCCGCTCAGCTGGTGCGGGTACTTGTTCGTGACGTGCCGTGGATTCAGCCCGACCGCTTCGAGAGCATCGTGCAACTTCTTCTCCCACGCTGCATCCCGAACGCCGGGGAAGAACTGGTCGCGGAGAATCGCGAACACTCGGTCGGCCTTGAAGATGGGGTTGTACGAGCTGAACGGGTCCTGGAACACCCCCTGGACGTGCCGGTAGTACTCCTTCAGAGCGCCGCCCTTCAACTTCGAGATGTCGCGTCCGTCGAAGGTGATCGTCCCGCCGCTGATCGAGATGAGCTTGAGAATCATCTTTCCGATCGTGCTCTTCCCGCTTCCGCTTTCTCCGATCAGCGAGACGACGTCGCCATCCTTCATTTCGAGATTCACGCTGCTGACGGCATGGAGCGAACCTCCCCCGAAGGTTCCCACGCGGTAGACTTTGGTCGCGCCGTCAAGCTTAAGCATCGGGCGTATTCTCCTTCCAGCAAGCCACGAAATGATTGCGCCCCACCTCGATCAGCGGCGGTACTTGATGGCAGGCCTCGAACGCTTCGGGACACCGCTCCTTGAATCGGCACCCTTCCGGAGGATCCAAGAGCAGCGGCGGCTTACCGGGGATCCCCGTCAGTCGCGTCACGTCGTGCTTCACGCCCACCTTGGGCAGCGATGTGATCAGGAGCTTCGTGTACGGATGGCGAGGCGCGTGGATGATGGTCTCCGTCGGTCCCTTCTCCGCCAGCTGTCCCGCATACATGATCAGGATCGTGTCCGCGATCTGGTAGAGGATTGACATGTCGTGCGTGATCACGATGAGGCTCTTCACGATCTCACGATCGCGGAAGCCGAC
>CAZXQL010000192.1:0-3368 GCA_964643395.1 uncultured Thermotogae bacterium
GACGAAGATCATCGAGTAGCTGGCCAGCTTGACGGCTTCCCACGTGTGGCGCTCCGCTCGATCCGGATCCTTTGCGCCCAGGTTCTGGCCCACTAAGGCGGATGCGGCGATTCCCATCCCCACGGCAATCATGATCGCGAGACTGTGGACGGAGCGTATGACGTTGCTGGCGGCCAACTCCTCGATGCCGATTCGTGCGACCAGTGTGAAGAAGATCACCCAACTTCCTTGTTGCACCGCACGTTGACCGACCATCGGCATCGACAGTCGTAGGATCGGCGCGAACCAATGTCGAGACGAGGCCACGGAGAGGGTTCTGAAGTATGTCTCTCGATAGAACCGTGTCATCGAGACGGTCACATAGTAGAGCATTCCTAGGCCGACAGAGACGCTCGAAGCGATGGCCGCGCCAGCGATCTCAAGTCTTGGGAGTCCCCCATGTCCGAAGATGAGGAGGTAATCCAGAACGATGTTCGTGACCGTAATCAGAATTGATGCGTTCATCTGGTGCCGGGTTTGGCCGATCCCGGCGTAGAACGCTTGGAAGATCCAGTTGACAAACATGAATCCGGCCCCGAGGAGTCGTAGGTTCAGGTACGTCGCACTCTGAGTGCGAATGGCAGCGTCGCCCGAGAGAATTGTGCTCAACCACCGCGCCAACCATGGGGACGAGACAACGAGGGGGACGGCAATGAGGAGAGAGAGAATCATCCCCGCTTGAACCGCGTGTCCGCACTCTACGTACTTCCCTTCGCCAAACCGTCGCGCCACCAACGTTTGCGTACCGACACTGGCCGCCGAGAGGCAGAACACGATCGCGAAGAAGGCGACGCCAGCAATCCCTGAGGCACCAAGCGGAACGGGACCGAGCCGCCCCAGCATCGCAGTGTCGACAACCGAGAGCAAGGTGTACGTCAGCGATCCGAGAACCACCGGGTAAGCGATCCGCAAGACATGTGCGGTCAAATCCTTGTGCAAGGCCAGGCGACTCAGGATCCTTCTCACAGGCACCACCGCTCCCACCGTTCCGTCTCCGTGTCGTTGCTCCGTGGAGGCCGTCGTTGGCGCAAAGACTACACGCATCCCGATCGGAAATCAGCGAACCGACTCGCGGGTTCCGCCCCTGTTTGGTTCCGGGGTAAGATTGACACGGACGGATCGAATGAGCGCTCCGCGGCAGGACTTC
This sequence comes from uncultured Thermotogae bacterium, assembly GCA_964643395.1. Classification (GTDB taxonomy): domain Bacteria; phylum Bipolaricaulota; class Bipolaricaulia; order UBA7950; family UBA9294; genus SPBW01. Next base: position 1,187 of record CAZXQL010000192.1, read on the forward strand.
TCATGATGCTGTGTCGTACGGAGGATAGGATCGCATGCGTGCACCCCCTCACTTGTCGGATCGTGAACTCGTCGCGGCCGTCGACGCCCGGTACGGTGTACAGGCCTCGGAGTTCGCGTTTCTGCCGATTGGCAATGACTCGTCGTCGTTTCTCTATCGCGTCGGCACCGCAGAGGGTGCATCGTATGTCTTGAAGGCTCGCAAGCGCTCATCCTTCTCTGTCGCGAGCTTGAGCGTTCCCCACTTCCTGCGCCGAAGCGGCATGTCTCATGTTGTTGCGCCGTTGCCGACCATCGACAGCCGACTCTGGATCGAGTTCGACGGCTTCGCACTCAGCCTCTACCCGTTCATTGACGGCCCACGCGGCGGCGACACGCCGCTCTCGCGCGAGCAGTGGCGAGTCCTCGGCAGCTTGACGAAGCGGTTCCATACAGTCGAGCTTCCGACAGCTCTCCTGGACGAGCTTCCGCGTGAGCGGTTCGTTCCCAGCCGACGCGAACTGGTCGATGAACTAGACGAGGCTTCGCGTCGTATGGGTGGGTCCGATCCCATCAAGCGTGCTTGGGCCGACGCGTGGCGCGTCCGACGCGACGTGATCGTCGAGCTGGTCCAGGAGGCTGACAAGCTGGCAACGAAGCTTGCTGCCAAGCCGCTTCCCCAGGTCCTGTGCCACGCCGACCTGCACGCATGGAATACCCTGCTGGACCGCAGCACGCATGTCTGGCTGATGGATTGGGATGAGGTCGTTTTGGCGCCCGTGGAACGCGATTTGATGTTCATCGTCGGCGGAATCGGTGATCCGCAGATCTCCGAGGAAACCGCCTCGTGGTTCTTCGAGGGCTACGGCACCGTCGATCTCGACCCGAGGGCACTCCGCTACTACCGGTTCGCGTGGGCCGTTCAAGACGTCGCCGCTTGCAGCGAACGCATCGTGTGGCTCCATCACCTCGGAGAGGAGGGCCGACACGACGCGCTGATCGCCTTCCAGCGAATGTTCAGCCCCGGGCACATTGTCGACATCGCGCGCACAAGCCGGCTGTGATCCGTCCGACGGGGCGTTTGTTGAAAGCTGGTCCAGCCTCGTCGCGGGGTGCGCGGAGACCTTGCGTTCGCGCGAAACCGACGGCATGCTAGTCGCATGAGCGACATTCACGCGACACGCTTGACGTTCATCGAACGTCTGCGAGTCCGGCTGGGGCGTTGCCCTGTGTGCAAGGGAGAACTCGAGGATGCGGTCCTCGACGACCTTGTCGAATCGTGGGAGTACCACTCCCCGAAGTACATCGCTCGAACCCTCGGTAACCGAGGAGCTCCCGCTATGCACAACGAGGACATCCCCAGGAGCAGATACTGCCCGAAGTGCCACAAGTGGTACGCAGGTCGTTGGAGCTACCGCGAGAGCTAGGTAGGCAGAGGTCGGCCTCACACCACTTGAGTGTCCCCACGCTCTCCGCACAATGTGCCGCTTCCCGCACGATGGTCAGCCGTTCGTTCCCGCGTCCGCCCCAACGTGTCTTGCTCCGACGGGCCGGCACAGCCTCCACCGGTTCGCGGTCACGATCAGACTCACGCCGCCGATCGTCGTGCATGCCGCCGTGCAGAGAGTGGGCACGGATTCCACAGGAGACACCCGACAAGGACGTAGAGCACTCCCCCATAGTGCTTCCCGATCGGATCGTACTGAGGACATAGCGGTTTGGACGTGAGGAGGAATGTCCCGGCTGCGATCAGCGGCCCGACGAACAGCCACATAGGCACACATCCGTGAACCCCAAGCAAAACGAGCAGCGTCAACAGGAACGAGATGTCTGTCGCGACGTCAAGGAACCCGCCGAACGCGGATGCCACCTCAAGCCGGCGGGCCATCCATCCATCGAGACAGCCCGTGAGCGATGCCAGTACGTACAGCCACAGGGCCTCCGCGACCTGACCATGGACCCCAAGCAGTCCAAATCCACGGGAGCAAACCGAGCCGAAGCGCGCAGTCGCCAAGGACGGGCCGGTCCGCTTCAGGTGGCGCATCACAATGTATCGCCGGTCGCCCCTACCCAAGTTGACTGACCACTCTGGAGAGGATGTCGATGAACGTCTGCTGATCCTGCTCGGTTCCCAGGGCCTGGAGAATTCGACGTGCGAGGTCCCGTTCCGATTGATCCTGCAGCGCCATGTACGCCCGCCCGCC
>CAZXQL010000193.1:0-3361 GCA_964643395.1 uncultured Thermotogae bacterium
GAGACAAATGCAGTCTTCCGTTTCATGGAGTCAAACATCCACACCTTCCTCGGGTTCGCCATGTCGAGCGCCAAAGCAAGTCTGGACGCCATCCGGAACATCGACGGTTGTTCGATTGCGACTGTCATGGCCCGGAACGGAACCGAGTTCGGGATCCGCGTGTCCGGGACCGGCGAACGATGGTTCACCGCACCTGCTCCCATCGTCGATGGACTGTACCTGCCTGGGTTTTCGGCCGAAGATGCAGCACCCGACATCGGCGACTCGGCGATCACGGAGACAGCCGGATATGGAGGATTCGCGATGGCGGCGGCTCCCGCCATTGTTCAGTTCGTCGGCGGAACGCCTCAGCTTGCCCTGGACACCACGCAGCGAATGCGGGGCATCACGCTGGCCGAGTCGCGCGCGTATCAGATTCCGGCACTCGGGTTCCGCGGAACGCCAACCGGAATCGACGTGCTGAGAGTCGCCGACACCGGCGTCGTCCCTGCGATCAACACCGGAATCGCTCACAAAGATCCGGGCGTTGGGATGGTCGGCGCAGGGCTGGTCACGCCGCCGTTTTCCGTGTTCGCGGACGCAGCCCGTGCGCTTGCGGACAGCCTGGAGGAGTAGAATACCGTAACGACCAAGGGGGAACCGCTCATGAAGATGCTCGATTTGACCATTCCGTTGTCGATCGCCACGCCGCCGTGGCCGACCTACGAACCGCTTCAGGTGAAGTACTTCAAGCGCCTGGCGCCCAACGGGGCCAACGGCCAGCTGGTGACGCACTCCAACCACGTCGGGACGCATCTGGACGGGGAGATTCACTTCTATACGCCCGGAAAGGACATCGCCGAACTTGACTTCGACTTCCTCGTCCACGAGGGCGTCGTCGTCGATCTGTCGGGCGCCGTCGGCGACTACGACATCTACACATCGGAGATGATCGAGGAACGGGTCGACGTGCAGGAAGGCGACATTCTGATCATCCACACCGGCTATCACCACTACGGATGGGATCAGCCCACGGCCGACGAAGTGCGATATATGGTGAAGCATCCGGGCCCGGACCGGGAATTCGCCGAGTGGTGCCGCAAGAAGAAGATCCGATGGATCGGCGTGGATTGCGGCAGCGCCGATCATCCGATGAACACGATCATTCGCGACTGGATGCCACGCCAGGCGAAAGAGGCCGAGGCCCATTTCCAGGAAACCTACGGAACCGGCCTCGCCGAGCGTTTCGACGCGGGCAAGTACCAGCTCATGCACATCGAGTTGTTCAACCATGGGATCATCCACGCCGAGTGCCTCGGAGGCGACATCGACCTGCTTCTGGATCAGCGCGTCACCATCGGATGCTTCCCGTGGCGGTTCGTAGATGGGGAATCGTCGATCGCTCGCATCGTCGCCATGGTCGATGACGAGCGCTATGAAGAGCTGATGGCCGTCAAGGCCGAGTGCGAATTGACCCAGTTCGGCGACATCGCCGGCGCCAAGAACCCGCATCTGCACGAGGTCGGTCGTACGTAGATTCGGTTCGAGCGGGCGCTACGTGCCGTATGCGTCGCGGGACCTGGTTGGCACACGGGCTGAGAGATCGCAGGAATCTCATGAACTTCGTTTGCGCAGGCGGCAACAGGATCGGGAGCGAGGCGCATCGCTACCTTACGGAAGGCGAGCGCTTCGGGCGAGTCGTCTCAACCTTCCGACATGGCGTCAACGTCGTGTTTGGGCCCGCACGCGACCCTGCGCTCGTGGCGATTCAGACGCCCGGATACCCTCTTCACCCGTGGGCAGTCGAGTTGGGCAACGCGCCTCTGTTCCGGCCCGGCACAGGTTGCCACGTGGTCGATTCGATGCTTCATCTGGAGCCAGGGGAGATCCTTTCGCTCCGCGCGCTCGAGGTCGACGCACTCAATGTTGCGTCATGGTCAAGACGGCGTGCCTGCGACGCGCTGACACTCGTTCCCGAGCTCCAGGACTTCCTCGACAACTTTCCCGCATCATGGTCCGATCTCTCACGGGCCGAGCGTTCCGCCTTGACCCACCAGCTACTGCCCGGGACCGAATTCGGTTGGCACGTCCTGCAGGCGTTCATCGGCCGGGGAGGCGGCTCGACCCCAAGCGGAGACGACTACACCGTGGGCCATTTGGCCGTTCTTTGGGCTCTGGCCTCCCTGTCGGAACATGCACGGCTTCAGATCAGGGGGGTACGAACCTTGTGCCGGTGGGAGAAGCTGAAGGAACGCACGCCATTGGGGTCCGCTCAGATGATACTGGCTGCTGCCAACGGACACTTCCCTTCGACGGTATGCCGGCTGATGCGTGAACTCCGACGATTCAGCAATGCACGTACGTCGTTCATGCTGCGCACGTTGGCCTCACAAGGTGCGACTTCCGGGGTCGCAGCGCTGACCGGCATCGTCGACGGGCTCCGACGGGCGGCCCTCTGGTACGTCATCGACACCTAGTTGCGGTCGCCCATGCTGCGCAGGTCTCCTTGCATCGAGCATCGGACGTCGCGTATCGTCTGCGAGTCCGGCAGGCACCGGACGATCTCAAAGGAGGCCGGCCGATGAATCAGGTCCCCGTCAACTAGGCTGCCTCTGCTTCCCCGGTCACCCGTCCCCATCTCATTGCCTGCGGTCGCAGGATGGCAGATTACGTTTTGGATTCGTCCTCATCCAATCGACATCCGTGCACCATCATCCACAAGAGAGGAACCATGACCGCGACCCTGAGATCTTACGAGCCGGACCGCGACTTCATTCGCGTCCGCGACTTTCTGAACGACACGTATTGTGCCTTTCCCGGACCGTTCAACTGGGGACTCGAGCGCTGGAACTGCGCCCGCTACTTCGTCGCCCCGTTCCTGGGATCGCTCGGGACCGACGAAGGCACACCACCGGGCGCCCTCGAAGCGGTTGCCCTGTGGGAGAGCCTCGCACGCATTTGGGAAGACGATCGCGGCGCGATTGCCGGCGTCACCTGCATCGAACACCCGGATCCGACACACCGAGGCTACGGCGAGATCTTCATCCAGCGGCACCCCGACCACCTCGGTCTGCTGGAGGACATGGTGGCCTTCGGCGAGGAAGCATACGTACACCCGGACAGGAAGCGAGTGTTTCTGTGGGTCTACGAGGACGATACCGAACTCCTTGACGTCGTCACACGCCGCGGGTACGAGCGACGGGACGACTTGGTCTCGCATCATCTCGAATACCGGCTCGATCGGATCCCGCTCCTCGATCTTCCGGACGGGTTCCAACTGCAGTCGATGGCGGAGGACAACGACATCGAAAAGCGCCGTGAGATCTTTGGGCGAGGATTCAATCACGAGGATCCCGCTGAGTGGCCCTCCGCCTACTCCTAT
>CAZXQL010000194.1:0-3360 GCA_964643395.1 uncultured Thermotogae bacterium
CGAGTTGCTGCCGCAGGTGGCCGACGTGCTCTTCGGTCCTCCGTTGGCGCTTCGGACCGGTTTCCCACGCGATGGGAAGGCCCCTTACGATCTCGCCTTTCCGGTCCGTGAGCCGATCGAGCGCGACGGGTTCGACTTCCAGATGCTTCCCTCCTTCCCGGCGTTCTCGATCATCCATCAGGGACCGCTGACCGGAGGGGCCGAGGGCACCAATCTGAACGACACATGGACCCCCTTTGCCCAGTTCGTCGGAGAGCGAAATCTCCTGCTCGGCGACGATCCGGTGCGGTTCGTCTATCACGACGGGGTCGAGACCGTCGGCACAGATGCCCCGCGTGTCCACCTGGAGATCCAATATCCGTATCACATGCCGATGTGGCTCGAAGCGTTTCGTGAGGGCGTCTCGGGCTGCATCGATTCCGAGGCGGCTGAGCGCGTTCTGAAGGGCAGCGACGGTCTCGCAGAAGCCTTCGATGGGAAGCGAGCCGCGGAATGGGTGCAAAGCGCAGTAGCGCGGCTCGATCGGGAGGTCTCCGACGAACGTACGCGCGCCTGCATTCTGAACGCTTGTTCTCATCACTACATCGTCCAGAGCGGCGAGGTACTCGCCGGACTGTGGGAGAAGTCCGGCCACAACCTGCACACGCTGATGCAGCTGATCACCGAGGAGCCCCTCTTGGGTAGCACGTATTGGATCGACGAGTCCGGTAGTGATCCCCTTCTCTACATCCGGCGCCGGCCGGCGCGGATGGAAGCGTACGAGCAGGCGACGGACCCCCTCGAGAAACGCTACCAAGCTTGCTTCTGTCCACTCATCCGGGACGCGATTCGAGAGGGCAAGCCGGTGTCTCGAACGTTCTGCCATTGCTCGTCGGGCTGGTACGTCCAGGAGTGGGAGCCGATCTTCGGCGAGAAGCCGAGAGTCGATTTGGTCGAAACGATGGTCGAGGGCGCCGACGCGTGCGTGTTCGCCGTTCATCTCCCGCCCGGGTTCCTGTAGGCACGGACGAGCTTCCCTGCGCCTGCCACAGTCGTCATCCTCTCACCTGAAGAAGAGGGAACGCGCGTAGGTCCGACCTTGCACGTCGATGGAGCCTTCTGTCCTCATCGCAGATGTGGCGATTGCGCAGTTTGATAGTTGCTCAAGAGACACAGTGGCGTTGGGGCCATTTCCATCCCTTTCTCTAGGCGCTCTCGCCTAGTCTGCAGGTCGAACAATCGGACGAGATGTTTTCGCTACATTCGCGCCAACAAGAATCGCCGCAAATGGCCTCGGCCAGGGTGTTCCCTCGCATCGATTTCGATGCTATGCTGCGCCATTCTTCTGGTGAAGGATGCCGGGAGGGGGTGACTCCATGCCTGCGAAGAAGAGTGGTACCAAAGGTGGAGGGAAGAAGAAGAAGTAACGCCCGGTTCCAGTAGATGGAGGATGTATGCCATCAGCTGTGTGTCCCGCTTGTGGGAAAAACATCCGGATCGACGAGGACCAAGCGTATCTCTACGAACGCATCATGTGTCCGTCGTGCGATGCGGAACTCGAGGTTGTTGACGAGAATCCGATCGTCTTGGAGGAAATCGACACCTAAGACCTATCCGTACTTACGTTTGCGCGGTCTGCGTTCTTCGCAGGCCGCGCATCTTTCGGTTTCATTCAACAAGGCTGCAAGAACCTTTCCAAGGACGGTTTCATCTAGTTGCCCGTCCGAGTTCTATGGTAGATTGATCGCGAGAGATGTTCAGGGGCGATCTACTGTCTCCCCTGCATCACTCACTCACAAGGCTCGATTGGGGCTGAAGGGCAAGGAGGGGATCGTGAAACACCTGCGTACCCGGTGGCGTTTCCATGGCCTCGTGTTCTGCGGATTGATTCTGTTGGCCGGATCGTGTTGCGTGGCGGCGGCAACCTCTACCGATACGATTTGGGCGGCACAGGCGTTCCAACGGTTGGCCGCACTTGATCTTTCCGCAGCACAAGAAGTCTGGATGCCGACCAGTATCGGCCAGCAATGGCAAGAGGTGTCGGAGGCGGCGTTGGCGGACCCGTTGGATGCGGCTGCCTTTTTCGGCCACATGTTGTGGTTCCCGATGGAGGGGCCCCGCGGCACGTGGCTGGTCGGGCTGTTCAATCCGTGGGTTGGGGGACTGCTGGTCGTGCAATTCGACGAAGCGGCTTCGCAAGTCGAGAGCTACGCCCTGGCGACCATTGACATCGACTCCATCGCCAACGAGAGCTCTCTCGAATTCGAGGAGAGCATCCGCGGGAGGCTGGTCGACGGCGCCGATGCGTTCGAGTCCATCGCAACGGCCTGGCCGCGACGAGGGGGCCCGGAGCCCAATCCCGTCGGCTGGGACATCTTGAGCGGGCGCTTGGAAGCGTATCGCGAGGAGATGCGTCGGTTGTTGTCGCCGGAGGGGTTCTCGGTGTGGGAAGGCGCCCGCGCCAACTACGCCGCCGCCCGAGAAACGCTGGCAGGTGAGGAGCTTCCCGACACATTCCTGGAGGCAGATCGCCTCGCATTGGTGTGGAGGCAAACCATCATTCCGGTGTGGGCGTCCGAGCACGCCGATTCACTGAATGTTGTCGTGTCGGCGGATTCGGATCCGTACTCTCTTCTCTGGTTGAGTTTGAAGACCACGTCGAGCGATGAGCCCATCCACGATTTGGCGGTCATCGATCTCCTCGACTTGCTGGTGGGGACGGGAGGTGGCCAATGAACGTCAGCAAACGAGTCTTCATGGTGAGTCTGCTTCTCGTCTTCGGCATGGTCTACAGCTGCTTCGCCGGCTTCCTCGATGACGTCGGTTCAGGTCGCAAGATGCTGAACGAGGCGAACACGCAAGGGGATGCGCTCCTGCAGTACGGCAACTGGTACGGACCTGGCTGGTGGGGAGGGGCCCGGGACGCAAATGCCGCCGGAGCCAAGCCTCCCGTCGACGAGCTCGATGCCATCGCCATGCGGCACGATTTCGCCTATCAGCTCGCCGATGAGTGGGGCGCCATCTACGGAGAGAAAGAGGCACAACGAATCCGATCCATGGCCGATGCCATTGCTGTGCAGGAAGCATCCCAACTTGACGAGGATCCGAGCAAGTGGAATCCGCCGGCGACCGATCCGGAACGAGCGGACCGCTATCGAGACCGCATTGGTTTCGGGTTCGACTACACGTCCTCCGGGCGCTCCGGCTACAGCTCGCTCCTGAATGCCAAGGATTGGGTCACCTCACCCGTCGAGAGTTGGTACTCCGATTACGGTGACAATCAGATGTCGGCAGAGACGATGGAGAAGCTGGTCGCTGCGAGAGTCGCACAATGGAATCGCCAGCATCCACCCCTGCCCACGTTTCAGCTCGTGATGCAGA
>CAZXQL010000195.1:0-3289 GCA_964643395.1 uncultured Thermotogae bacterium
TGCGTCGCGCCCGGAAGTGACAGAAGCTGCCGAAATTCGGGGCACATGCCACATCACTGGAGTAGAGCTTGAAGACGGATCTCGATTTCTGGCATCCAACTCCGCCCTGACGCGCCTCGCAGCCGCTGATCCCGGAGCAGTCCTCTGCTCATGAACGCCGATCTTGCTCAGCCCGAGGGCGAGTCATGCGCTAAGATGCCTACGGAAATCCGGAGGTCGTCATCGTGCCAATCTGCCGCCGTCGAGCCATGGAAGTCTGTCTCCTTCTGATCCTTCTTCTCGGCATGGTCGCCACTGTCGTTGCGCAACAAGAGTCTCCGCAGCCATGGGCGATGCAGCAGCTTGTCGCATTTGCCCGTCTGTACGGCACAGTCCGATGGTTCCATCCGAGCGACGGCTGTGTGGATGCCGATTGGAACGTCCTTGCCATTCTAGGGGTGCGCGAAGCCTTGGCCTCAAGTGTCGATTTCGCCGATCGAATGGAGGACTTGGTTGCCCCGATTGCCCCAACGGTCCGCGTGTTCCCGGTCGATGACCCTGAGGAGATTCCGGCTGCTCTTCGACGGCCGGAGAGTGGGGAATCGCTACAGACCGTGGCCTGGGAACATGTCGGTCTCGGCACGCCGCTCTACGCGCAGTCCAGCACACCGGCCTATGAAAGCCATCGCAAAACCTCGCGCGTACTGGCGAATCAGGCTCTTGCGCCCGAGAAAGACCCGGCAAACGTGTCCCTGACCCGTCTCAACGATGACCTTGCCGCATGGATTCCCAGCGTGTTGTACGCGGACAGTGGTGGCACGCTGCCCCACGCGATCCCGACGGCTTCGTACGACGCTCCAGCAACCGTCGACGCGCAGACGATGATGCTGGCGGATGCGATTGTGATCTGGAATGCTATTGAGCACTTCTTTCCCTACTTCGGTGTGATCAATGTGGATTGGCAAGCGCAGCTGGAGACCACGCTGGGTCATATCCTGGCGCTGGGTGCCAACTATACTCGGGCGGACCTGAAGGCCGATCTGATCGTTCCCCTGGTAGACGGGCATGCAGGCATCTACGACGCACAAGAACGAGCGGACCAGAGGTTCCCGGAACTCGGCGTGGGCTGGATCGAAGAGCAGCTCGTGGTTACGGCCGTCGGCGCTGAGGCGGAAGCCGCAGGGATCGCCATCGGCGATCGCATTATGACGGTAGACGACCAACCGGCTGAGGAGGCGATCGATTCCACCCGCGCGCGATTCTCAGGTTCCGATCACTACCAAACGGTGAAGGGGTGGATGAATGTCCTTATGAGCCACTCGGATGCGGCCGTGGCGCTCGACCTCGTGAAGCCCTCCGGACAGGCCTACTCCGCGAGCCTAAGACGCACACAACAGGCGCTTCTTGCGGAAGCGCGGCCGGGCATCGTCTGCGAACTGGCTCCAAACATCGCCTACGTGGACATCGTTCACGTCACGCAGGAGGAACTCGAGGATGCGGTGGATGAGCTGTCGGAAGCTTCGGCCATCATCCTCGACGTGAGGGGATATCCGCAGAACGTCTTCTGGCCATCCTACTTCATCCGTGCCAGGTTGCAGTCGATGCAGCTCAGGATCCCGGTCTATCGACTGCCGGATCAAGTGGATGTCGAATACAACGTCTTTCGGTCGAACTACACCCCCATGGGACGTGTGATGACAACCGGCCCTGTGCCTGAGCTGGTCTTTCTCATCGATGCGCGCGCCCTCAGCGCGGCGGAGCACCAATTGAGCGTATTCAAGTGCGCCGGTATCGGAACGTTCGTCGGATCGGCGACCGCGGGCGCGAACGGAAACATCAACCTGCTCGATCTTCCCAGCGGTGTCGGCGTGACGTGGGCGGGCATGATCGCCGAGTGGCCGGATGGATCGCTCTTCCACGGCGTGGGGATCGAGCCCGACATCGTCGTGGAACCGACGATCCAAGGGATCATCGACGGTCGCGACGAAGTCCTGGAGGCCGCACTGGATTTCCTCAAGGGCTGAGTGTGCAGGAGGCACGCCCTTGATACTGGCCTCCCGAAGGCCCCGAGAGCAGATGGTCCTCGCCCAGAGACTGCCCAGGATTGATGCACGCTGGAGGTGTCATGAATGATCTAGTCATGGATCCCCGCAATCCGTTCCTCGTTCTGCTTTGGGCTTTCGGCTTGTTCATGCTCATGCACGGGCACCAGTACATCGGCGCACTGATCGCTGCTCGTGCGGATCGAGTTTCGTTCGATGCCTTGATGGGGGGGAAGCATGAATCGCCGCGATCTGAACTGATCCGCGGAGTTGCCGCCATCCTCGTTGGCATCCCGATGATCTGGGTTTGCACGACGATTCTCTGGAAGCGTCCGTTGGCATGGATGGGCCTTGGCTTCCAATGGGATTGGCTTTTGTGGGGCCTGGGAATGGGGCTGGTTGCTCCGGTCCTTATCGTGCTCCTCCTTCGGAGCGTGGGCCTCGCACGCGTCTCCTCTACGACGAGAAGGGGGCTCCACCGTTCCGAAACATCTGCGGCTGCGTTTGGATTGACGATGATGGCCGTGTTTGCGGGGATCTCCGAGGAGATCGTCTTCCGGGGCATGATGGGGCTTGAGCTGTCGCTTGTCTGGGGTTGGCCCGCCGCCATTCTGGTATCGGGAGCCGCCTTCGGAGTGGTTCACCTGTTGGGACGGCTGAAGGAGCTGACTGCCAGAAAGGCTGCGTCCGTCATGATCTCCAGCGTTGCCGTGAGCTTTCTCTTCGTCTCTCTCTATCGATTCAGTGGATCGCTTTGGTTGCCCATCGGGTTTCACATCGCATGGAACGGGTCCCACTCGGTGCTTCTCGGGTTGGAGATGAACGGTAAGGCGCCGCTTGTCAGTCGTCTCCGAACGACGTTGGACACGGGTTCATGGATTGCAGGAGATGACACGGGGATGGAGGCATCTGTTCCCTCGATCACCCTGTATGTCCTGCTCGGACTGCTGTTCACGTTGCTGTAGGTCGAACAGCGGGATCTTTGGGCAGGTCCTTGATCTCCTGCGTCACGGCCCACGTGAATCCAGAACACGCTCGAGCGCGTTCTGCTTGGGGATGTCCACGAGTAAATGGAGACGGGCTCACACCTCCGCGAATAGGCAGAGAAGCATTATCAGATTGCATTTGGTACATGACACTCATTACGCTATACTACGGTTACTATAGGGAAGAAGAAGAGGAATAATGAGTCTAGCAGACTATATCTGGGCGACAGGTCGGCACTCTTCCTCTGGTCCCAGCTGCCCGCAAGGAGGCAACATGTTGAG
>CAZXQL010000196.1:0-3269 GCA_964643395.1 uncultured Thermotogae bacterium
CCGCTCGAGTTCGATCTGGATCGTATCGTCGAAGTACCCCCGATTGTGGAAGCCGGTGAGCGGATCGCGAAGCGCCTTTTCCTTCAGGATCTCTTCTGCCTTGATACGATCGGTGACGTCGTAGAACTGAAACGCCAACGCCTCACCATCCGAACTCGGCATCGAGTGAACGCTGGTGTTCAGCCAGATCACGCGCCCGTCCTTCCGGATCGCACGGATGCGCGTCGGCGCGTTCATCGATCCAAGAGTCTCGTCCCAGACGGCGGGGCGATCGTCCGGATGCACGAAGTTCCACCACGGAGTCAGACTGGTCAGATACGCCTCTTCGTAGCCAAGGGTTCTGATCATCTGCTCGTTCGCATAGCGAATCGTGTCTCCTTGAACGACGAGCAGTCCCGTCATGGCATGATCGGCAAACACGCGCAACACGCCGTGCTCACGGGAAAGGTCCTCCAGTTGGTGTGCATGCGTTAATGCCGTGGATGCCACACTGGCCAGACCTTCCAGGTAGCTACGCTCTTTGGACGAAGGAATGGCTCCAGCCTCCGGATCGTCGAGAAGGAGTTGGCCGATAATCGCCTCCCCCTGCCAGAATGGAACCACAAACAGATCTCCGCGGGTCCATCCACCTGGCTTCATGTATTGCCTGTCGCTTGGGGCAAGGAGGCGGCGCAAGGGCACATCGCTGGTCGCGGGCACGTAGTAACATCGACCCATCCGATGCGCATCCAGGAATAGCGATCCTGTGAGCTTCCCGGACTCGGAAAGCCGTAATGCAGTGTCTTGAGCCGCAACGCCTGCAAGGCCAAAACACACGTGAGCCGACACGCGAGACGACGAGCCACTCTCCCCGGGTCGGATCGGGTCCCGGAAACGCATTGAAACGCCTCTGCGGAACAGAGACGCTGGCAATACACAGGAGACGGTCAGCTCGAGAATCTGTTTGGTTAGCTCAGGATCCTGCATCCAGACAGCTCCATCCAACCCCCTGATTGACATCCACCCGGATTCACAGGACGCAGATCACGGTAGCGGCGAACTCGATAAAAGTCAACGAACGAGGTTCAATGGAACGGACGATTGTCTCATCGTGGATGCACCGGAGGGGTGGGGTCGCGAAGCGGATCCATCGATACTTGAACAGGATTGTGGAGGAAAAAGCTATGGAACTAGCGCATTGGATTCAGTTGTTCGGCGCGGTCTCAAGCACGTCGGCCTCTCGCGAGAAGAGCAAATGGTTGGTCTTCTCCGGCGGTCTCGTGGCAAGCACGGTCCTCCTGTTGCTTGTTGTCTGGGCGATCGTCCAGTCGCTCGAGGGACCCGCGTGCATCGGAGCCGCCGCCTTGGGATTCCTTCTGGCGTTGTTCTGGCTTCTGATCCAGCAGCGGCTCGTCGTTGAGTGCGCGCATTGGAGTAGGATTCTTCGCGGAATCGAGGGGCAGTTCGCCGGGACGGAACTCCATCGAAGCGTTCATCGCCTTCTTCTTGGCGAGGAGGTTTGTGTGCCCGGTGCGGCTTGGGTTTGCGGTGAATGGAACCCGGAGGGCGTACGATTCTCGATCGTCTCCCGGCAGTTCACCAACAAGATCATCGGCTGGGTTCCGGGCTTGTTCATGTTGGCATTCGTGGCTCTCTTGATCGGAATTGCGGTTTACTAGCTAGTCGACCGTACCTGTTCTGAAGAAGCCCGCGTCACGGTTGCGGACTCATTAGGTGGGGCGTCCTTCTGTCGAGACGGCCTCACTGTCCATCTTCCGGGCAATAGAGTGAATCAGACTCCGCATCGGCCCATCTGCGCTTCTGCGCGTACATCTCTCGGTCCGCCGCGGATAGCACAGTCTCGATCGATACCTTGGAATCGGATGTCCAATGGGCAATGCCGATCGAAAGCGTGATCGGAAAGTCGACTAGAAGATCGACGGGATTCTTCGACGCCATCGTCTCCACGATGCGGTCCCGAACAATCTGCGTTTCCCCATTGGTTTCGATCAGCAGAAGAAGGAACTCGTCGCCCCCATAGCGGACGACGTAGTCCGTCTCGCGGACCGACGAGGACAACACCTGCGCTACCATCTGCAAGACTCGATCCCCTGCGGCGTGACCGAAGCGATCGTTCACCTCTTTGAAACGGTTGATGTCGATCATCAGAACCCCGATCGGATGTGCGTATCGCTTCGCCCTCAACGCTTCCTGCTGAAGCACCTCGGAGAGAGCGTATCGGTTGAACACGCCCGTGAGCGTATCGTGCCGCGCCAGGTGCAGAAGCTTCTCCTGGATCTCCTTCTGTTCCGTGATGTCCTGAAGGCTGCCTTCGTAGTGATCAATCCGATTGGCGGCGTCATAAATGGCTCGACACGTGTCACGGACCCAGATGCACTGGCCATCCTGACGAATCAGGCGCGTCTCGTAGTTGCGAAGGACCTCGGCATCTTCGAACAGGCTGCGCTGATGTTCGCGGTCCGAGGGATTCTCGTAGAGGTCATACACGCGCATCCCGAGCAGTTCGTCCTTGCTCGCATATCCAAGCATCTGAACGAGAGCAGGATTCGCGTCGAGGATCCGCCCGTCGGGCGTGGTCATGTACAAGCCGATCGGGATCCCTTCAAACAAGGAGCGATATCGTTCATCTCCGGAACCCCTGCCTGCATGAAGATTGGGTGATTCGCCGTTGCTCATCGTCGTCTGCCCCTCCGAACCCGAGGATGCCATGTATCCGACCAACGTACACAAGACGCATGCCCGCGTTCAAGCCGCAGGCATGAATCGGCGTGGACGCTGACTCTCGGATTCCGAATCGGCTCTCGACACGGCAGAACGACGACTTCAAGAAAGCGGGCCCACTGAGATATGCGCTTCAGCCTCTGCTCGGATCAGGTCTGCCATGCACATGAGGACAAGCGGGCCCATTCCTCATGAGAACTTCGGCCATTGATGACTGCGGACATGATGGTTTCGGATAGTGACAATCAGCACCCAATACTCTCATTCTATAGATGCGAATCTATCAGCACATTTAAGGAAGCGCAACAAAGAGCGATGAATAGACACGAATATGATCTATGGCTATACTATCTTTTCTGTGGAGCGTGTTTGACGGGGCACTTGGCTCTCGAAGATACGCCGAGGCACACGCTGAAAAGGGCACACCGCCTGCGAAGGCGGGTCGCAAAGCCACGGGCCTCACGCAAGTGCGTGACGCAGCGAATCCCACGGATTCGCTCTCGGAGCCGCCAGGCTCCCGGATGCCGGGCTACCAGCAACGAGGAGGG
>CAZXQL010000197.1:0-3205 GCA_964643395.1 uncultured Thermotogae bacterium
CGTGTCGCACTGAAGAACTCCTTCTCATTGGGGAACAGAAACACAACGTTGGTGCTTAGGGAGTACTCATCATGATGGTCAACGTGGAGAGACTCGGGAAGGTCTACTCTGATGGTTGGCCGAGACGCAGGACTATCGTCGCTGTGAGATCTCTCAGCTTCGGCGTCGGAAAGGGAGAGATCTTAGGACTACTCGGTCCAAACGGGGCAGGGAAGACAAGCACAATCAAGATGATCTGTGGACTGATCCGCCCCACGTCGGGCTGCGTGATTCTCGACGGCCATCCGGCAGGGGGCCAGAGCAAGTGGCCATCGCGACTCACAGGTGCGGTGCTAGAGGGAAGTCGAAACGTCTACTGGAATCTCACGGCACTGGAGAATCTACGGTACTTCGGTCGGCTGCGAGGAGTCCGTGAGGCTGAACTCAAGGATCGTTCCTGGGCTCTGCTCCGCGAGTTCGGACTCGAGGACAAGTCTCGAGATGTGGCCGGAACGCTTTCCCGAGGCATGCAGCAGAAGCTCGCGATCTGCTGCGCGCTGGTGAGCGACCCGCCTATCCTACTGGCAGACGAGCCCACGCTCGGGCTTGACGTTGCGTCTGCGCGTGCGATCCGAGCGAAGCTACGGTTTCTCGTAGAGGAAGAGGATCGGACGATTCTTCTCACCACGCACGACATGCAGCTGGCCGCCGCCGTCTGCGATCGCGTGGGGATCATTGATAAGGGAATGCTCATTCGCGAAGGCACGATCGCGAATCTGGTCGACCTGCTGGAAGCAACGTCGTTCGTCATCGAATACACCGGAAACCCTAGCGAGGAAACAGTTCGACAACTCTCTAGGATTGCGGACCTCAGGGAACGTGTCTGCGAGGGCATGGGGGAGATTCGTCTGCCGGGGAATCACGCCGATTCGCAGTCAAGTGAGCTGTATGAAGTACTCGGGATCTTGCGAGCAGGCGAGCTTCGGCTCCGGTCGCTCCGCGAGGAGAAGCCGTCGCTGGAGGACGTGTTCGTCCAGCTGACCGAGGAGAGTGGCGATGCGATACGCGGGTAGACTGTACCTGGCGGAACTCAAGCGCCGACTTGTGCTTCTGCGACGCTATGCCCTGGGAACCGCGGCCGACGTTGTGACTTTCTACCTGATCTTCATGGGAATCTTCCTCAGCATGCGAAGCGTTGTGGCAGACTCCCAGCCGACAGAACTGACCCAACTGGCTGCGGCGCAGGTGGTTGGGTTTCTCGCGTTCTACTTCGCGTCTATGGTTCTCAGCTTCGTCAACAACCATCTGCGTGAGGAGGTCGAACAGGGAACGCTCGAGCAATTGTTCGTGTCTTCTAGATGGTTCATCGTGGTGCTGTGCGCGCGATTGGCGGCAAGCTTCACCGTAGATCTGATTCGGTTCATCCCGTTGTGCGCCATGCTGGTTCTATCGACAGGCGTACGTATCTACTTCCCTCCAGCAGCTGCTTTGGTACTCGTGCTTCTGTTGCTTGGCGTGTATGGCTTCTCACTCATCCTGGGAGGATTCGCGCTGCTCTTCAAACGGACCGGCCAGCTTCCGTTCCTGTTCCAGATCCTTTTCCTGGGGTTTGGTTTCAGTTCTCTCACACAGCTCCCGAAAGGTGTGGAGGCCTTCCTAACTGTTCTCCCCTTCGCGCGTGGTGTAACCGTACTAAAGGAACTCACTTCCGACGCGAGTGGACAGGTGACTCTCATGTCGCCGACACTGCTATACTTGGCGGCGAATGCGGCGGGGTACTTGGTAGTCGGGGTTGCATTCTTCGTTCTGACAGAGCGTCGAGCCAAGCAGAAGGGCCTGCTGGGAAGGTACTGACCGGCTGATTGCCTTCTCCAAGGCAATCAGCTGTTGGGTTGCACTCAACGGCGCCGAATCTAAGGATTGCGGAATCCGATGCATCCCTTGAACGATGACGGCAGACGCCTTCCTCGCACTACTACTCACAGGCGGCAATGGCACCGGCCAGTGTCTCCGGGCATTCCAAGCTTAAGATTGAACAGCGAGGATCATGTAGTGCGTCGCTCACGCGGCGGCTTCGCGCAACCGCAGCACGGCGGCTGCGTGATCCTGCGCCTTGAAGATGGCGGACCCGGCGACCGCGATGTCGGCTCCGGCGTCGGCGATGTGGCGGATCGTTCCTTCATGGATGCCGCCGTCCACGGAGATGTCAATCGGCCGATCCCCGATGCGCTCGCGAAGAGCACGGATGCGATCCAGTGAATCGGGCAGGAATTCCTGTCCGCCGAATCCCGGCTCAACGCTCATGACGAGGATCATCGAGATTCGGTCGAGGTACGGCTCGATCGTTTCGGGGGGCGTGCCGGGCCGTAGGGTGATTCCGCAACGGGCGCCGTGTTCGGCGATGACGCGCAGCGACTCATCGGTGTCGGAACGCGACTCCACGTGGATGATGATCGTGTCATCGGGCCGTACGTGGTACTGCGGTGCATAGACGATCGGATCGTCGATCATCAAGTGAATGTCGAATGGCAGCTGCAGCCGGTCTCGTAGCGCGTTGACGATGGGTGGCCCGAACGTGAGATTGGGCACGAAGTGGCCGTCCATGATGTCCCAATGGAACCGATCGACGAGGGGCTCGACGGAGGCTGCCTCTTCCAGCAGACACGCGAAATCGGCGGATAGAAGAGACGGCGAGATCTTCATCGACGGCGGTTCAACGAGAGGAGCATCAGAAGTTGTAGGGCGGCCATGGCTGCTGCGGCGACATAGGTGAGGGCGGCCGCGAATAGGACTTCCTTCACACCGCCCAACTCCTCCTCGTTGACAATCATCGTCTCGCGCAGCGACGCGATCGCCCGGCGGCTGGCATCGAACTCGACCGGCAGCGTGACCAGCGTGAAGAAGACGGCGGCCGAGAATGCGATGATGCCGGCGGTAATGAGCGGCTGAAAGCGCGCGAACAGGCCGATGAAGAACAACGGGAATGCCAATTGCGATCCGAAGTTGGCAATGGGGACGATGGCCGTCCGCAACGACAGCGGCCCGTAGCTTCGGGCATGCTGGATGGCGTGCCCCGCTTCGTGGGCGGCGACGCCGATCGCGGCGAGGGACGTGGACCCGGGAGCGGACAGCTTCAGGGTCTTCGCCCTGGGATCGTAGTGGTCCGAGAGCTGGCGTTCGCTGGAGCCGATCGTGACCCCGCTGACTGCAGCGGCATTGAGGATCC
>CAZXQL010000198.1:0-3111 GCA_964643395.1 uncultured Thermotogae bacterium
TCCAGATCGATTTCGCACGAGCCGATCTGGGGCTCATCTTCACTGTCAATCCGTCGTTTACGTACGCGTACTACAATCGGATCGGCAACGCGAACGTCGCCAATCCGATCGCCACGCCCACGGGAGGCAACGGGCTGACGATGGACCTGATCTATCTCAAGTCACAGTGACGTGCCATGCCGGAAGCGGGGCGTGCCCTCGCTTCCGGCTCGCAGTCTCCGCACGCTCAGGACTGGCTTGTTCACTTGGGATCGACCCAGGCTGCGAACAGGCCGGATAAATCGCATTCGCACATCTCTTCCGCGACTTGCCGAAGGCTGGCGGTCGTCGCGATTCCCCACTTCTGCGCCTGGATGTACTCCCGCAGGAATCCATCGGCCTTCGGCTGCCCCAGCGCCTCCGCCAGGGCATCGAAGAAGTACGGTCCCCGGCCATAGATGATGGGACTGTAATTCTGCGCCGTGTAGTCCGAGCACGCGAGCCCGATCGGGACCGGGGCGTAGTCGACGCGGCTCCAGCTGATGTCCCACCAGTTCCGCTTGTACGCCCGTCCGGAGTACGCGCTCTGCGCGTCGAAGTATAGGAACGTGCAGTACTGGGCAACGGCCTCATCGAGCCACGGCTCGTTTACTTGATCATTTCCGACCACGTTGTAGAACCATTGGTGCGCCCCTTCGTGGGCCATGCCGATCTCGAACATGGTTCGGGACAGCACGGAGCCGAAGTAGACGGTGGAGAGATCGTAGATGTCGTACGATTCGGCGATGATTCCCGGGTACTCCATCGCGCTCCCTCCCTGCAGCGGCGAGGTCACGACATCGAACTCGGTATACGGATACGGTCCGAAGAGATCCCCGTAGAACGCAAGCATCCGCTTCGCGAAGCCGGCGGCCGTTCGCGCCTGGATCTCTCCGCCGGGGAAGAAGTACTGGCTGATCGTGACGCCGTTGTCCGTCTCGCGATAGACCTGGTAGTCTTCGCTGGCCGCTACGTAGAAGTCGCGGGCAGGGCCGATCGCGAACGTGTAGATCTCTCGGTTCTCCGACTCTCTACGGTCGATTTCGACGCCGGACGCGGCCACGACCAAGGCGGACGGGGCGCTCACTTCGACAAGGTAGAAGCTGGCATCGAAGAACGTCCAATCCCCTTGCGGAGGGACCGGTGAGGCGGCCCACCCACTGTCATCGTAGACGGCAACTGCAGGATAGCACTCCTCCAGGCTCAGGATGCCGCCGACATAGCCGAACGGACCCCACCTCGGTTCGGTCGTCGACACATCGACATCGTATCGGGTCTCGATCTCCACACTGCCTCCCGGATGCAGCGGCTCAGACAGAGAAACGTGCATCACGGTGTCATCTGGATCGTAGGTTGGCTCGACGGGCGCCGTGTCGACCGCAACGGACGTCACGTGCATGGCTCCGTCCGTGGCGTTCGGAAAGGTGCGGAACACGATCTCATTCAGCGCGACGTCCTCGCAGTTCGTGTACAAGATGTCCTGAGTGCCCTGAAGCGAGAGGTAGTCCTCGGCAATCTCGATCCGTATTCGATACAAGGTCGCTCCAGGCAGTTGATCGAGCACCGCGCGCTCGGATGGAGCCAAACCGCTCTCGTACACCGATCGATCGGTCCACGCGACCGAGAACGGATCGGGTGGAGTCACCGCAAGCACGCCGATTGCGGCACCCGCGATGAGACAACTACTGCATGTGACCGTTCGAATCCAGTTGGAGAGAGCCATTTCGCCTCCTGTGCCTTGTGGGCCTGTGCCAGCCGGATCGAGAACGTGCAGACCTGCAATCCGTAGGTGGAGTCAAGGTCTGCGGATCGACGGCACGCTTGACGGAATCCATCTTACCACGTACGGTTTGCCATCGCCGGGAGGCCACGGGATGCTCAACGAACCCCTTGAACAGATTGCCGAAGAACTCGGATATTCGATTCGTCAAGTCCGAGCCACGGCGACGCTTCTGGATGACGGTGCAACCGTACCGTTCATCTCGAGATACCGAAAGGAGCGCACCGGATCTCTGGACGAGGTCGCCATCACTGCGATTCGAGATCGCCTCCGTCAGATCCGGCAACTCAACGAGCGCCGTGGCGCTATCCTTGAGTCGCTGCAGGAGCGAGAGATTCTCACCGATGAACTGCGTGATGCGATCCAGAAAGCCAAGACGCTGACCGACTTGGAGGACATCTACCTACCGTACCGCCCCAAACGGCGAACCCGCGCTATGATCGCCCGGGAGCGAGGCCTGGAGCCATTGGCGCAGTTGCTGATTCGTCAGGACCCGGCGTTCGATCCCACCTACGGCGCCGAGACGTTCGTCGATCCGGAGAAGGGTGTGGAGGATGTCGGGGCCGCCCTGGCCGGTGCGCGCGACATCGTGGCCGAGACCGTCAACGAGTCTCCCGCAGCAAGGAGCGAGGTCAGACAGCTGTTTCGCAAGCAGGGCGTGCTGCGCTCCGCCGTCGTCAAGGGGAAGGAAGAGGAAGGCGCGTCGTATCGCGACTACTTCGACTGGAACGAGCCGCTGTCCAAGGCGCCCGCCCATCGGATCCACGCGGCATTCCGCGCGGAACGCGAGGGGATCGTCCACCTGTCAGTTCGTCCGGAGGACGATGCGGCATTGGCGGTCCTGTTCCGGCGATTCGTCCGCGGAAGCAGCCGGTCCGCTCAACACGTTTCGGAGGCCGTCGAGGACGGGTACAAGAGGCTGATGGCCCCCTCGATCGAGAACGAGATTCGTGCACAGGCCATCGAGGCTGCCGATCGGGAAGCCGTACGCGTCTTCGCCGAAAACCTGCAGCATCTCCTGTTGGCTCCTCCGTTGGGTCGAAAGCGAGTGCTGGCGATCGATCCCGGGTATCGCACAGGATGCAAGGTTGTCTGCCTGGATGACCAAGGCCGGCTGCTCACGCATACGGTTGTCCACATCGTCGGATCGCCGTCTGAGGTCGCTCGGTCCGGGCAGACCCTCTCCGACTTGGTTCGGTCCCACGGGATCGAGGCCGTCGCCATTGGCAATGGGACGGCAAGCCGGGAGACCGAGCAGCTTGTTCGCTCGCTCGAATTCGCACGGACCATCCCCGTCGTCATGGTTAGCGAAT
>CAZXQL010000199.1:0-3036 GCA_964643395.1 uncultured Thermotogae bacterium
GCGAGGCCGCCGGCGTGGCCCCGGAGAAGATCCACACCCGAGCGGATCTTCCGCGCCTTCCGACATCGTCGCGTGAGGACTACTCCGGAAGACCCGAGTTCGAATACACGCACGAGAAGGCCAATCTGTCTCGATGCTACGTGAGCCGCACAACCGGCACGACAGCGAGGCCGCTCGACATCTACATGAGTCACCTGGAGGCCACCTACCGCAAAGCGGTCCTGTTCAGTGCGATGCGCAAGCACGTTCGATTCACCGTTCCCTTTCGGATCACGGAGATCGGGACGGGCATAAGCATCGCGAGCAAGCGCCGGTCGAGGCGATTCGAGCCGGTTCAAGTTCGCCATGTGTTGCGAACCCTGCCCATCGACGAGCAAGCAGAGATCCTCAAGAGAACTCGCCCCCACGTGATTACGGGACATCCGTCTTGCCTCGAGTTGGTGGCCGAACACTTGCGAGGTCAACATCTCGGATTCGTCCCGCGCTTGGTACTGTGCCGCGGCGAGATGTTGAGCGCCATGACGCGCTCCATACTCCACGAGGTCTTTGGCTGCAAGGTCGTGGACTACTACAGCTGTGACGAGATGGGGAACATCGCGTGGGAGTGCCCGTCGAATCCGCAGATCATGCATATCAACACGGACAGCTGCATCGTCGAGGTCCTGGACGATGACGGAGCGGATGTGCGCGATGGGACCGAAGGATTCATCGTCGTAACCAACCTCTACAATCACACGATGCCGTTCATCCGTTACCGGCTCGGCGATCGTGGAAGACTGTCCAGCGAAGGAACCGCCCGCTGTTCCTGCGGCCATGTTGGCCCGTCGATGGAGCTGGTGTCCGGACGTGAGGAGGATTTCTACCGTCTTCCGGACGGTCGGAGAGTGTCCCCTCGCGCCATTTCCACGCGGATCGGCGCCGCCGTCAAGGCCCCGGGCAGAGATCCGTACTACATCGTGCGGTACCGCGCCATCCAAGAAGCGCGGGATACGATTCGTGTGTTGGCGGTCCCGGCCGCTCATGCTCCTGCGGATCTATCCGAGCGAATCTCGAGGATGATCGAGGAGATTGGACCAGGCATCACGTGCCACGTCGAGTTCGTCGAGGAACTTCCTCCGTCGGCAGACGGCAAGGCGCGCGAGATCGTCAGTCTGGTGAGGGAGGGATGACCATGCTTCCCGGGAAGGATTCCGAGGCCGTTGCGCCGCGAGACAGCATGATGATTGCGATCCTCGGGGCCGGAGGGCACGCTCAAGTCGTCGTCGAGATCCTGCAACAGCGATACCCCGAGCGCTTGGAAATCGTGCTCTTCGATGATCGTTGGGAACAAATGGACCGCCCTTCGGGCGGCGCGATCCGCGGCCCGATCTCTTCGGTATCAGCAAGTGCCGGCTTCGACGGAGCCATCGTCGCGATCGGAGACAACAGGGCACGACGCGCGATCCAGCAGCGTCTCGAGGCGGCCGGTCTCCCGTTCCTCACGGCCATCCACCCACATACCGCGATTTCCCCGCACGCGCAGTTCGGTACGGGGACGGTCGCCATCGCCGGCGTCGTCGCGAACTTTGGATGCTCCGTCGGCCGCGGCGTGATTCTGAACACGCTGAGTTCGGTCGGGCACGACTGCCGTGTCGGCGACTTCGCCCAGTTGGCGCCGGGCGTCAACCTCGGCGGGTCCAGCCAAGTCGGCGAGGGGGTGTTCCTTGGCATCGGCGCCAAGGTCGGCCCCGGCGTACAGATCGGGGATTGGTCCATTGTCGGCGCAGGATCGGTCGTCCTGGACGACCTGCCCGCTCGGCATTTCTGCAAAGGAATCCCGGCGCAACCGATTCGCGCGCTCGGGCCTGCCGAAGTTCCCGCCTCGTAGGCTGCCCCGTCTACGCCAGGTCGAACACGGAAACGGCCACGTCGTCGCGCAGGATGGCGACCGCAGCCACATAGCCACCAGGAGCCTCGATCTCCTGCAGCGTGAGCCCCAAGCGATGAAGGTTATCGGGGACTCTTTGAACCCGTGGACGATCATCCTGAAGTGAGAATTCGCAGCACGAAAGCCCGGCGGGAACACCCATTCCCGATGCCTTGACGTAGGCTTCCTTCACCGCCCACAAGCGGAAGAAGCTTTGGAGACGCTGGTCCTCCGCCGTGGTTCGCAGTTCGGTGGCCTCGTCGGATGTGAAGAAGCGATCGGCAAGCCGTTCGATATCGACCGTCGTGCGAACCTGTTCGATATCAACGCCGACGGCGGACATGCTGACCCCGACCAGTCCAACCTTCCCCGAATGCGCCAGGTTGAACCGAAGACCCGGAGGATCCGGACGCACAAGTTCCGGTCTCCCCGAAGGACCGCGGGTGAATCGAATCGCATGGGGAGGGCTGTCCGCATAGCGGCCGAGGATGGCTCGGAGCCGCCCCCAGGCGGTAGCACGACGGTTCCGTGCTTGCTCGGAGCTCATGCGGCGAAGCAACCCGCGTTCGCGCTCGCTGAGCCAGTTGTCGAACTGCGTTCGTTCACGCTTGGAGGCATCGAGCGGGAAGCGCCAGACGTGGGCCTCGCCAGGCAACAACTGAATCGCTTGCGTCACGACGACGTGGGCGATCGGAACTCGGGAACGAGGGCCCGCAGCATCGTCCTCACCGAGTCGTCGTCTCCCGACTCGGCGGAAGTTGTCAGTCGGGAGAGATCCTCGATCCAGTCCTGCGTCGGCTGGGCAAGGTGAGCGATCTTCAAGCGTTCGTGTGAGGTCGCCTCGGCGCCCTCGTCGGCCGTAAACAGCTCCTCAACGAGCTTCTCTCCGGGGCGAATCCCCGAGAACACGATGGGCACGTCGACGTCCGGTGTGAGGCCGTAGAATCGAATCACATCCTCGGCAAGCCCGACAATGCGGACGGGTTCCCCCATGTCTAGAACGAGCACCTGGCCCGGCCGCCCGATCACTCCGGCCTGCAAGACCAACTGCACGGCTTCGGACGTTACCATGAAGAATCGCTCCATGTCGGGGTGCGTCACCGTAATCGGCTGCCGGGAAGCAACCTGGT
>CAZXQL010000200.1:0-3023 GCA_964643395.1 uncultured Thermotogae bacterium
GTATCCTGCCTACCGGCAGGAACCGGTACCGGTCTGTCCCAATCCCCGGTGCGTGTCCATACAGACCACTGAAACTAAATATCTCAAACCGCAGTTCAAGATTGTGAACCAGCAGCCTCTGACATTGCGCTGCGTTTATTGCGAGCACGGGTTCGAGCCGAAGTTCGAGTCCCGGCGAACGAAGAACCTCGCCCAGCTTCGCGAAGCGGCCAAGGGGGCCCAGCACATCTATCTCGCAACCGACCATGATCGCGAGGGCGAGGCGATTGCGTTCGATCTCTACACGATTCTCAACCGCATCGTGAAGGATGATGGCTCCTTCTCGCGCCTCGTCTTCAATGAGATCACGCGGCCGGCGATTCTCGATGCCCTGACGAAAGCGTCCGAGATCGACCTCCCCAAGGTGGAGGCGCAGCGAACGCGTCGCATCCTCGATCGGCTGGTGGGGTACTTGGTGAGTCCGCTGCTGTCACGCGTTCTGGCAGGAAATCGGTTCGCGGGGTTGTCTGCGGGACGTGTTCAGTCGGTGGCGCTGCGATTCCTGTGCGATCGTGAAGCCCAGATTGCCGAATTCGTCCCCAAGGAGTACTGGGAAATCGACGTCAACCTGAAGAATGGGGAGCCGTTCGTCGCTTCCGTCACCAAGGTGGACGGCGCCAAGGTCGAGTTGGAAGACGAAGCCCAAGCGCGCGGCGCGGCGGACGAGATTCGGGCGTCCGACCCCTCGGTCGCCGACATCGAAGAGAAAGAGCGGCGACGACAGCCGTCTCCGCCGTTCATTACGAGCACGCTTCAGCAATCCGCTTCGTCTCAGTTGGGATTCTCCCCCAAGCGCACGATGCGAATCGCGCAGGAGCTCTACGAGGGGATTGCTCTCCCCGAGGGGACGACAGGACTGATTACGTACATGCGCACCGACTCGGTTCGGACGTCGACGGAAGCCATGTCCGCCGCAAGGAAGCTCATCGCGACCGATTTCGGAGACGCCTATCTCGAGCCCAAGCCGCGGTCGTTCAAGAACAAACGGGGCTCACAGGATGCACACGAAGCGATTCGACCGACCTCGATCGATCGAGCTCCGGACGCCGTTGCGTCGTACCTGAATGCCGACCAGCAGAAGCTGTATGGGCTGATCTATCGTCGCTTCTTGGCCACGCAGATGACGGCGGCCGTGTACAAGCAACGGAAGATCATTGTGACCGCAGGGCGGTTCACGCTGGAAGCCGCCGGGAGCACGCTGGCGTTTGACGGATTCCTGAAGGCCATGCCCGACTCCCGCAGCAAGGAAAATGCAATCCCCGATGGCGTGAAGAAGGGCGACCGCCTGACAATCGAGGACATCGAGACTCGGCAGAAGTTCACCGAACCGCCACGCCGGTACTCCGAAGCTGGCCTGATCAACCTCCTGGAAAAGGAGGGGATCGGTCGCCCCAGCACGTACGCATCCATCATCTCGGTTATCCAGGAGCGGGGCTACGCAGTGCGGGATGGCGGCAGTCTCCGCCCGACGCTACTCGGCCAGATGGTCGTGGACTTCCTCCAGCGGTTCTTCTCCGAGACGATCAATCCGGAATTCACCGCCCACATGGAGGAGGATCTGGATGAGATCGAGGACGGAGCGATGTCGCGCCAAACGGCTCTGAACGAGTTCTACGGCCCGTTTGCGAACCGGTTGGCGGACCTGGAACAGCAAGTCGACGGGGGGGACAACAACGCATTCCGCGTGGCGACCGATGTGACGTGCAGCGAATGCGGGGCGCCGATGGAACTGCACTACTGGAAGGGGTCGTTCTTCCTGGGCTGCTCCCGATACCCCGACTGCAAGAACACGGTCAACCTGCCTCCGGATATCCCGGTGCGATATCGCAACGGGGCCATCATTGTCGCGGACGCGATGGCGGAAGCCGCCGCATCGGCCAACGAGACGATTCCGTGCGAAACGTGTGGCGGGACCATGGAACTCAAGACTGGACGGTACGGCCGCTACTACAAGTGTTCGAATCCGGAATGCGGCGTGACAGCCCCCGTCTCGACGGGCGTCACCTGCCCCAGCTGTCATCAAGGGGAGTTGGTGGAGAAGTACTCGACCAAGCGCCGCCGGACCTTCTATAGCTGCAATCGATATCCGGATTGCCGGTTTGCGATCAGCGACAAGCCCGTGAAGCTCTGCCCCGTCTGTGAGGAAGGCGTGCTGACTGAGAAGTCGGGCAAGTGGGTCTGCAGCAACAAGGCATGCGGACACGAAGAAGAGATCGAGGACGCCCAGGAATAGCATAGCCGGGCTAAGCGGCTTCAGACAGAAGCTTGAACCACTCCAGTTTCTGCTTCAGGTCGGAATCTTGCAGCTTCGCGAGCGCTTCCTTTTGGATCTGCCGTACGCGTTCCCGACTGATGCCAAACTCGACGCCGACCTCGTCCAGCGTTTTCGGCTGATAGTCATTGAGACCGTATCTCAGTTCCAGGATGCGCTTCTCGCGATCGGTCAATCGCTCGTCCAGCGCGCGCTCCAGTTCCTGAACCAGCAGATGCTCGAACGTTTCTCTCTCCGGAGATTCGACGGTTCCGTCCTCGATGAAGTCTCCGAGGACCGAGCCGTCGTCGTCATGTCCGATGGGCATGTCGAGCGACGTCATGCTCTGCGCCGTCTTTTTGGCCTTGATGATGTTCTCGACGGTCGTCTCGAGCTCGGCGGCCAGTTTCTCGGGGTTGGGGAGTTCGCCGTTTTCCTTGAGGTAGTTGCGTTCGACTTGGTAGATCTTGCGGATGAGTTCGTTGATGTGGGTGGGGACGCGAATGGTACGAGAGCGGTTGGTGATGGCACGTAGGATGGCTTGACGGATCCACCACGTTGCGTACGTGGAGAACTTGTACCCCTTCGTGTAGTCAAACTTCTCGATCGCCTTCATCAGGCCCAAATTGCCTTCCTGGATGAGATCGAGGAACGGTAGGCCGCAACCGCGGTACTTCTTCGCCACCGATACCACCAGGCGGAGGTTCGCCTCGGCGAGCTCCTCCTTGGCGCG
>CAZXQL010000201.1:0-2937 GCA_964643395.1 uncultured Thermotogae bacterium
CCCACGACCACAACGACGCCCGCTTCGATCGGCGAACCTCCGGTCCCGTCGATCACCCTTCCGTAGATGGCAGTGGTGGTGGCTGTCTCTTGGCTCCATCCGGCCACGCCCAGGAACAGGACGAGGCCGGCGAGCAGGCAAGACACTTGGAGCCGTCGGGCCGCGTGTGGAATCGTAGTCATCGTTTCCCCATTGTACGAGGCGAAGGGAGACGCCGGTAGGGCGCGTCCGAGCACGCGCCGGTTCCGCCGTCCTTCCACAGCCTTGACGGGTGGGATCAACTTCGTTACCTTTGCAAACGCTGTTCCCGGACCCTGTGGCGCAGCACAGCTAAGGAGTTCTTGGATATGCCGTTCTACCGATACCAGTGCAGAAATTGCGGATACGAGTTTCGACATCTTCACATGGGCGATGTCGATGACAATGTCTCTTGCCCGAAGTGCGCCGGCACAGACCTGGAGCGCCAGCTTCCTCGAGTCGCCGTTCAGTTCAAAGGGAGCGGCTACTACAAGACCGATCGAGCGAACAAGCGATCCAAGGCCGGCACCAAGGGGTCGAGCGACAAGGAGACGTCAACAAACGGTGGAACCGCGACGTCCTCGGACACAGCGACCGGGAAGCCTGCCAAGACCTCCGATCAAGCGTAGCCGACGCCGCTACTACAACGCCACGTAGCTGTCCCCGTACTGATAGACCCACTCATCCAATCCGCCGAGCAAGACGGTGACGCGGTCATCGGCGAATCCGGCCCTCACCAACGTCTGGTAGGCGGCAGGAGTCAACGTCTCGTCATCATCGTAGAGGTAGATCCGCGCCTCGTGAGGGATGCGAGTCAACCATTGTGGGAGCTGCGAAACGGGAATGTTGACCGCTCCGAGGATATGTCCCGCGGCATAGGCGTCGGCATCTCGCACGTCGATCAGGACATAGAAGTCCGAGTTGAGCGTTCCTTGGTTCCAGGGGCGGCCGCTCGATCCCCCGGACACATTGCCGCCCGATGGAGGCAACGGGGCCGCGTACACCAGATAGCGATCTCCCTGGACGGCAACCCAATGACTCAGCCCTCCCTGAAGGTAGTAGGCGGACATGTAGCCCGCGTTCAGAAGGGTTTGAACAGCGGCATCGACTGACTCGCCGGCGAGATCGTAGACGACGATCAACATATCCTTGGGAAGTCCGGCGATGCCGGCCGCGATCTGGCTGGCAGGGATGTTGATCGCTCCGATCAAATGATTGGCCGCATAGTCCGCAGCACTGCGAAGGTCGATGAGAAGCATCAGTTTGTCGTAGAGTTCGAACGGGGCCGTCTCGTAGTCCTGCAGGGCGGGCGTGATCGCACCGTGGACGTGCAGCTGGATGTCCGGGTCCTTGCGATCGTCATTCGGCGTGCCGTACATATCCGGGGCGTTGGTATAGATGTAGATGGTCACATTCTTCGTCGCGCCGTGGTCGGCCAGGACCTTGACCTCGAGATCCACCGATTCCCCGGGAGCCAGTTGCTGGGTCGCCAGTGCGGTCGTCGTGCAGCCGCACGATGCGCGCACGTAGACGATGTTCAATGTCTGATCGCCCGTATTCTGGAGCGTGAATGTGTGTTTGACCATGTAGCCCTGCCCGATGGAGCCGAAGTCGTAGTCCGGCTGAGCCACAGTGAGCTTTGGCGTTGCCGCGGCGGAAAGCCCGCAAACGAGCACGAGTAGACAAGTAACGATCCATCCCTTTCGCATTCGCAATCCTCCTCGATCGTGTCAAACTGAGACGTTCATTGTATCCGATCATCGTCGGGGACAGTCCCCTCGCAGGGGACTGTCCCCCTCGGTTCATCGACCCAGCGCGTCCCAAGCCCATCGATAAAAGTTGGCCTTGGGAATCGGACGATCCATCCAGGATTGGTCAGGCTCGGGGTGTTCGATGACTTCTTCAACGGTGTAGAGGCGAGGCATCGGTTCGGCGCTCAGGAGACCCTTCCGGTTTTGCCAGCGTACTTCGCCCCTCTCCTGGATGGCGCGCACGATCTGATTGGTCATCTGGCAGTCCCCGAGGACGTAGTCCATGACGCGCTCGAAGTGCCCGGCGCGCCACTCCTTGGGCGCATCTGCGCTGGCCATGAGCTTGACTTGCCCGATCCCCATTCCTGCACCCACCGAGGCAAGTCCCACGGGGAACCCTTTCTGATTGAAGAACTGGAACATGGGATCGTAGATGCCTAGAGCAATGCGGGCGGCCCGGCGCATGTCGTCGGCCTGGTATCCGATCCACTTCAGGTCGAAGCTCAACCCGTTCCAGGCGCACAGCATCGTTTCGGCATTCTGCATCGCTTCCAGGTATGCCAGCAGTTCGCGCGCCCGCTCTTGCGTCAGGGTGAGGGCCGGGCGTTCGTCCGGGTCCTGGGAGTACCATAGCCGTTCTTCGCCTCCGTAGATTGCCGTCGCGGCAACGGAGATGTGAAAGGGTGCGTACGTCTCGATGTCCTCGCCCGGACGAAGATCGAAGACGTCCGCGATCTCGATGTCGAAGCTCAAGAGGTTCATATTTACCCTCGATTCCTGCATGATGCCCAACTATACCCGCCCGTACGAGAACTACCCTCCTTCCGAAGCGAAACAGGAACCATGAAGGGCGTGAACAGGGACAAGAGATACAGATGACAGGATCTCCCGCGGAGACGCAGAGCGAAAGCCCACAGTCAAGAGCATGACCATGAAGGGCGTGAAGGGGAGAGTCAACAATCGTGCTTATAAGGATCTTGCTGCCAAGCACCGGGCTGCGAGCGGGCGTGAGATGGCCTTGTTTGCTGTCCCTTTTTCCTAACCCTCATGGTGACGGGGGAGGCTTCGCGGTCCGGGGAGTTCGGGAAGTTCATCGGGGACTCTGTCTGTGGTTGTTACCCTTACTTGCCGTCTTCGGTTCGGTTCCTCTGCGTCTCTGCGCCTCTGC
>CAZXQL010000202.1:0-2932 GCA_964643395.1 uncultured Thermotogae bacterium
CCTCGAACTGGTACCCCTCGGTGGACGAGCTTGGAGCCCTGTCTTGGCCAAGCCGTGGAGAGATCGAGGCGCTTCTCGTCTCAGCGGGATAGAGCAATCCGAGTGCAAACGCTACTTCTGGACCCGTCTCAGTGGCGAAGGTCACTCCATGACAGAGGATTGCGCCGGTACCTCTTCTGCTTTCCGCTCGGCCATACTAAGCAAACCGCCGTACAGGCGATATTCGTCCATTCGGCAGGAGTTAACGAGCGTTCCGTTCCAGACAGTCATGTCCGGGCAGCTATCGCACATGTCGGCCCGACCATTGGGCTGGATGTCCGGAGCTTGGATGATGCCGACGGTTTGTAGGCGAAGCCGGGAGAACAGCCGAGTTGGATGCAGGACGACATCCGCCAATCGGTTCTTGAGAGCACGACGAAGCGTCCCGTCCCAGAAAGCCATCAGGAAGAGAAGCGGTGTCGCCTTCATCTGAGGCAGATAGGCAAGATACGTTCCGTAGAACAGGTGATGGCCGAACTGGGCCATCTCCATCGTCTTCTTCCCGATGGAACCGTACATGCGATGCTTCGAGCCGATCATAGCCCCGGCCAGCCACTTGTATGAGTCATGACGCTCGGTGCCGCCCAAATAGCCGGAGGCCTCGTACATGGGGAAGTTCCCTTTGATGATCTGATGGACCTCGGGGCCTGTGACGAACACCTCGTCGAAATTCTCGCTCGTGTAGCTGAGGCGCTGGGCGTCGACTTCGCCTCCGTGCGTATCGATGCCCACGCTCGCCTCGGTATCGAGCGTGCGGTAGGTAATGAACACGACGCCGTCAACCTTGTATACGTTCTGCTGCGCCCAACGCACGACGTCGGGGATTTCATGGTACGTAGAGGGATAGACGGTCGAATTGAAGATGACCAGAAGCCCCCCTTCGGCCGCGATCATGTCGGCGTACCGTTCACGCAGCTCATTGTGTTGCGCCTCACTCTTCCCCGACCAGCCAGGCCGGTCCTGATGGCTGTCGATGTGGATCGTGAACCCGCTCAGACCGGCCTTCTTGAGGTCATGCAAGAGCGTGGGCGTCAGCTTGTCGGCATTGGTGAGCACAATCGGCTTCATGCCGTTCTCCGCGATGAACGAAACGATCTCGAGGATCTCCGGATGAAGGAGGGGCTCACCCCCGGCGATCGACACGTTGTCCGGGTTCCGCCACTTCTTGAGGAAGAGGACTTCGTCTTTGATCTGATCCAGCGGCTTGTGACCGGCCAGCTTCTGGCGATAGCATCCTTCGCACTGCAGATTGCAGATATCGGTGACCTCCAGCCAGGCGATCGGGTTGTCGTTCTTCGACCACGGGAGCCGGTATAGCTCGCGCTTCTCCAGAGTCATGTCTCCCCTGATTCCCCTTTCGGATCTGCTCGTGTAGCCGATGCGCTTCTGAAGCTAGTCTAGGCCTGCGTGAGCCTGTTGCACAACTTGCCCGGAGTGTGAGAGGAAGGTCGACTTGGACGCGAGCGGGTGGGGATTGGCGGTTTCGCCATCGGGGGTGCAGGAGCCCTGCACTCCAGAATGCTGTGTGGCCTCTTCTCATGTTGCACTCGCGACGTCATTCCTCGATCAGTACTCTCGATTCCTTCAG
The DNA here is from genome assembly GCA_964643395.1 of uncultured Thermotogae bacterium. Classification (GTDB taxonomy): domain Bacteria; phylum Bipolaricaulota; class Bipolaricaulia; order UBA7950; family UBA9294; genus SPBW01. The sequence continues at coordinate 1,628 of CAZXQL010000202.1, forward strand.
CGCAACGAGTCTAGGGTTGCAAGAATCTCGTCCAACGAGGCGTACTCCGTTTGGATGCTCGCGATGTGCATGTACCGGATCGTTCCATCCTGATCCAGTACGAAGTTGGCCGGGCGGGCGATGTTGATCGACTCGAAGTTGGCACGGACATACACGCCGTACGCCTTCACGACGGTTCTGTCTGCGTCTGCAAGCACGGGAAACGGGTAGTCTCGCTCTTCAAGCGCCGCCTTCATGCGAGAAGGACTCTGCGCCATAATCGTGGCCGTCGTGCAGTTCCGCTTTTCGAGTTCCGCCAGGTTCTCGCGAATCGTCTCCATCCACGTCCGACATGTAGGACACCAGGTTCCACGCCCGAAGTACAGCAGAAGCGGGGATCCGAGAAGATCGGACAACCGCACGATCTCGCCTGTCCGCGGATTCGGCAAGGCGAAGTCGGGTGCCGTATCGCCGACGTCTAGGATCCGGTTTGCTCGGGGCATCTCGTGTGCCTCCTCTCATTTCGCATCTCGAGCGCACTTGGCACACGGTTCATGCGATAGCGCGCACCTTACATGGGCTGCGAACCGGCTGTACCCCCAGTGCTCCGCAGGCAGATGCCGGATGAGCCCGCGATACCCGGGGGACCTATTCTACCGGTCAGGCTCACCTAGAGAGTAGTCTAGCCGTCCTTCGACGGCTCCAACAAAACCGCATCAGGCCTTCCATGGCTCCGGACCGCGCTCTATAGCAACAGCGAGCTCGCCGTCGTTTACAGCGGGAGATGCCTCGAGTACTCCGAACGATTGAAGATGCCGCGCAAGGTCCGCCGAGCTGATTCGCAGTACCTCCCGTCTGATCCGAGAGCTGTTCGTCGCATCGAATCTTGAGCTTGTAGGTTTGGAACTCACTGTTCTTCCTTCAGGCCTGGGATTAGGCAATTTCCTGCAATCAGGGGTATCGAAATCAGAGTTCCAAACCTGCACAGAGGCTGCTTCTGAAGGGCGCTTCAGAAGGCGCTTTTGGACCATGCACCCCTCGGTGGACGAATTTGGAGCTGTGAGATGGCCTCGTCGTCAAGCAGTTGCGGCGCTACTAGACTGACCTATGTGCCCGCAGTTTCGGGGCGATAACGGGTCAGGGTTGAAGCAATTCCCCTCGATGCTCCAATGAGTCCGTGGGCTGCCGTCGCTCCGGTCATCCTGGTCGGGGATCAGCTTGGATAGGACCGCCAGCGAACGGCACTCACTTGCCGTGTGTCTGCTCTTCTCAGGATGTCCCTAGGCCCCTGTTGTCTATCTTACTCTTCCGTAGGGCATGCAGACC
>CAZXQL010000203.1:0-2427 GCA_964643395.1 uncultured Thermotogae bacterium
CGCGGAGTGTATTGTGGGGCGGCAGAAATGTATCGGTGCCGATATATGTGCGAGGAAGGGGCAGTATCCGTGCCGAGTTGAGCTTGTAGGGCTCAGGTCTTCTAGTCTGGAGGAGGATAGCTGTGAAAACGAAGTTACGAGTAGGAATCGGTCTCACGGTGGCGATGCTTCTGGTTGTTGGCACGATGGCAATCGGCGCTGGCAAGTTCGAGTCCATCGCAGGCGTTTACCAGATCGACATCACCAATCTTGGCATGCCGTTGATCTTCTACCTGCGCATTGACGCCGACGGCGCCTTCATGCTTTCTCCCAACACCAACTTCGATCCGAGCGAGAGTCGCGGCGAAGGGGTCATCGGCGAGAGCCAGGGCGTCTACATGATGATCTACAAGGAGCACACAGCGGACAATCCGAAGACCGCCACGTTTGTGCTCGACGGCCCGAACTTGGTCTTCCAATCCACACTCCCGTACGGCTCGAGCCACATCATGTATTCGCTGGAGGATCCGGACAATCCGGACATCGTCTATCTCCTCACCGCGGACACGTTGGCAGATTCCGAGTACTACGGGACCTATGCCGGCGGCCATTCCGTGCAGGCCATGGGCAGTGCGATCGACTACGCGTACACCCTCACCTTGCAGGCGGGTCTGCGCTACGTGTTCTCGAGTTCGTTCGCCATGGGCGGAGAGGTCTACACGTACAGCGAAACCGGCACCTGGGGCGTGGATGGGAACCAGTTCACGCTGTATCCCGTCAATGAGGACCCGGTGCAGGGTACGATCAACGCTGACGGAGAGATCGACATCGCGATTCGGCCTTCGGAGATGGCCAGTACGCGGACAGAGGCCCAGCTTCGCCTCGCCACGCATGCCGATGTCGCCGGAACGTATGTCGGTGAGAAGGTCTCTCCCATGTACACCGCTGACACGACCGTGGTCCTGGACATGTTCGGCGCCTACAGCTACTCCGCAGACGTCGGGATGCCTGAGCCTTATGAGGAGTCGGGATCCTATGACGTATCCGGCACCGAGATTACCTTCCAGCCGGAAGGCGGGACCGCCTATAGCGGCACGCTGGAGAACATGGTGCTGACCGGCAAGTTCCAGATCATCGAGAGCATGCCGGGAACCGACTTGGTCATGTACAACGACAACATCCTGGGGACCTCTTCTCCAAGAGCACCATACTGAGGAAGCGCCACATCCTGGGGACCTTCGTCGGCTCAGCGACGTATGAGGACGTCGAATACACCACGACTCTGACCCTGAATCCGGACGGCAACTACGAGGTGCTTGTCTCCGATGGGAGCGGGCAGGCCGTTGTCGAGGGTGCCGGAGCTTTCCAGTTGGTGCAGGGCATGACCCTCATGGTGGTGTTGCCGGGAACGGTTCCAGCTCCGACGGTCATGGTGAGTGGTTCCGTACTGAACTTCAGCATCGATCTCCCTGGCATGGAGGACAGCTCCGGCATGGGAGGGTTGGGCTTCGATCTGAAGAAACAATGAGGCCGTGATCCATCGATAGGCTAGTCAGGCCCCGCCAGGTGCCAGCATGGCCGAGCCCTGGCGGGGCTCGTTTCCGGATAGGTCCACGCGATCCTGACAGGGGGGCAGTTATGCCCATGGGGCGGAAGCCGCTGATAGTCTGGCTGGTGCTGCTGGCTTGTCTAGCCATGCTCTTGCCAGGTTGCCAGAAGACGCAGTATCCCCGCCGAACCGATGAGACGAACACCCTCTATGTGGGCGTCGTCCAGGCATCCTTCCCATCCGCGTTCATGCCTTGGCTCTCGCGGGATGGCATCGCACCCACCATTGCCAGCATGCTCTACAGCACGCTGTTCTCTTATGACGACGATACGGGAGAATTCCTGCCGAGCCTTGCTCGGGAATGGTACTACGTGGATGCCGCGGGCAACCCCATTGTGACCGATTCCGGAAGCATCGATTACGATCGCCTCGAGGCCGACGGCGTGAAGACCCTTGTCAATCCGCAGAACGGCAAGACCGAGAAATACCTGACTGTCCGAATCGAGCTCGATCATCGGGCGCAGTGGAGCGATGGGCAACCGGTGACGGCTGAGGACGTGTACTACACCCTGGATATCGCCCGGAACAACTATTTGTCGAACCACGCCGGCGCTTTGGCCTGGACCGCCGATCTGCTGCATCTCTACTCCAATACCGGCCAGCTCCAGTTGCAGGGCATCTTCACCTATGACCGCGGAGCCGCTGCCCAGGGGTACGTCATCGATGAGGCGGACCGGGACTACGTCATCTACCTTCACGTCCGCAGCGTACTGGGTGCGGTCACCAGTCTGTTCACGACCGTCCTGATCCTGCCCGAACATCTGTGGCAGCCGGTCGTCAGTCGGGAGAGCCAGCTGAACAGCCGAAGCCCCAATGATCGCATGCAATACCTGTACCAA
>CAZXQL010000203.1:2437-2922 GCA_964643395.1 uncultured Thermotogae bacterium
CTCACGCGTCGGCTGCTGCCCCGTCCCAGCAGAATGCAGAGGCGTCCAGCCCTTCACAGATCGTCCTCAGACGCAATGAGCTCTATCACCTGACCAAGGACGATTCCAGTCCCCTCTATACCGTGGAGACCATCCATCTGATCCTGTACCAGGAGATCAACGTAGCCATCTACGCCGTCATGCAAGGCCATATCGACATGCTCGACGCCGGCCTGAGTCCGGACTACGTGCGGCTATTCAAAGGACGGGATGATCTGTTTGTTTCGATCGCCGAAGGCGTCTACACGCAGACCTTGGTATTCAATGTCAATCCGGTGGCGTCCGAGCAGACTCCGATGCGAAACCTGCTGGCGAACAAAGACGTGCGTCAGGCCATTGCACTGGCCATCGACACGGACATGCTCATTCAGCTCGTGGCCTACGGAGCCGCCGCCCGCATGAGCGCATGTCTGATCCGAGAGAGTCTGACCGATTTCTACAATCAC
>CAZXQL010000204.1:0-2878 GCA_964643395.1 uncultured Thermotogae bacterium
CGGTGGAGGGACGATCGATGTTTCGGCCTCGGAGGTATCCGGACGCATCACCAAGCAGGCGGCCGCGTTCGTGACTCTGATGGAGAACGGAGTGCTGCGCGGCTGCATGATCGATCAATTCGAGCCGCACGAGCCGTTGTACGAGAACGTACTGCGCAACGTGCAACTGGCCGCCACGGCGGACGACCGCTTTGCGCCTGTGACCGCAGCCGAAGTCGAGAACATCCGGATCGACATCTCCGTCGTCTACGATATCAAGCCGCTGTCCTTCGACGATCCATCCGACCTGGTCAGGAAGCTCGAGCCGTTCACCGACGGTGTCATCCTCGATGTCGAGGGGCAGATCGCCACGTACCTCCCTTCGGTGTGGGCGACGTTCCCTGAGCCCCAGGAGTTCCTGTCCCAGCTGTGCATCAAGGAAGGATGGGCGGCGGATCGGTGGGAGATGGAGCCGTACCCGCAGGTTCGCACGTACCGCGTCTTTGAATTCGGAGAGCCATAGAGGCGCAGGACACCCGCGTGCGACGCCCGGCATTGACAGAGAGGCGCGACCTAACTACTCTCGTTTCGAATCCATGAGCGGAGAATCCGACGTGCCGAGACGAACGAGACGCCTTCCTGAGAAGCTCTACGCCAGCACCGTGAGTTGGGAGGGATGGGTATTTCACGTGTTGTCGTCGTCCCAGGGCGTCCGGTGGATCTCCCTTCGCCCGACGTCGCTGGAAGCGCTCGAGGCCAAGCTCAAGGCACGAATCGTCCCCGATGATCAGCAGAACGAGCAGGCTCTCGAGGAGATCCATGCGTACCTTCGAGGCGATCTGCGCCGATTCACCGTACCGGTCGATCTGCGCGGCACGGAGTTTCAATGCGATGTCTGGGACGCCATCACGAAGATCCCGTACGGACAAACGACGACGTACCACGAGATCGGAGAGACGATCAAGCATCCCAAGGCCACCCGAGCCGTCGGGCAGGCGACGGGCGCCAATCCGGTCCCCATCATCATTCCTTGCCATCGGGTGGTCGGATCGTCGGGAGATCTCATTGGGTTCGGAGGCGGACTTCCGTTGAAGGAACGGCTCCTCGGACTGGAGCGAGGGACCCTGAGTCTCTAGCTTCGCATCAAGCCTCTCAAACCGCAGAATCTCGCACAACGCATCTCACACATCTTTCCCACAGCAGACATCGTCATTGACACGCTCGCGCGGGCTTCTTGACGGGCGCATATGAACCTATTATGATCATAACGTCATATGTGCATTGCCGCCCCATCCATCAGCGCATGCAAAGGAGACCGGCATGAAACCCATGATCCGTTTCGTCATTCTGTCAGCTTTGGCGCTCGTCGCTCTGCTCCCTGTCGCAGCAAGTGCGTGCAGTTGCGCGAGTCTCCCGGACCCCGAGACGGCGCTCGATCAAGCAAGCGCAGTGTTCGTCGGTCGCGTGATCGCTCTCGAGCTCGTCCCCGCGGAGGGCGTCGATCCTCAGATGTCCTTTGTCCCTGAGGATCTCATCGCAACGTTTGTCGTCTCGTCGATGTGGAAGTATCCCGGCGACACTCCAATGTCTGAGGATTCCATGAGGATTTCTGTCAGGACGGCATTCACGTGTTGCGCTTGCGGATATCTATTCACACTCGGAGACACGTATCTGGTCTATGCGAACGGGGAGAACGATCAGCTACGCACCTCGATCTGCACGCGCACGGCCCTGTACGATGAGACAGGCGAGGACTTGAGCACGCTCGGCGAGCCCACGTTTTGGCCTGTTGCAGTGCCGTGCAACGACGAATCGCAGTAGAATCGCAACAACAGCATCCAGCCGTTCCGCGGCCACGGAGGAGTGATGACGACCCGTTCCGCCATTCAAGTCGAGTTCCGGCGCTCCCTGCCCACTGCGATCATTCTCGACGCAACGCGTGTCGCAATTGCCAACGAGTATGAAGGATTCGATCCTTGGATCTACTCGGTGAGGACCTCCATGCCGGATGACCTTCGTGACGAGATCGAGTGGCTGTTCGATCCGTTTGCCGCTTCGGTCCTGGTCCCGCTCGCGGTCACATCCCCGTCATCCGAGGAGACCATCTCAGCCGTGATCCGATGGTTGGGACAGATCGACAACGAAGCGATCACGGATGGGATCGTGGCGATTTGCCAGGAGCTGTCACCTCGCTTACCTGCCCCCGTGGCAACGAAACCGGAAGCGATCCTGGATGATGTGTCCTCGCTTCGGGAGTTTCTCCAGGCTCTTGCCGACGCATCCCTCCTATCCGCGCGCGGCATCGAGCCGTTGACGCGCCTTCTCCGACGACCTGAGGAGTTCAAGGCCGAGGTCATCTATGTCCTCTCGCGGTTCTGGGATCGGTACATGAAGGCCGAGTATGCGAAGTGCCAAGCGCTCGAGGAACAGAGCGTCAACCATTACAGAGAATCTCCCCCGACCGGAACCGCCAAGGAGATCTTCGAGAAGGTGTGTGGCCGCGTCTATCCTGAAGAGCACGCCCCTCCTGCAGCGCAGGTCGAGCGAATGTGCTTCGTCCCATGCTGCCACTGTGGGCCGTACGTGAGCATCACCGACGCCAAGGGAGACGGGAAGTCCGTCATGATCGTGTACAACTGCCGGCCGTCCGCCGAGAACCGAACGCGCACAAAGCTCCCCGTCGATGAGATCTCGCGCCCGCTGAAGGCTTTGGCGGACGAAACCCGGCTCGAGATCCTGGGAATTCTGACGGAAGGGGAGCACTACGCCCAGCAGATCGTCGATCGTATGCAGATCAGTCAGTCTGCCGTATCGAGACACCTGCGTCTCATGGTCGCCTGCGGGGTCTTGCGAGAGCGCAAGCAAGAGGGCATGAAGTTCTACTCGATCGACGATCGAA
>CAZXQL010000205.1:0-2877 GCA_964643395.1 uncultured Thermotogae bacterium
CCGCGAGCACTACCCTCTCGACGTCTTGGGAGGAGCCATTCTAGGAACGGGCGTTGCTGCGGCCCTTTTCCCTGTGTTAGTGCGCCTGCTCTTTTGAAGGTTTCGCGACGATCGCCTATAATTCAAGGGAAATGCACATCACCACGCGCGTAAGGAGCGTCTGATGAAACACCACTTTTCCCAGCGGGTTTCCGGTGCCAAGAGGTCTGCCATCCGTGAATTGCTCAAGCTCACGGAACAGCCCGACATCATCTCGTTTGGAGGAGGGTTGCCTGCTCCCGAGTCGTTCCCACATGAGGAGCTGGCGAAGATCGCGTACCAAGTGATCAGTGAGAACTATGCGAACGTCCTGCAGTATGGGACGACGGAGGGCAGCAGGACCCTGCGGGATGCCTTCATCGAATGGCTGAAGCCCCAGGGAATCTCTGCGACCCGCGAGCAACTGCTTGTGACGACGGCGTCCCAACAGGGACTCGACCTGTTGTGCAAAGCGTTCTTCGATCCCGGCGACGTGATGTTCTGTGGCCTTCCGACGTATCTGGGGGCCGTTCAGGCGTTCAGTTTGTTCCAAATCGACAAGGTCGGCGTCCGTCTCGATGACGATGGCATGGATATCGACGATCTGGAAGCGAAGATCGAAGAGGCCAGAGCGGCCGGCAAGACGATGAAGGGAATCTACGTGATTCCCGACTTCCAGAACCCAAGTGGCATTACGCTCTCGCTCGAGAAACGAAAGCGGCTCCTAGACGTCGCGCGGCGCGAGGATCTCTTGATCTTCGAGGATAACCCATACGGCCATCTCCGGTTCGCCGGAGAGCCGATCGATCCCATCTACACCATGGACACCGACGGACGCGTCATCATGCTGGTGACGTTCTCCAAGGTGTTGAGCGCCGGTCTGCGCCTCGCGGTCATGATCTCGTCGGATCCCGACCTGATGGACGCGCTGGTTCGCGTCAAGCAAGCGACCGACCTCTGTACGTCGAAGCTGACCCAGCATCTGGCCGCGCGCTACATGCTGGATTACGGACTGGACAAGCATCTCGAAGAGATACGTCCGATCTACCGGGAGAAGCGAAACGCGATGATCGACGCCCTCGAGCGGTACATGCCGAAAGACGAAGGCATCCGTTGGACGAAGCCGGATGGCGGCCTGTTCGTGTGGCTCTGGTTGCCTGACGGGATCGATACCAACGAGATGATCGAGCGCGCCGTCGAGCAGAAGGTCGCCTACGTGCCCGGAGCCGCCGCCTATGTGAACGGAGAGGGCCAAAACACGATGCGGCTGTCGTTCTCTTCGAGCACGCCCGAGCAGATTGAAGAAGGCATTCGACGCTTGGCTGGCGTCGTTACGTCTGAAATTGCTGCCAAAACAGTGGGAACCCGCTAGGCGGGACTTGCTGCCAGATAGAGAACGAAACGCGGCACTGCTTCGAGCGGTGCCGCGCTTCGTTGCCTTAGGGTCTTGATCTCTACAGAACGGCCTTGGGAAGCTGTTTGACGAGTTCGGTCACGAACCGGCTGGTGAGCTCGAAATCGTCCAATCGCAACGTCGAAATCGGCGAATGGATATAGCGGCACGGGACAGATACGACACCGGCCAAGACACCGCCCCGTGTCAAGTGGATTGCGCCCGCATCGGTGCCTCCGTACGTGGGCAGTTTGTACTGATACGGAATCGAACTCGCCTCTGCAATCGACTCCATCGCCTGCAGGACCTTCCGCGTGACCACGATCGACCGGTCCGCGACCGAGATCGCCGGACCTCGCCCCAAGCGCACGGGCTGAGAGTTCTCGGGCACGCCCGGCATGTCGGCGCCGATCGTGCCCTCGACGGCGATCGCCAGATCGGGCTCGATCTGGAAGGCAGCCGTGCGCGCGCCTCGTAATCCGACCTCCTCGCCGAAGACGAACGCGAAGACGACATGCGCACCGAGGTCTTGTCCCGCCGTTCGCTCCGCCGCCTCGATGAGAATAGCGCATCCCGCCCGATCGTCGAACGCCTTGCCGGTCACATAGCCGGCCTTCATCTCGACGAACGGGTAGTGGATCGTCAGCGGATCGCCGATCCGGATGCCCATCTTTCCGACCTCCTCGTCGGAGGTGGCTCCGATGTCGATAAACATCTTGTCGATCGGGATCGGCGCTCTGCGTTCCTCCTCGGTGAGGATATGCGGAGGCGCGGTACCGATGACGCCGGTCTGAAGGTCTCCCGAGCGGGTCTGGATCTCCACCCGATGTCCGGGAACGATGCGGGGGTCCCAGCCTCCGATCGGCACGAATCGAAGGAACCCGTCCTTCTCGATCCACTTGACGACGAACCCGATCTCGTCGATGTGGGCGTCGAGCATCAAGGTCTTGGCGCTGGGATCGTCGGATCGCCGGATCGCGAACACATTGCCCAGCGCGTCCACCTTCACCTCGTCAACGTACGGAGTTACGAGTTCGCCGATCAGATCTCGAACCTCGTCTTCGAAGCCGGAAACGCCGAAGGCGTCGGAAAGCCTCTTCAGTAGGTCGATCGTTTGCATGAGCGAGGGGACCTCCTTGTCCGATCGGGAGTATATCTAGACGGGTGGCTCTTGCTCCAGCGGACGCTGGAATCGGCGACGAGCGCGGTCGAAGCCGGAAAGACATCCCGGGGCGGTCTATGTCTTCAGATGCGTGAGGATCTTTGCTGCGAGAGCCTCCGAGACGCCGGCCTTCGAGGCAATCTCCTCCATCGCAGCGTGGGAGAGTCGATCGACCGACCCGAACGCCTTCATCAACGCCGATTTGCGCTTCGGGCCGATGCCGGGGATCTCGTCGAGCACGGATGCCAGGCTTCGGCGCGATCGCAGTCGGCGGTGGTAGGTGTTGGCGAACCGATGCGCCTCA
>CAZXQL010000206.1:0-2869 GCA_964643395.1 uncultured Thermotogae bacterium
TCGGGGAGTTCGTCGAGAACCACGATTCCTTTGCGATCGAACAACCACGCGACGCTGCCGAGAGACGCCATGCTCCCGCCGTTCTTGCTGAAGATATGGCGAATGTCGGCGGCGGCTCGGTTCTTGTTGTCGGTGACCGATCGGACGAGTACGGCAACACCGTCAGGAGCGTACCCTTCGTACGTCGCCTCCTCGTAGATCACGCCTTCCAGCTCGCCAGTGGCGCGCTTGATGGCACGGTCGATGTTGTCTTTAGGGAGATTCGCCGCCTTGGCACGTTCCAGCGCTTGCGCCAGTCCGGGGTTGTGGTCGGGGTTCGGGTCCCCGTTTCTTGCTTGGAGCGTGATTTCCTTGATCAGCTTGCCGAATTGACTGGAACGCTTCTTGTCTTGGCGCTCCTTGCGATACTTGATGTTTGCCCACTTGGAATGTCCGGCCATACGGTCCCCCCGAGTCGTTTGTCGGTTCAGTTCCCTTTCATCATAGCAAACCCATTTCAGTAGGGCAAACTTGCTCGTTCTCCGACGACTAGGAGCCGCACGGGGCGGCGTCGAGGAGCTCCTGCGCTTGCTGCCGAGCCCGCTCGTTGTAGAACGGCCAAGCGGCCATGACCTCGGGATCCTCGGACAGTGTCAGAACCTGATTCAGCGTTTCGCAAAGCGTCTCCCACCTCGACTGCGGGCGCAGGACGAAATCGGCCCAGTCGACGGCATTCTCGAGGTACGAGCTGCTGACGGCCATCGCTTGTTGCAAGACCGCATCGGCCTGATCCATGTCTCCGCCTAGGAATCCCGGGACCTGGGCGTAGAACGACCCCAGCGATCGAAGCGGAGCGCCGGCAAGATACTCCGGGTCGAGCGCGGCGGCGCGAACGAAGCACGCCTGAACGTCGCGCAACCCGCCCATGAGTGCTGTGAGGGCGTGGTACCCCAGGACCCGTCCCAGCGTGTTGCCGTACCAGAAGAGCGCCTTGACGTCGGTGGCCTGAGACAGTGCGGCACGGAAGCTATCCGCCTCCGTGGTCACGAACTGCGGATCGAGGCGCAGTGCGGACAGTGCATAGTCCCTTCCCTCTGTATACAGCGGCTCGGCGTCACTCTGCGCGGTGTATCCCTCGGCCAATTCAAAATCGGCGCGCGCCAGACGCACGAGAACAAACGATTGGGACTGAACGGCCTCCTCGGGAAGCGACGGTAGAACCTGTTCGTACAGATCGATGGCGCTTCTCAAGTCGGCTTCGTACGATGCGTAGTCGAACGCGCCGCCCCAGCGGTCGTAGAGCTGGTTCGCCTCCGCGAGCAGCGTCCCGACGTCGGTTGCCGAAGCCATGACGGAGAACATCAGCAACAACACCAGGAATGGAACGAGTTGTCGGCCCGGCCTCACGCTCGACTCCCCTCTCATGTCCCCACCTTCCTAACATTGCGTACGACGCAACGATTTGACAAGCCTTCCCCGTTCAGGCAGAGTGGTGCCAGTCTAGCACAACCTCGAGGGGGAGATCATGAAACGGAGACTACGTATTCTGCTGGCTGTCGGAGTGGTCGTTCCGATGATCCTATTGAGTGGATGCCTGTTCAATGTCTTCCAGACGGCGAAGATGGTTCAATCCGGCGACATGTCCATTCTGATCGGTTCGGGGATTCTGAACATCACGGGGGATCCCAGCAATCCTGCGTGGACAGTGTCCCCGCAGGCGCGGATGGAGTTCGGGCTGTCGAACGTGGTCAACCTGGGCTTGCAGACAGGGGCCCTGATTCCGTTGTCCTCCGGGCAGCCGGGCTGGATGGGCGTTGCGGGAGACCTGAAGTTCGCGCTCGTCAACGATCCGCAATCGATCTCGCTGGCGGCCGGGTTCGGAGGCGGGAATGGGGTCCACTTCCTCGGCTGGGGCGTCTTCGGGGAGGTCTATCTGGACCTGAACGTGTTCCCGCTGTTCTTCGCCTATCAGCCGATCATCCCGCTGAGTGGTGACACGTTCGTCGTCTGGCACGATGTGGCTGTCGGCCTTGCGCTGCCGTTGTCGGACAAGGCCAGGCTGCTGTTCGAGGTCGATACGCGAAACCTGAGCCTGTTCAGCTACGGAATCGGATTCGAGATCAACTTCTAGGCGGAGCCCCGGACGCAAGCGAGTTCAGGATCTTGCGATCCGCAGACGGAAAGGCGAAGTTCTCGAGTTCGCTCGGATGAGCCCAGGTCCAATCGGACACATCGATGGATCGGGGCTCTCCTCTTGTATGGCGACAATGGATCACGTGAAGCGTCATGCGGAAGTGCGTGTACGCATGGTTGATCGACATCATCGGCTCGAGGGCAGTCACTTCGATGCCCAGTTCCTCTCTGAGCTCCCGCTTGAGGGCTGCTTCGAGGGTCTCGCCTGACTCGACGGTTCCGCCGGGCAACTCCCACAGGCCGCCGAGCATGTCGGTTAGCTTGCGCTGCGCGATCAAGAGCCGGCTCCCTCGAGCGAACGGTTCCCCGTCCCAGATCGCCCCGGCGACGACATCGATGTGTGGAAGCGACGCCCTCTTGGGCCGCCTCGGGTAGTCGGTCTCCTGCCCTGAACGATGGGCTCGGCATCCCTCCGCGATCGGGCACTCCGAACAGCGGGGATCCCTGGGCACGCAGATCCTGGCTCCGAGGTCCATCAGCGCCTGATTGAATTCGCCGGCGTGCCCAGCCGGGCGGATGGCGTCGGCGTGCTCGAGAAGCCTCCGCTTGGTTGCTGACTTGGTGACATCCTCTTCGATGCGGAAGAAGCGGCTGAGGACGCGAACCACGTTCCCATCCAGCACGGACTCATCACGTCCGAATGCGATCGAGGCGATCGCTCCCGCCGTGTAGGGGCCGATTCCGGGCAGCTTCCGCA
>CAZXQL010000207.1:0-2859 GCA_964643395.1 uncultured Thermotogae bacterium
CTGGGTCACACCTTGAATCCATGAATCCGTCCCTGAGTCCCTAGAACCGGCGCGCGGTGCCGTACGGGAAGGATGTCGAGCTACTGAGTCAGGGTCATGAGCTCGGCTGCATCAGGGTTATCCGGTTCGATGGTCAATGCCTTCAGAACGGCTGCTCTGGCGGCTGCGCGGTCACCCTTCTGTAGATGAATCCTTGCCAGCCGCAGATGCGAGTCGACATGCTCCGGGTGCACGTGGAGGTTCAATTTCAGGACATCCATCGCCAGATTCAGCTTCCCCGTCGAGACCATCTGGATCACGAGGCTGATGAGGTCGTTCGCGTCCGTGGAGTACTCGTCATCACCACTGACCTTGAGTTCTTCGTAGCGGGCATAGGCAGCCTCGATGCCGCCTTCCTCGAGCGCGCGGCTGATCGGCACCATCCACGAGACCTTGCCCGCCTGCGGCATCTCGTCCACGAGCGCATCGGCAACCGCCAGGACGGTTCGGTTTCGCGCAGGGGATTCTTCATTGCACAGGATGGCGGCGGCGCGGTTCTTTTCGGGCAGGGCAAGGAAGAACGCGGACCATCCAAAGCCCATGCCGCCATGGCTGACGGTGCTTGCTCCTCTGTAATGGCCCAGGGTCCATCCCAGTCCCATGTCTTCGTAGATGGCCGGACGCGTCGTGCCCCATGCGGCCACAGGCGTCCACATCGTGTCGTAGCTGGTCGGCGACAGAATGCTTCGCGCGAGATAGCTTCCACGACGGAGCGACGTGATGCCCCAATGGCACATGTCGAGAATGGTCGCATAGAGGAAGCTGGACGGAGCGTCTGCCCGATGATACGGATGGCCGGACGGGTTGACGCACAGCTTCGGTGTGCGCAGATGGGGAACGGTCAGGAAGTCGGGCACGAGGTCAGCCAACAGAAAGCTGCTGTTCGGCATGCCCGTTGGGATCAGTATCTGGTCCCTCATGTAGGCCTCAAACGGTACGCCCGAGGCTTTCGCAATCAGGTCGCCCAGTGCGTTGTACCCGATATTGCTGTAGCTGAACTGCTCCCCCGGGGCCGATATCAACTTGCTGCCGCTCAGACCGCGAACGAAGCGTTCGGCAGCCCCTCCATCCGATTCGGGATGCGCCACCATTTCGTCATAGTCGCTCTCATGGATGTCAGGCATCCCCGACGTGTGACTGAGAAGGTGCCGGATCGTAATCCAGGTTGCGCATTCGTCATCCATCCGGAAATAGGGCAGGTACTGAGCGAGCGACGCGTCCAGGTCGATGGCTCCGCGTTCCGCCAGCTGCACGACCGCGGTCGCCACGAAGCATTTGGACACGGAAGCGGTACAGAAGCTCGACGCCTCTGTCACGGGGATCTGCGTCTCCAGGCTCTGAACACCCAGCTCCTTGAGGTAGATGACGTCATTCCCCTCGACGATTCCGACGGCCAGTCCGGGGATTCCCCACCGGTCCGAGATTTCCTGAAGAACGGCGTCTAGCTCTTTGGCGTATCGCATAGGACAGAGTCTCCTTTGAATGGGCCGACGAGAGTGGATCTTGTTGACGATTCTGGCAGCCCAACCTCCCAACTGCAACCAGCGAGGTGCTCCTGTTCCCTGAGTGCTCGCCCAGAGACGCTGCTGAGCCGCGTGTGCGTATCCTGCAAGCGCAATTGGGATGACGTCTGCGAGAGGGATCTGCCGGGGTGGCGTTCGATACGATGTTCCAGAAGGACCGTGCAGTGAAGATCGAAGAACGCGTTTGAGTCTTTCGCCTGCAAGGAGGATCTATTGCCAGACCTGCACGAGTACCTCGCATCGATCGGCTTCCGCGCCGACGAGACGGACCCACAGCTACTTCGCGGGCTGTCGAACTGCAACTACCGAGTTCATTCCGACGGCGTCGAGTACATCGCCCGATTGGCAAATGATGGCGCGAGCGATCTTGGCATCGACCGGCACGCCGAGGCGCAAGCTCTTCGATCCGCGTTTGAGGCCGGACTGGGCGCGGAGATCGTTCACTACGCCCTGCCCGAGGGGCACATGATCTCCAAAGCCATCGACGCCCCCAGCATTTCGGAGAATCCCGAGTGCTATCGGGATCCTCAAGCTCTCCGTCGCTTCACCCAAACGATGAAGCGCATCCACGGCCTCCCGTCCGTCGATCACGTCTTCGATCCGTTCTGTCGGATTCGCACCGCGATTCGACGTGCGACCGAGCAGGCCACCCCTTTGCCACAAGGTACGGACGATCTCCTCTCCCGGCTCGACGAGATCGAAGCCCGACGGGGCACGGTGCCGGCCGACCGCTGGGCGCTCTGCCACAACGACCTGTTCGGGGGGAACATCCTGAATGATGACCCGATCCGCATCATCGACTGGGAGTTTGTCGGCATGGGCGACATCTTCTTCGACCTCGCCACCCTCGCGATCGCGTGCGACGAATTCGACCCGCTGCCCGACGAACGCAGTGAGATCATCCTCGAAGCGTACTTCGGAGACGTGACGGCCGCGCACAGGCAGCGCATCAAGGACATGATCTTCGTGGTCCAGATGCACAACGTGGCCTGGGGCCTCACCCATCATCTTCTTGGAACGCCGGCCCATGGTTGGGAAGGCTTCACCTTCCTCGGCTTTGCCACAGACCTGGTCGAGAACATGGCGAAGAACGCGGCTGGCAAACCCAATGCTTGACGCCGTTCCGTCCTGCGGCTAGCGTGTCGCCGGCGAACAAGGAGGATTCACCACGGCCGAGAAGTCGATCGTCATCATCGACGGTCGCGACGAAGTCCTGGAGGCCGCGTTGAGCTTCCTCCAAGACTGAGTGCTCAGAGGCTGTGGAGCCAGGGAGTTGAGCGTTTCATCCCCGAATCCA
>CAZXQL010000208.1:0-2843 GCA_964643395.1 uncultured Thermotogae bacterium
AACGGTATAGGAGAGGCCACCGATGGCCACAAGAAGCAACGCCGGATGCGGAACGCTCAGCCACAGCTGTCGGCTGGCGACGACAATCAACCATCCCATGACCAGGTAGAGGGCCACCGACGTCTTGCGCAGGCGGCCGATGTACAAGCTCTTGAACACGATGCCGAGGATGGCGAGTGCCCAGATGGCGATCATCAGCGTCAGTCCCCACGCGCCCCACAGCGCGAGCAAGAGAAAGGGCGTGTACGTGCCTGCAATCAAGAGATAGATCGAAGCATGATCGAAGATCCAGAACACGCGCTTGGCGCGGGGAGCATGCAGAGCGTGGTACAGCGTTGATGTCAGGTGCAGCAGGAACAGAGCGGCGCCGTAGATCGCAACGCTAACGATGTGGACGGCCGATCCGTACGTCACGGCGCGAATCAACAGAAAGGTCAATCCGGCGAGACTCAAGAGTGCGCCGACACCGTGCGTGACGCTGTTGGCGATTTCCTGTCCTACGGTGGTCTTGGGCGGCATCGGCCGCAGCTTACGATCCCTCATCGCGCACATGATATCGGACCGACGGCCCGCAAGCAGCATCACCCTCCCAGATTGCGAACGTAGAGGATCCCGTTCTTCGTTCGATCGATTGCAGTGATCGTTCCCATCTCCCGCAAGCAGTAGGCGACGCGTTGGGCCACACGACGCGGGCGGCCGATGGCGCGCGCCAACTCCGCTGTCGTGAACGGTTCTTCCACCCCGGACGGGATGACGGCTAGGAAATCGCCGGGGTGCTGGAACCCCGCTTGGTCGAACACCTCGATCAGCTTTCGCTCGTGGACCTCCCAATTGCGCCATCTGCGCCTACCGGACGTGCGGGGGCGGCGGACCTCTTCGACATGGACGAGGAGAGCCTCGATCGAGAGGTTGGCATCGCCCAGGAACTCCCGAAGATTGACGAGTTGATCGAAGACGTCGAGGAAGTCGCCGTGCTTGGGGGATCGACGCTTGCCGACGATCTCCCCCGTCTCGTCCAGGGTCGTGATCGTCTTTTGCTGCGCGACGGGGAGGACGACGCGCACAGCATGGGATTTCAACAGGCTACGCAGCTTCCTCTTGAGGGGGAACGTCGATCCGGTCTGGATTTCGATCAGCTGCCCTCCGCGCACGATGTCGGAGACGAACGATCCGATCCGAACCTCGAATTGGTCGCCGGGCTCGGCGATCCACTCCTTCAGCGCTGCATGAAGGGGTTTCTCGTTGAGCGTGCCGATATGTGGCTGTTCCCTTGTCGGAGACATTGGATCAGCGGACGATGAGCCATGTGCCCACGAGCAGCACTCCGATCCCCAAAGCACGCGAGACGCCGATCGGCTGCTGTGCGATCCCCAAGGCTCCGGTATGGGAGAGGATCGCTCCGAGGATGAGCTGTGCCGAGATCGCGAGCGTAATCGCGGGAGCCAACCCGAGGCGGGGCACGATATAGCTGTAGCCGCCGACGATCACGACGCCAAGCAATCCGCCGCAAAGCACGTACCACGGTGCCGACCTCCACGCGCCCAAGTTGCCGCCTCCTCGCACGAGCAGGTAGATGCCCGAGGCAAGCAATCCCCCAAGATGGATGATGAACACGGATTCCATGATGCCGACGTGCTGGCCGAGGACGCCGGAGAACAAGGTCTGCGCCGCGATGGCCATGCCGACAATGACGGCCAGTGCAATGGAGACAATCAGGATGGGCATTCCCCCTCTTTTCACGATCCTTCGCGTTGGGACAACCGGCTGGCTAGGCGGCGGCTCCCGTCAAGGCGTCCACCAGATGGTAGACGAAAGCGCACTGCTCGGGGAAGAGCAAGAAGAAGCCCAACACCTGATCCTGGGACGGCTCGCTCCAGCGGGGAGCGCCCTCTTGTGTTCGAGTAAGCTGAATCGTGGCCGCCAGGCCGTTCAGCTGAGGTTCGATGGACTCGCGCAGATCGGAAGTCAAGGATCGTTCCTGGAGAGCCTTCAATACCGCACGGATCCGATTCCCCGATGCGGCCGGCGACGTCCTCAATCCTTCGGACGTGCGCTCGTCATGGGATCCTGTCTCGAGGAGAACCCGCGCCAATCGCTCGAACAGTGACTCGGCGGCCAGGGAGAGCATGACGACGGCCGACGGTCGGTTCCCGGACAGGAAGGCTCCCAATGCTTCTCGTACGAACCGCACGATCGCTTCCTCGACCCGCTCACCCGTCGTGGCGACGAATCGAGCGATGTATCCATCGGGATCGTGGACGAGAATGCGACCGTCGTCCAAGCACGCGGCTCCGTACGCCGTCACGTGGACAAACGGCAGATTCAGGTTGAGAGAGTTCTTGCCCGGAGCGAGCACACCCTGAATCAGAAGCTCCCACAGGATCTCCTGAAGTGCGAGGACGTCGTGGCGTTCGTAGGACTCGACCCGTCGTCGCAACTCGTTCTCGATGGCGTGAAAGTGGGTCTGCGGCGTCTTCTTGAGAATCTCGAACACGTGCGGTCGCAGCGCTTCCTTGTCCATGCCCTCTCTCCGGATCGTGGTTGTGCGTCAGCATACGGACGACGTCGGCTCGAAGCAACCGGCGGCCTACGTGCCGACGGGCGATCCCAACAGGTCGAAGACGAGCGAGGTGAGAAGCCGCACGGAGAAGGCGAGTCCTCGTTCATCGAAATCGTAGATCCCGGTATGCGGAGGCAGAACGTTGTCGCGGTTCTCATCATGGACGCCGATCCCATGAAGATCCGCTCCGATGCCAATGTAGGTCGCGCGCCCACCGCCCTTCTGCGCACGGCGCATCATCTCGGTGAAATCCTCGGATCCGCCCGTCTTCTGCATCGTGTGG
>CAZXQL010000209.1:0-2838 GCA_964643395.1 uncultured Thermotogae bacterium
GGATCATAGCTGTCCGTCCCCGTCCACTCGATCGATGCGGCCACTGGATCGGACTCCGCGCCGACTGCTGAACGAGGCTGGACGCCTCCATACTGGTAGTAGGTCTTGTAGCAGTATAGGCGGTCCGTCACCGGATCGATCGCCAGGTACCGTGGCATGGCGTCGCCCGAGCCGCCCCACTCCAACGCCCAGTCCTCCCAGTGGCTGCCGTTCGCGTTGCAGCGCACGATGCCTCCGTTCCCATAGTAGCTGGGATGCACCGCCACGTAGAGCAACGAATCGATCGGGTTGAAGCACAAGTTGACCGGGCTGCCGTAGTAGTAGTGCAAGAACGAACTCGACGATCCGTCGAGTGTTCCTCTGTAGAGGCTACCGGTGCTCACCAGGAAGTAGAGCCGATCCAGTCCGGCCGTCAGAGTCTCTAGGCGGAAGTCTCCGCTGTAGAGCGCAGACGCCGTTCCGCCGGACGGCGCGCCGCTCTTGATCGTGTCCGTATCTCCGTCCAGCCAGTACAACGACTTGGCCACCGGAGATGTGAACCCGGAATGAACCTCGATGCAGTCTATCTTCACGGCTGTCGCGCCCGCTCCCGAATCGTAGACCACGCTCAGCGTCACCGTATATGTGCCGGCCGTGTAGTACACGTGCGACGGAGCTTCTTCGGTCGACGTGGAGTCATCACCGAAGTCCCACAGGTAGGCTGTCGCCGTACCATCGACAATGGGTTCGAAGTCGACAAGAAGGGGCTTGCTGCCCGAAGAGGGGCTCAGGCTGAAGTCGACCGTCGCCTGCGGCCACAGCCACGTGCACCCCGAAAATACCAGAAGTCCGATACAAGAGCCAAGAATCAACAGAGCGACCCACGAGCGCCGCAACACAACGACCACCTCCCGAAGTCGACCACAGATCGACCATACGACGGAAGGAACAGCCAGGTCAATAACGCAGGCTGTGGATCGCATCGGAGATAGGTACGACGATTGCAGTGGCTCGTCTTTCTGGTGGAGGCGAGCGGATTCGAACCGCCAACCTCCCGCGTGCAAGGCGGGCGCTCTCCCGATTAGAGCTACACCCCCAGATGCTTCAGGAGCCCATTATCGTCTGCTCTTGAGGGCGGTTCAACCCGACAAAGCCGCTTCGTGCATCCATTTGAGCGATCTCGACGACAGGGCTACCATCGATGGGATCATGACGACCAATGACGCAGAGCGCGAGAACAAGCTCAGGGAGCTGCCGGCGTCCCCGGGCGTGTACCTGATGAAGGACGCCCGCGGCGATGTGATCTACGTCGGCAAGGCCGCATCGCTGCGGTCGCGCGTGCGTTCGTACTTCCAGTCACCCGATGGACTGCATGCGAGAACGCAAGCGCTCGTGGCCGAGATTGCCGACTTCGAGGTCATCCGCACGGCAACGGAGTCCGAGGCGTTCCTGCTCGAGGACAGCTTGATCAAGCAGTATCAGCCGCGATTCAACGTACGGCTGCGCGACGACAAGCGCTATCCGTACCTCAAGATCACGAACGAGCCGTATCCGCGCTTTCGCATCGTGCGCCGCCGGTACCCGGATGGAGCTCGCTACTTCGGTCCGTATACCAATGTGAAGGCGATGCGCGCGACACTCAAGCTGGCGCAGAAGCTGTTCCCCATTCGGACGTGTTCACTCGACCTCCCGATGAAGACACCCCGTCGGCCGTGCCTGAACTACTACATTGGCCGCTGCTCGGGGCCGTGCGCCGAGCTGATCTCGGAGTCCGAGTACGGCAAGTTGGTCGATCACGCCGCGTTGTTGTTCGAAGGGCGCATCTCGGGATTGATCGCCCAGTTGCGCAAATCGATGGCCGGGGCGTCCGAGCGGGAGGAATTCGAACGGGCCGCCCATTTGCGCGATCAACTCCAATCGTTGCAGCGAAGCCTGGAGCATCAAGCCGTGGTACTCAACGATTCGATCGATCGCGATGCCATTGGGCTCTCTATCGAAGGCGATCGCGCCTGTGCATTGGTATTCGCCGTTCGCGGCGGGCGGATCGCCGGACGGCAGACGTTCTTCCTCCGGGCGCCGGAGGGCGTGGCCGAGGCGGACGTGCTGGAGGCGTTCATGAGCCAGTTCTACGCCACCGCTTCTTCGATTCCGCGTGAGATCCTACTTCCTGCCTTACTCGAACATGAGGGGCTCCTGGCCGGATGGCTCTCGGAGCTGCGGGGACGCAAAGTCGAGGTCAAGGTTCCTCAGCGCGGCGAGAAGCGTTCTCTGGTGACGATGGCGTCTGAGAACGCGCGGTACTCGCTATTGCAGGACAAGAAAGCGGCCGTCGTTCACAAGGAGTCGTCCACCGCTCTCGTCGAGCTATCCGATGGACTGTCGCTCGAGGGCTTCCCGCAGCGCATCGAGGCATTCGATATCTCGAACACACAGGGAGGGGAGGCAACGGGCTCAATGGTGGTGTTCGAGGACGCACGCCCTCGCCGCGACGCCTATCGCCGGTTCAAGGTTCACCTGTCCGGGAAGCCGGATGACTACGCGATGATGCGCGAGGTCATTCGTCGAAGGTTCCGCCGCGGGCTGGCCGAACTGGCGAATCCGACGATTGTCCGCGGCAAGTTCTCCGACCTCCCGGACTTGCTTCTGATCGACGGCGGCAAAGGGCAACTCAACGTGGCCGTCGATGTGCTCCAGGAACTCAACATCGAGGGCATCGACGTCATCGGCTTGGCCAAGCGGCAGGAGGAGGTCTACAAGCCGGGGCAGTCCGACCCCATCCGATTGCCCGTCGATTCGGAGGGGCTGTTGCTCCTTCGTCGTATTCGCGATGAGGCGCATCGGTTCGCCATCACCTACCAC
>CAZXQL010000210.1:0-2810 GCA_964643395.1 uncultured Thermotogae bacterium
TTCCGTAAGAAAGAAATCGCCCAGAAGGGCGATCTCCCGATGATCTGACGACCATCCACCTCCGACAAGCGGATTGGCCGCAGAATAACGAGACTTGGGCAATCTGTCAATGGAAATCCCATGAAAACCGCACCCCCTGTGGATTCTAACTCCAGTTCTCTACAGGGTCGCGAGACCGGCACGAATCACAATCACGTTTGCCGGGGACACGCAGGATTGGATACGATGCTTAACATGGCAGTTCGATGGTCATTGACAGGTGCGGAACCGCGGAAACGCCCTACTGGTACCCCCGAGAGGATTCGAACCTCTGACCTACGGTTTAGGAAACCGTTGCTCTGTCCTGCTGAGCTACGGGGGCTCTAGAATTCTTCGAGCATCAAGTATAGCTGCTTGGCGGCGGCTTGCTCGGCTTCTTTCTTGCTGCGGCC
Source organism: uncultured Thermotogae bacterium (assembly GCA_964643395.1). GTDB lineage: Bacteria > Bipolaricaulota > Bipolaricaulia > UBA7950 > UBA9294 > SPBW01. The sequence goes on from CAZXQL010000210.1 coordinate 432, forward strand.
GCGGCCACGGCCACGATGGCCGGCGACGACAACTTCAACGTCGAACTCCTTCTTGTGTTCGCGCCCTTTTGTGTTCATCACGGTGTACTGTGGCCGGCATCCGAATTGCCGCTGCGCGGTTTCCTGGAGCAGGCTCTTGTAGTCGCCGGTGGTCGATTGCTCCATCAGGAATCGCTCGATGTCGTCTTTCAGGCAGCGAACGACAAACTTGGCGGCGAACGCGAATCCCCGTTCCAGGTACAACACCGCGATCAGCGCTTCGAACGCGTTGCCCCGGTTGTTGGGCCGCTCACGGCCGCGATTGGCTTCCTCGCCTTTGCCGAGTCTCAGGTACTTGGCCAGATCCAGCTCGTCGGCTTTCTCGGCCAATAGCGGTCGGCTGACGGCGACCGACTTGGCTTTCGTCAGACGGCCCTCGTCGGCTTTGGGATACTGGCGGTACAGGTAGCTGGTGACGGCCAGGTCGATGACGGCATCGCCGAGGAACTCCAGTCGCTCGTTGGATCCACGCGGATCGCCGGTTTCGTTGACAAACGAGCTGTGTAGGAAGGCGATTTCCAGAGCTTCGGGAGCGATTCGCAGTCGAAGTTTCTTGGCTAGCTCTTCTATCGGTCGATGACTCATAAACGTGCATTCCCTCGCGCAAGCGGCGCATTGGGCAACGCTTGCCGGTTTCCTAGGATGATAGTGGATCGCGCGCCAAGTCGCTAGTTTCGCCACAGTGCGCTGACTCTCTCGGTGGTAGGAGATCTTGGCGCAACATGCCAAGTTCACTAAGATGGTGTGCTGCCAAGGTCCGAGGGGAACTGGTCGGAGGTCCGGATGGAACGTACTCGATGGAGCCGAGCGACCGCATGTGCGATCGCCATCCTTACGCTGGTATGGATCGGCGTTGCAGCCGAAGCGCAGGACATCCCGTGCGGCAGTTGCGTGACATTGACGGTATCCGGTGCGGGAGCGTCTGAGATCAATGGTACGTACACATACGACGGTATCGTTTCCAATCCGGACTTCTTGGCGGGGACACTGGTGTGGCTTGGCCCCTCGTGGGACTTGATTCCCAGCCTGGATGGTCACTGGGGGCTCTTGCGCGTCCCGGGTCCCTACTGGATCTGTGGCGTAATCGTGATCGTAGATCATGGAGAGACTCAAGTATTCATTTCTACGGATAGCTATTATACGAATCCATCCACTTCGAGATGCCCGCCCGAGACTGACTGGGTGTGCGGATCTTCTTCAACCACTCCTGCGCCAACCATCTCCCGCGCTGGCTGTCTCTGCGCAGGAATCGGTGATCTGAACGGTGATGATGACATCAGTGCCATCGATGCACGAATGATTTTCGCTCATGCCTCGGGCTGCTCGCTGTTGTCCGGCGAATGGCTCGAGAGAGCGGATATCGATGATGACGGCGATGTCGACGAAGACGACGCCCGGTTGCTGGCGGAGCTGCTGATCGGCATATGTCCATAGGACGGGGAGAAGGAATGCGCAGGACAACTCGGACGTCGATTCTATGCGTGACCGCCCTCGTGATGGTTTCCGGCATCACCGCCTGCATGCATGGGTTCAACGATGATTCCGTGCCAACCCTGATCGTCAGCCCGGTAACCATTTCGGGCAATCAGGGCGAAATCCTGCTCTCCGTGGAGAACATGCCCGATGGAGGGTTGGCTTCACTCGCCGTGAGCCTTGGGGGGATCGCCTACGACCCTGCGAAGATCTCGAATGTATCCGTCGAGGCTCTGCTTGGATTCACCATCCTCGCCGAGCAGTTCGACTCGGACGACGGCGGCTTCGTGGTGGCTCATTCGTGCGCGGGGCTCCATGACGGCGGATTCGTCAGGCTCAAGTTCACGGTCAAGGGAGCACCCACCTTGGCTGATTTCACGATTACCGAGGCGGACATATCCATGGGCGACGACGACAACAACGCCATCGCCTTCCAGATCCAGGACGAATTCGAGTACTACGCGAAGTAGAAGGTGAGGACGATGCACAGACGCATACAGATTGCACTGTTTGTCGGTATGGTCAGCATCGGCCTCGCTGCCTCTGCAGCGGGTACGCTAGGTGGGCATTCCTGGTTTGACGTGATGCTCGATCCCGATGTGGGATTCACGAGAATGGGCTTTGGCATCGAAGTGGCCTACGCCGTTGGCGGATTCACGTTCAGTGCCGACTCGCTGTTCGTACTCCCCGGGCACTGGGTTTGGCAGGGATTCACGGCAGTGGGGCAGGTGGGTGGGTTCACCGCGTATGCCACCGCTCTGCTGAGTGGAGATCTTGCAGCACCGTTGTACGCCGAGACGATCATGACCTTCACCATGGCCGGCATCGACTTCGCGTTCCACGCCGCTCAACTGAGCGACAACGTGT
>CAZXQL010000211.1:0-2808 GCA_964643395.1 uncultured Thermotogae bacterium
CGGTGTGGGAGGCGAAGAAGCTGTGCCCCCAGCTGATCCTCGTCCCGGGAGATGCATCGAAGTACCTCTCGATCACGCAACGGTTCATCGACATCCTCAAGCGGTATACGCCGATGATCGAGGTTGCGAGCGTGGACGAGGTCTTCATGGATATGACCCAGGAGGCGCCGCGCTACGGGGGTGCAATCCGGCTCGCGGAAGCCATCCGGCGAGAGTTCCGGCAAGAGTTCGGGAAATACGTGACTGCCACCATTGGGATCGCCGACAACAAGACGTTCGCCAAGCTGTACGGGAAGCGATACAAGCCGGACGGAATCGGCTTCCTCGATCCCGAGGAACTGCCGGAGCTTCTGGCGACCACCTCCGTATCGGATGTCAGCGGCATCGGAAGCCGGATCGAGCGGCGATTGAACCGCTTGGGAATCAAGACGCTCGCTCAATTGGGACAGTGTCCGCTCCCCCTCCTCAAGCAGGAGTTCGGCGTCTGCGGACTCTTCTACAAGGCGGTCGGACTGGGCGAGGATCCGACGCCCGTCGTCCCCTACACGGAGATTCCGCCTCCGAAATCGATCGGCCATTCGCGGACGCTGCCGCCGGACATCCGCCCTCGCGAGCTGGCACTGACGGTGTTGCGGGGGTTGTGCGACCTGGTGGCCGGACGGTTGCGGAAACACGGGTACATGGCGCGAACCGTTCACTGTGGGTTCTCGTTGGAGGTGATGTCGGGACATCACGGGAAGCAAACGACCCTGGCGTTGCCCACCGACGACGGCGCGACCATCTATGAAGCCTGCTTGCGCATTCTCTCTGCGATTCCGGTGAAACCGGAATCCATGGCCCGCGTCGGCGTGTCGGCCTCGCAACTGGTCGATGAGCGGGGCGTGCCGATTCCTCTGCTGCCGGAGGAGCAAACGCGTCGCCGGCTCAATCGCGCGATCGATGTGATCCAAAGCCGGTACGGTATCGGCGCGATCCAGGTGGCCGCGTCTTCCCTGCCGCGGCAACTGCCCGAACACGTGGGCGGCTTCGCCGAGACCGGGTCGATCGATTTTTCATCGCCCTAGCCGGGCGCTAGGATACGGCATGACGGCACAACTGCGGATCGGCACGTCAGGCTACTCATTTCGCGACTGGGTCGGGACCGTGTATCCGGACCGAACGCGGCCGTCCGACATGCTGGAGATCTACGCACGCGATTTCGACGCCGTCGAGATCAACTTCACCTACTACCGCGACCCGTCTGCGAAGACGTTCGAGCAGATGCTGAAGAAGGTGCCTCCCGACTTCGAATTCGTCGTCAAGGCTCCGCGCGGGATGACACACAAGCGGGAGCGGGCGGAGGAATCCGCCAAGCCGTTCATGGAATCCCTCGCTCCCTTGATCGAGTCCGGACAATTGGGAGGCGTGATCGTGCAGTTTCCCCAGTCGTTTCACCGGGACTCGCAGGCTGTGGACCACCTGGCCCTGCTTGCCGAGCTCATCGTGGACAAGGGAGTCGGCGCCCACGTCGAGTTTCGGCACCGAAGCTGGAACGACGAAGCCGTCCACGAACAGCTGAAGTCCCTCGGGCTGGGGTTCGTCAACGTCGATCTGCCGCCCCTCGAGGCGCTTCCCGATCCCACGAATATCGTCACCAGTGACGTGGCCTATTACCGGCTGCACGGCCGCAACGCGGCAGCATGGTACGCATCGACGCCTGGCACGGATCGCTACGACTACGTCTACAGCGATGCGGAGCTCGACGAGTGGGCGGACCGCATCCGGGGCGTTCTCGACTCGGTCCACAAGATCTACGTGTTCAACAACAACTGCCACAAGGGATCGAGCTTCGTCGACGCGCTACGGCTCAAGCAGCGCTTCGAGCTGCCCGTGCGCAGTGAAGCCGAAGCCGAACCGACGCTGTTCGCGAGCGCCGATCCCGGCGAACGGATCGCGCAGTTGGCGCAACGAGTTGCTGCAGCGAGGGAAGGCTAGGTACGAGGGTGCGTCGCACGGCTCTGCGTGAGCCAATCGATGCCGCCTACGAGAAGAATCCGGTGATGGCCGCCCGCAGCTCTTCCTTGACGGCATCCGAGGCGAACGCGGCCTCGACGCCATTGAGCGCGATCGTGCGAACCTGATCGGACGAGAGCTTGAATGCCTTGACGACGGCCTCGTATTCGTGGGTCAGGTCGATATCGGACATCAACCGGTTGTCGGTGTTCAGCGTGATCGGGATGCCGAGATCGAAGTAGCGCTTCAGCGGGTGGTCGGCATACGTCTCGATGATCCCCGAGATCTGGAGATTGCTTGTCGGGCAGACCTCCAGCGGGATCCGGTCCTGGGCAACCTGCTTCTCGGTCGCCGGGTCCTTGTGCAGATAGACGCCATGGCCGATGCGCTCGGCGCCGAGTTCGAGCGCTGCGCGCACCTGCTCCGGGCAGCATCCCTCCCCAGCGTGGAGCGTCAGATGAACGCCCGATTCTTTGGCCATCGCGATCGCTTCGCGATGAATCTGAGGCGGGTGCTGCCGCTCGGGTCCGGCTAGGTCGAACGCGACGACGCCCTTGGATGAGAACTGCGCCGCCAGCTGGGCGACCTCCATCGAATGCTCCAGCGCGCGGTCGCGCATGGCCGTCAAGATGAGGCCGGTGTGCAGGCCGAACTTCTCCTCGCCCTGCTTCAGGCCCCGAAGCACGGCCTGAACGACCTCGCGAGGGCTGAGACCGCCCTCGAGATGCAAGAGAGGAGCGAAGCGAACCTCCACGTACAGCACGTTGTCCTTGTGGACGTCTTCGCAGAACTCGAGCGCGGCGCGCTCCAACGCTG
>CAZXQL010000212.1:0-2807 GCA_964643395.1 uncultured Thermotogae bacterium
CGATGGAACCACTGTCAACTTGAGTGATTTCCTCGGTCGAGTCGTGATCCTCGATTTCTGGGCGAGCTGGTGCGGTCCATGCAAGCAGACGATGCCGGGCTTGGAGAGCCTCGCCGGCGATCTCGGATCCGAAGTCGCCCTGATTGGCGTCAGCTTGGATCGAAGCAAGAGCGACGCGACCGACTACTTGAAGGCGAACGACTTCGAGAACATGCTCGCCCTCTACGGATCCTACACCGCTGCGTTCAACGTCTTCGTGATCTACGGAGGCGGGGGCATTCCGAAGACGTACGTCGTCGATCGCGACGGCATCATCCGCTATGCCGGACATCCTGCGTCCTTGCCTCGCGAGCTTGTCGAGCGTTTGCTCTAGGACCGTCGACGCCCGATTCGGCGCTTGGACCGTCTTGACGATCCCGTTCGCGACCCTTTGCGCGCGGATAGCGGGAGCGTCGGCTCGAGCGGTGGAGGCGTGCACATGGCTACCGATGCGTCATGAATCGTCTCCAACTGGTATTCGCGCGACTGCTGCGTGATCGGGATGTAGTCGAATGCCCGCGCCCCCAGATGGTGAACCATGCGCTCCATCTCGCCAAGGCAGTGGACGGCGCCGTTCCCGGATCCGCCGGCCGCAGCCACGCACAGCGTCGGCTTGTCCGCCAATAGGCTCTTCTTCCCGTCCTTCTTGGTCGCCTCACAACGTCTGAGACGGTCGAAGAACGCCTTGAAGGCCTCGCTGGGCTCTCCGAAGTACACCGGCGTCACGAAGACGTAGCCTTCCGCCTGGCTGAACATGTCCTGTATCTTCGCGAAGTCATCGTCCAGCCGACAGCGGTGTTCGGACCGGCACGGTCCCCATCCGTTGTCGCAAACGGCGCAACGTTGAATCGCGAAGTCGTTCAAGTTGATCACACGCGCGGGGCTCCGACCATCAACGATGCCCTGCCTTGCCGCCTCACCGCACGCCGCAGTCAGTCCCGCTGCGTTGGGACTGCTGGTAACCACCAAGATCTTCATACAACTCCCTTCGGTAGACTACTCAACTCATGGCATGTCCCGTCGCGCGCCCAAAGCCCGCACGCGTCGAGTCGGCTCTCTCAGGAGGCCGCCTCCTTCATCGCCCTCAGGACACGCTCCGGGGTGAACGGCGTCTCTCTCAGTCGTACGCCGACCGCATCATAGATGGCGTTCGCGATCGTCGGGATCGGCCCGTTGATGCCGATTTCCCCGACCGACTTCGCACCCATGGGGCCGGTCGGCTCATACGACTCGACCAGAATGATGTCCATCGGGGGCACGTCGAGCATGCCGGGGATCTTGTAGTCGAACAGGGACGGATTGCGGACGCGCCCCTTCGAACTGAGAATCATCTCCTCCGTCAATGCGTATCCGATCCCGTTCGCGATCGCTCCTTCCATCTGGCCTTCCGCGAGCTGTGGATTGACTGCAACTCCGCAGTCGACAGCCGCAACGTAGCGGACGACGCGAACCTTGCCCGTCTCCGTATGGACGGCCACTTCCGCGAAGTTGGCCAGGAACGGAGGCGGCGACTCCGTCGGCACGCAGGATGCCGTGGCCCCGATCTGGAACTGGTCCGACTCGTACATCGCCCGTTGGCAGATGCGGGCCAGGGTGACGCTCTGTCCGTTCGTTGCGAACACCGCCTCATCTCGCAGTTCCAGTTCGCCTTCCGGAGCGTCCAGCATCGGGGATGCGACGGACCGAATCTGGTCTCGCACCTTCTCGGCGGCGCGCTGCACCGCCATCCCCGAGACATACGTCGTCGACGAGGCATACGCTCCGACGTCGAACGGCGTGAAGTCGGTATCCGACGAGGTCACCAGCATTCTCTCCAAAGGCACGCCGAGGACCTCAGCGGCGATCTGAGCCAAGATCGTGTCCGAGCCCGTACCGATGTCGGTCGCACCGATGAGTAGGTTGAACGACCCATCCTCGTTCATCTTGAGCGTCGCCGCGGCCATGTCGATCTCCGGGATGCCGGATCCCTGCATCATGATCGACATCCCGACACCGTGGACCCACGGGCCGATCGCGAGGCGTTTTCGGTGTTTCTTCGTCCACCCGATCCGCTCCGATCCGATTTCAATGCATCGCGCCAACTCGCAACTCTTGACCGTTTGAGAGACCCCCTCTCGGCCTTCCCCCAGCTTCTCGAAGATGGGCGACGTCTCGCCGACGCGGATGTGATTGAGCGTCCGTAGTGCAATCGGATCCATATCCAGCCGCTCGGCCAACTCATCCATCGCGGTCTCCAGCGGGAAGTAGCCTTGGGTGGCTCCGTAGCCGCGATACGCTCCGCCCACAGGGAGATTTGTGTAGACGGCCTGCCCGTAGAAGTGAGCGTTGGGCGCCTTGTTGTACAGCGGGAGTGTCTTCGAACCGGTATTAGCCAGAACCGTAAGGCCGTGCGATCCGTAGGCGCCGGTATTCGATATCGCCTCCATCTCGATGGCATTGAGGCGGCCGTCCTGCATCGCTCCGAGTTTCACGCGCACCCGCATCGGGTGTCGAGTGCGGGATGCGGCGAACTCCTCCTTGCGGGTCAACGAAAGCAGGGCGGGACGTCCGGTGCGCAGGCTGACCAGCCCGGCAATATCCTCGAGCAGGATCTCCTGCTTGGTGCCGAATCCTCCCCCGACGCGCGGCTTGATCACGCGGATGCGCTGCAAGGGAATTCCCAACGTCTGGGCCACGATCCGCCGTGCATGGAACGGCACTTGCGTGCTCGACCGCAACACGAGCCGGTTGGCGCTGTCGAGGTAGCTCAGCACGACGTGCGTCTCGAT
>CAZXQL010000213.1:0-2793 GCA_964643395.1 uncultured Thermotogae bacterium
GATTCCTCGGTTGCGATAGTCGCGTTGGACGGCAATAGCCAGCACGGGCGTTTCGACGTCGAGGAAGCCACCGCTTCGCTCGCCGGGCCTCCAGAACCTGTACCACGCGGCCCCAACCGGCGTGGATCCGACGGAGGCCACAATCGCCATATCTCCAGCGCGTTCGCCCCAGTTCGCGAGTTCCTTCGTGACTTCTGGCAGAGCAAGCGCTTCTTGGTACGAGGGCTTGTTCGCGCTTGCGCGCCAGAAGACGCCCTCATACAGCATCTCGTGCAAGAACGATAGATCGGAACGTCATGCCTCTCTCAAGTCAATGTCCATCGTGCTCATGATATCACGTGCGATGGGGACGGCCACTTGCGAAGAGCAGACTAGAACCCAAGCGCCGAGGTCACCGGAAGATGGGAGCGAAGGGCAGCCCGTCGATTCCACGATGGCAATGAGCGAGTCTGAGTCTACGCGCAGGGCAATCGCCCGAGACTGACGTAGGTGGGAAGCGGGAATTCAGGATCACGTCGTCGTGTCCACATCGACCGGGATGCGGGATTGGATCACCTTGAACTTGCCAGCCGGTGTCAGCTCCAATTCGCTGGTCATCTCGACTCTGCACCGAAGGCCGAGGCTCACCCGCTCAACGTCGGACACGATTCGCTCCGAAAGGACGGCATCCGGCGGGCCTTGCCAGTCGAGCAGCACGCGAAGAGAGTAGTCCGCCTGTTGAACGAGCTGGTACCGGTGGACTTGTGGGATGAGCCGGTGTGGGTTGGCGGTGGAGCGGATGGCGTGGAAAAGGATGCTCTTCAGGACTCGAGGAGAGATAAGTCGCCCATCGGGGATTGAGATGCTGTCGTACTGCTGAGTCTCGAGGTTTTCTAGCCACGGTCCGGAAGCTCCGCACGTGCACGGCTCTTCGGAGTACCTGAGTGTCCCTTTGTCTTCGATCCGGTATCGAAGAAATGGCATCGTCCAGTTGTAGAGATTCGTGACCGCGATGTCCCCCTGCCGATCAGTCGGGTTTCCCTGTTCATCAAGCACTTCGAGAACGCACGTGTCATGGTTCACGTGGAATCGTCCAACATGATCCGGACACTCCCAGGCCATGTTCCCGACCTCCTCGCAGTTGTAGAGATCGACGACGCGGGTGCGAAAGACTCGTTCGAGCAAGCCGCGTGTACCCTCACGGAGCGTTTCGCCGCGGCACCCAACGAGGAGAGGATGAAGCCGCTCCACCTCCTCGTCCGACAGGCCCCTTGCGAGTGTCTCCAGGCATGTTGGAAATCCCTGCACAAGCGTTGGTCGATAGGCCGACAACGCTGCGCGTTGTTTCACGATCGGTGCATCTCCGGGAATGCGAAGAACGTCCACCAGGCCCAACCTCTCCTCGATTGGGCTTCGCCGATGGACGAGCAAAGGACCGACATCGGCGACGCGCAGCGGCACGTGGATCGGAATGTAGTGTCGAAAAGCGGAAAGCAGACTCAAGCGGCGGAAGTACAACTCGGCTCTGCTCATGTAGACGGTGAGGCGCTCTCCGGTCGTGCCGCTCGTACTCCTGCTCGCGCAGTGACGAGGGTCGCGCCCCGCACGTAGGTGGCTCTGCTCGGGAGGTTCTCGGAGGTCCCGCTTGCCGGACGGAGGGAAGGCCGTGAGCTTGCTCGCGGCGTCGAAGCGAGCGCTGTCAGTGGCTGCTTCGCGGAGCAGATTCCGGTAGTAGGGAACGTGTCGTCCGGCACCGCGGACAAGATGAGTCAGCACCGAAGCGACATCATCGGACGTCTTCCCAGGCTTGAATCTCAGTAGTCTTGCGATCGAGCTCACAGTGATCGCTCTTACCCCCTTGATGACACGGCTCCTATATCGCAAGTGTAGTCAGGCTGCATGCGGACGGCTAGACCCGCCTGCGCCGGGCCTGGGGACATGACCCCGGAAGCGCATCCCCGGTGAGTGACGCGACTCCGGGCCATTTGATCAACGGCTTGGGTTTGCACACGGTTCCGGTGTGAGCATAATGGAGATGAAAGGGACAACATGAACTCAGACCAGAAGGGACCCATCAAGCCGCGGTACCTCTGCGTGTCCTACACGGGAGATCCGGACGCCCGGAAACTCTTGGGGGCGATCCGGGATGCGGTGCGAAAGGCGGAGGAATCGAAGTCCAGAGGGATCATCCTGGATCTGACGAACACCGATCATTCCCTTTCTTTGATCGATCGCATCAAAGCCGGCTCCAGCCTCGCTACGCTTCAGAGTAGGGCGAGCCGACGAATCCCCATCGCGGTGATCGTTCCAGGAGGGACGATCGACTCGAAGAAAGCGGGTAGCAAAGCTGCATCGCGACTCGGAGGGTGCCTCGATGCGTTCACGAATCAGGAAGAGGCGCGTGCCTGGTTGCGGACTCAGTGATGCCCGGTACGTCTCATCTCGAACTCAGGTCGCGGCCAATCCCACGCGTTCGGACTGGACATGAGTGTCATGGAAGATCCGGGCAGCACGCTCTGGAACGGTAGCTGACTCCCAAGCCGTCTCAATGGTTCACAATGTGTCCGGGTGTCCAATGAGGAAGTCTCCCGTCTCAAGAGCTGTACAGTCGGATGCGATGCACTGGTGACCTCGCACCAGTTTCACATTGGTAAACTGGCACGGAAGTGACTGAGCTCGAAGGAAGTCCTCTCCGTCCATCAGTTGATAGTGGAGATGCGAGTAGACCGTCGCTGCGCCGGAGAAACCAACGCGTCCAAGGAAGTCTCCGGTCTTTACCGTATCTCCCTCTGCGACAGCGATGGTGCCGCGCAT
>CAZXQL010000214.1:0-2786 GCA_964643395.1 uncultured Thermotogae bacterium
ACTATGCGGGTTCGCTCATTCGCCTGTCTATCACTTGTTCTGATTCTTGCACTCGTCTTCTTCGGCTGTGGCAAGAAGCCGGTCACCGTAACCGAAACGGATCAATCTGCCGTCGACTCGACAGCAAACTCTACGACGCCCGAAGTGGCGGCACCACAGATCGATCCGGATCGCGAGGTCGTGGCTCTTGTCAACGGCTACCCGATCTATACAGGCGATCTCGAGGACGCGAAGGGCTCCGTCTACAACCAGTACGCCCAAACGTACGCGCAGTTCGGCATCGACCTGGCATCGATGATGGTAGGAGCCGACGGACACATGTTCGAACTCGGCATCGAGGCCCAGGCGTTCATGCAATTGGTCCAGACCGAGTTGACGCGCCAGGAGGCGGAGAGCCGTGGCATCGTGATCTCGGATGATGCGATCCAACAGGAGTTCGACGCGGAGTACTCGGCCTTCTTGTCGTCTCAGGGTTGGACCGAGGATGATCTGGCGACGGTCCTGGATCAGCAAGGCCGGACGGTGGAGTCATTCAAGTCCGACGTCAGAACCTACATCGCCGATCAGCTGCTGGCGGCCTCGGTTCAGGTGGCCGTCGCCGGACCTGTGGACGTCACCGATCAAGAGATCAGCGACTATTTCGCGGAGCACCAGGCGGACTACGCCACCCCGGAACAAGTCCGCGCATCTCATATCCTCGTCGCGACGCGTGAAGAGGCACAGGAGATCCTCGATGAACTCAACAGCGGCGCGGACTTCGCTGAGTTGGCGAAGGAGAACTCGATCGACACGGGGACGGCCGCCAAGGGCGGAGATCTCGGCTGGTTCGGCCGCGGCGACATGGTCACCGGGTTCGAGCAGGCCGCGTTCTCGCTCGATGTGGGACAGATCAGCGACATCGTGGAGACGGACTACGGTTTTCACATCATCCTGCTGACAGACCACCGAGACGCGACGACGCCGGAGCTGGCGGATGTCATCGACCAGGTCCGTTCCGATCTTGAGGACGACATCACCTACCAGCGAGCATCCGATTGGTACGACGGCGTCCTCCAAGCTGCCGCGATCGACTACCGCCGGCCGCTGCTGGAGGCGGTGATCGCGCAGAATGACGATGTCGACAAGGGTATTGCGATCCTCGAGCAGACGCAGGCTGACGGAACCTCCGACGATATCTACCTGCCGTTCTTGTTGGGAACCTTCTACGAGCAGAAGGCCGATGCCGCCGCATCGGAGAAGGACGCCCTCACGTCCGACACAGAAGGGAGTGCGTCGAGCGACGACATCGCCGCCCTCGACTCCGTGATCGAGACGTACCGCGCGAAGGCACTGGCCGCCTATCAGTCAGCGCTGGAAGCCGTGGGGGACGACGCCACGATCCAATCGAAGATCGACGACCTCTCGACGGATCCGTCCCAGGACGCGGGTGCGACGGATTCGGCGACGTCCCAGCCGTAATGCGAGACGTGGTACCACGTTCCTGACCGGGACTCGCGGACGGGTGACGTGCGAAGTGTTGTGACCAGTCGCGACAGAGATCGAACGGTCCCCGAGCCCTCCGGAGCCTCCAGGCTCGGTCCGGCACATCCGTCGTTCGCTCTGCCTGTTGAACGGCGCACGGCGCTGAAGAGAACCGGTACGACGATACCGAAACGGTGTGAGGATTCCATGACGGCAGGCATTGGGCATTGACAAAACACAGTTAGTTCGATATAGTACTATTCGGAAGCGGCTCTTTCGGGCGACGAGCCGCCCGAAGGAAGGATGCATGGACACAAATGACGTACGTAAGCGCTGTCTCGAGATCATGGCCCAAGCCCCGGCCGTCTACATGACGAGCGTTGGGAACGATGGATATCCTCGCACACGCGGGATGCTGAACCTCAGGAACCCAAGGCAGTATCCCCTCCACGTCGGCTTGTATGCCGAGCACGAAGCGGACTTCATGGTGTACATTGCGACCAACACGTCTTCGCGGAAGAGAGCCGAGATCGAGGCCAATCCGCGCATCAGCCTGTACTACTCGCTTCCCGAGTCATTCCTCGGCGTGGGGCTCGTGGGAGATGCCGAGATCATCGATGACTTGGCTATCAAACGCGCCGTCTGGGTCGATGGATGGGAGCGCTATTATCCGGAGAGGGGGACCCCCGAGGACCCTGACTACACGGTTCTGCGCGTCTACCCAGTTGAAGCCCACGGCTGGCTGGCCGACACGAAGTTCCAATTCGGGTTTGATTCGTGATCGCTCGGTACCAGGGCGGGTTCCTGATTACGAAGATCAAGCACGTGTCCGAGAGGGTGTTCGACCGTCTCCTCAAGCGGCATGACGTCGAGATCAGTCCCGCCCAGGGGCGCATTCTGTTCGTGTTGTGGCAAGAGGATCGGGTTCCCATTCAGACGCTTGTCGAGAGGTCCTCGTTGAGCAAGTCCACCCTCACGAGCATGCTCGATCGACTCGAGAAGATGGAATACGTTCAGCGGGTGCGAAGCGCTGCGGATCGACGTGTCATCCTGATCGCTCGCACGGATAAGGACCGTGCCCTGGAGGACACGTACCGGCGCGTATCGGAGGAGATGACCGATCTGTACTATGCAGGGCTCAGCGATGAGGACATCTTGACCTTCGAGAGCACCCTCCATCGCATTCTGGACAACATGATTCGCGCGGACTCGTCCCTCTAGCGAGCGCGGACTGGGCCATGCTCACGACATGTGCACAGGAAACCCACAACGGTCGCTCGTTCGCTCGTCGCTCGCCAAGGCGCATCGCGTTCCGGGCCATGAGC
>CAZXQL010000215.1:0-2755 GCA_964643395.1 uncultured Thermotogae bacterium
CGGCGCGGCGACAACGCTGGGCGTCACCGAGGACGCGTTGATCGACGCACTGGGGCTTCCGGCTCAGCCGCAGGACGGCTGTCCGTGCCCCAACCAGGGGCAGGGGCAACGACCTCGACTGGATCTCGCAGCCGCGGCGGAGACGCTCGGAATCTCGGAAGCTGACCTCCAAGCCGCGCTTGGTGAGCCTGGATCCGGACGGCCGGACTTCGCGGCTGTGGCCGACACGCTCGGCATCACCGAGGATGAGCTGACTTCGGCGCTCGGCGTTCCCGCCGGGGCACCGCAGGGCGGACCGGTGCAGGGCGATCACGAGCGTCCCAGGCTCGACTTCGCAGGCGCCGCCGAAACGCTCGGTGTCAGCCAGCAGGCGTTGGTCGATGCACTCGGCCTACCGGCCGATGGTCAGCAAGTGGGCGGTCCGCAGAGAGGAATGCAGCCGATGGGGCCCGGCGGCCATCACGGACCGTGTCAGTAGAGCGATGATCGTTGGGTCACCTCACGTTGAGACCCGCAGCTGCGGCTGCGGGTCTTCTTTTCGGATCCTCGCGTGTGCGAGTGGCTCAGGTGCCTCATCTGTGACGTCCTTTCACGGATTCTCGGGTCTCAAGACCGGCAGCGTCGCGTAGACCGGGATCAAGAGGATGACACCGACGGGGATCAGCACGATCGATGCCAGGCAGATTCCGGACAACGCGGCCAGAACACCGAACATGCGGCTGGACGCGAAGCCAGTCTTGCTCGCTCGCCGGAACAAGGTGTAGCCGAGGAAGAGCAGCAACACCCCCGTCAATGCCGTCCCTGCAAGGATCAGGACGGTTCCTGCCGTCAGTCCGCCCGCGGAATCCGGAAGGCTGACGAAGGCCGGCGGGATCGTCAGCGCCAGGACCAGTACCCCCACGATCCGACTGGCGATGCGTCCGCCACGCCCAATCGTCCTGGCCGAGATCCCGAGGAACGGCGCCGCGAACAAGAGAGACAAGGCGACCACGCGAAGCGCAAAGCCCGCCGAAATGGAACCACTCGAATAGTGAATGACTTCCACCACGCTGCCGGGCGGGGCGAAGATCGAGGAAATGGACACGGTCCAAGTGAAGACCCCGGACAACAGGGGCACCACCGATGACCACACCACCGCGAAGATCGCGACCGCCGCTACGATAGATAGCACAGCAATGAGAACATCCCATTTCGTACGTCTTGAGGCTGTTGGTTGTGACACCTCGATCTCCTCTCTTCCGTCGTACTTCTTCTCAGATCTTTGCTGATTCTATCGCCTGTTGTCCGGGATTGTCCAATCGGATCCGATCTATGAAGGGAAGTCGTGGGATGGCATCCGGACGGCGAACCGCTCTGTGCGTCTTAGCTGCCAGTTCCCGACTGCTCGGTTCGAGGGGTTGCTTCTGCGCGTCGCTTGGCGTAGTTGCGCTTCGCCTTGGCGCGGTTGCCGCAGTCGGCCATGTCGCACCAGCGGCGGCTGTGGTTCCTGCTGGCGTCCACGAACAGCCAGTCGCACTTGTCGCCCTCGCATTTCCGCACGCGCGGAAGCCTGTCCGAGACAAGCAATTCCGCTGCGGATCGTGCGACAAGCCAGATCGGGAACTCGAGAGCGTCGGCGTCGTACCACTGCCAGGCGAGATGATCGCCCCCGGGGGCAAGCCGCAGATGGCGGCCGGACTCGGCGACTGCTTGGTTGATGCATGCGAGATCTGCATCGTCCACCGGATCAGCTGCAGCCAGGGCCGCGAATCCACGATACAACGCCTCCCGGAGTTCGATCGAGCGTTGGAAGACAGCCTGAGCATCGAACGGAAGGGACTTCGCAAGTCGCAGAAGTCCGTCCCTCTGTTCGTCGTTGAGGGCCCCCGCATGATGCGCCCAAACGGCAAGGTCCTGGTAGTCGCGTAGGACTTCCTCGACCCCTGGCTCGCCACGCCAGCCGGCCGTATTCGTGAAGTCGAGAGCCAATTCGCCGCCAATCAGCTTCAGCGCTTGGATGTGCTTTGCGGTGCTCGACATGATCTCATTCTACCCATCCAAATGGACTTGACAAGTTAGAAGGCATGGCATAGCATACCTCCATTGTCCGTTATGATGGTTAGAATCCGAAGGCGGACACCAAGGAGACATTATGCTGGGATACTGCGGAATCGATTGCAGCGAGTGCAAGGCGTACAAGGGGACGGTGCAAACGAACGTTGCCCTTCTGGAGAAGGCGGCCGGAGACTACTGGGATGGGGCGTATGGCGCCCAGGAATGGGTCTGTTTGGGGTGCACTCCATCCGATCAGAAGTTCCTGGCCAAGTACTGTGCCACCTGCGCAATTCGCACCTGCGCGATCGACAAGGACGTTCAGAACTGCGCCGCGTGCGATGAATTCGAGTCGTGCGCGAAGATCAAGGACTTCATCGCGGGGGAATCCGGGGCGTTGGTTCAGCGGATGGACTGGCTCAGACAACGGTTTCTTGCGTTGAATCCACAGGCATGAGCAGCGCATGCGCACGCTTGCAACGCGTGTGCATGTCACGCGCTCAGCATGGCTGCTTCCTTTCCAGGGCCAACTAGGATACCGTTGCTATACGCGCGCGTGCCCCAGATGGTCGGAACCGGTAGGGGCGCATCCGCAAAGGAGATCTCATGGCTTTTGGAGAACGCAAGATGTTTGACGTGCGGCACTTGAACTTGAAGTGCGCTGACTGCGGCAAGGAAATTGACGAGCTTCCGTTTGAGCCGACATCCGATCGTCCCGTGTACT
>CAZXQL010000216.1:0-2746 GCA_964643395.1 uncultured Thermotogae bacterium
ACGACGGCACGGTACTTCTCCTCGGATTCCAGAAGAGCGCCCGTCTTGCGTACGATCTCTTCTTCCAGATGCTCCCGATAGCGGAGATTCTCTTCCTCCAGTCTGCGGCGCTCGAGCGCCAATTCGGTCACGCGAAGCGCACTCGTCACGGACGACTTGAAATCCGTCCGAGCGATCGGCTTGGACAAGTAGTCGAACGCCCCCAATCGAACCGCCTCGGCTGCCGTTTCGGCTGTCGGTTCTCCGGTGATCACGAGAACCTGTGTATCTGGGGAGATTTCGTTGATCTTCCTGAGCAAGACAATCCCGGTCATCCGAGGAAGGATAACATCGGTCACAACGACGGCCGGCTCCTTCTCGGCAAGGAGGGCAAGCGCCTGCGCCGCGTCCTCCGCAGTGAAGACCTCGTGTCCCTCCTCACGGATGAACTCGGCCAGTGTCATCCGGATGCTCTTCTCGTCATCGACGATCAAGACTCTGGCCATCGGATCCCCTTCCTGCGGCGGCCGCCGTCTGGCGCGCCACGAGCCGAGTGTAGACATTCGTAGGGCGGTCTACCAAGGCGGCGGACGCAGACGTTGCGTCGGATGCCGCGGCGCTCCATTATGGACCGGACTGGATTGCGAGTGAATGAATGGAGGTATGACCCATGAGTCGAACGGATGGGTCGCGCTGTCGAGTTCGATCCGTTGGCGTCTCCCCAGGGATCCTTGCCCCCGGTCCGGACAACGCGTTGACCGACGTGCCCGGCGTTCTCGTTGGGAACACGACCCTGATTCAGGGGGATGACGTCCGTACTGGTGCTACGGCGATCCTCCCCCACGCCGGCGACCTGTGGCAGGAGAGAACCCCGGCCGGAATCGCTGTCGCAAACGGCTTCGGCAAGCTGATGGGGTACACGCAAGTCTGTGAGGTGGGTGAGATCGAGACGCCCATCGTCCTCACCAACACCCTGTCGGTTCCTCGGGCCGCCGACGCGATCATCGATTGGACATTGAGGCAATCGGCTGGCGAAGAGATACGTTCCATCAACCCGGTGGTCGGAGAAACGAATGACGGACGTCTCAACGCGATCGAGAAACGTGTAGTGACGTCCGGACACGTCCTTCAGGCGATCGAGTCCGCGTCCGCGGGACCTCTCGCCGAGGGCAACGTCGGGGCCGGAACCGGAACCGTCGCCTTCGGATGGAAGGGAGGCATCGGAACGAGCTCTCGTAGACTCCCTGACTCTCTGGCCGGCTACACCGTCGGCGTGCTCGTTCAATCCAACTACGGAGGCGTACTGCAGATCCTGGGTGTGCCCATCGGCCGTTTACTAGGTCAGCACTACCTACGCGAGGAGCTCGACGACGCATCGGCCGACGGGTCCATCATGATCGTCGTCGCGACCGATGCGCCGCTTTCCGACCGGAACCTCAAGCGGCTCGCCTTCCGAGCATTTGCCGGGTTGGCGCGAACGGGCGCATCGTTCGCTGACGGGTCGGGGGACTACTCCATCGCTTTCTCGACGGCCGATTCGGTCCGACGAACGCCTTCGCGGCGAAGCGGAGCTTCCCGCATCGTGGAACTCCCGAACGAAGCCGTTTCGCCGCTGTTCCATGCGGTGGCCGAGGCCACAGAGGAGGCGGTCTACAACTCGTTGTTCATGGCCGAAACGACGACCGGTCGTGACGGCTGCCGCATCGAGGCGCTGCCGATTGGCGACGTGCTCAAGCGGATGCGTGAGCATCCGGTGAGCGGTCGGGATGTGGCGCGATGATCGTACGTTTCACCGACGGAACAGAGGTGACGGCGTCGGCCTTGTCCGATCGCCGCGAAGACGATCCTGAACGCGACTTCGGTCTCTATCTAGCTCCCGCCTGGGCGCCCACCTGGGAGGCTGAACTCATCGACTGGCCAGATTTCGGCGTTCCTTCCGATGCGGAACGTGCGGTTGCGCAGATCGCGAATGCGTTTCGACGTGCGCAAAGAGGCGAACGCGTCGAAGTCGGCTGCGTCGGCGGCATCGGCCGCACGGGAACCGTACTTGCGTGCATGGCCGTCCTAGCTGGCATCGCGGCGGACGAAGCCGTCGAATGGGTTCGCCGTCACTACGATTCGCGCGCCGTCGAGACTGCGGAACAAGAGGCGTGGGTGCTCCGATTCGCCATCAAGGGCGATTAGCCGTTCGGAAGCGGGGCCGTCCCCTGCCGGCGAAACGCACGAACGCGTTCCAAGTTGATCGGATCGGCGTCCGGTACGCTGTCCATCCGCTTCGGCGTCTCGAGGACGAACGGGGTGGACCGCAACGCCGGATGATTGACGATCGCTCGCATGCCGGAGTCGCCGATCGTTCCGAGTCCGATGTGCTCGTGGCGATCTCTCCGTGATCCCAGCGGATGCACGGCATCGTTGAGGTGGATCATCGACAACCGCTCCAGCCCGATCTCCGCGTCAAAGGTCGCGAGAACGTCGTCGACGGCGTCCTCGTTGCGAAGGTCGTAGCCGGCGGCGAATGCGTGGCACGTATCCAGGCACGCGGCGACGCGATCAGGCGTATCGATCGCGTCGAGAAGCCCCGCCAGCTCCATGAACGAGGCACCCACAGACGTTCCGCTTCCCGCCGTGTTCTCCAGCAAGAGCTTCAATGGCGAAGCTTGGCGAAACGCAGCGGAGTCAACGACTCGGCGTAAGGCACGGGCCGCCCGCCTTTCACCGGCAACCCCATCCGGACCCATGGCATGCCCGACGTGTGTGACGAGGACGT
>CAZXQL010000217.1:0-2744 GCA_964643395.1 uncultured Thermotogae bacterium
ACGGGTTGTCGCTTCCCGAGCTGCCCTGCTCTCTGAGCTGGGCAATTCCTCAACGAACCTGTCAAGGTTCGCGATTGCTTGCGAGTTTCGGCATCCGAAGATCCCGAAACATCGTACTCACTCTTGAAGTTGCCTTGCTTTCCGAGATCGGCAACTTCACACGAACGCATCAGCGTTCGCAGTTGCTTGCGGTTTTCCAGTTCTCCGGATTGGAAAACGTCCTGCAGCCCTACGGGTTGTCGCTTCCCGAGCTGCCCTGCTCTCTGAGCTGGGCAATTCCTCAACGGACCCATCAGGGTCCGCGATTGCTTGCGAGTCTGCCTTCGGCACATCGGGCGACTCGTCAAGCTCGGCAATTCTATCTACGCGGTTATCGACCGTCAACTGCCACCAACGGCGAGGTTGGGAAGTGTCTGCGACACGTGGCCGGATCGGTCGGCGCGGGCAACAATCGACCTACTCTGTGGTTTCCTCCGAGGCGAGGAATCCAACTGGAAGCAAGCCATCGGGGCATTGCGGGCCGCTTCCGTTCCCCGACAGAACGTTGCCTTGGCCGCTGATCCGTGTCGCCCCCGGAGTTTCGCAACACGCCATGCCAGTCGCCGACGAATAGCTGATCCCCCACTGTGTGTTGTTCGTGAACTCGCAATCGACCGCGTAGAGACTCCCATCGTCGGCGAAACCTGCCAGCTCGTCGGGGAGCTTGCTCAGTCGGATCCCGCTTCCGACGTTGTCGTGTACGCTGCTGGCGAACAGAACGGTACGTGCGCTGTCGACTAACACGATTCCGTCGTAGCACAGGGAAACATCGACGTGGTCCGCAAGAAGCGTTCCCGTGGCGGAGATCATGATTCCGACGCCCGCATCACGGATACGACAATCCGAGATGAGAACGGATCCCGATCCGAAGGTGTGCAATCCGATCTGCGCTTGCTCGATCGTGCAAGCGTGCACGATGACAGGCCCCGCACTGAACGAGAGGATGCGAACGCCGGTCTCTGAATCCCTGATTGTACACTCCTCAAGCGAGCATGAGCTTTGGGAGATTTCGCATCCGACGCCTGCGTCCTCAATCGCCAATCCCCGGATGAGAACACCGGTGACATCTTCGACAAGGACCGCTGGCTGAGAAGGATCCTCAGGTCGGATCGTCACGCCGGGCTCGGCCACCAAGGTCATCGCGTGGTGAAGGATGAGATTGGCGGTGTAATCGCCGGCCTGGAGGACGAGTACGTCACCGATCGGCACCCGATCGATGACGGCTTGCAGGGTCTCGTGGTGCAGATCCTCCGGAGAGACGACCGTCTGTGCGCTAGCGCACGGGAGAAAAAGGAACAGCATCAGACACAAGATCAATCCAAACCAGGCGTTTCGCCGAACGGTACGCGTCATGGGATGCCCCCCTTACTTGTCCCTTCAGTGTACTATAACTAGCGACAGATGACGACAGCGCATCGGCTCAACCGTCCGTCGACACGGAGACGGCGTCTGCAACTCCCGCCAGCTAGTGACGCGGTCCGATAGCCGTCAACCGCCGTCGGCGGCCAGTTCGATGATGTTGCGCAGGATTTGCGCAACTTGCTCGAGATCGGCGATCGCAATGTGCTCGTCGGTAGAGTGGGCCGCTTTGCCGCCGTAGCCCACGACGACGGCATCGAGTCCTCGTCCGGTGAGCACCAATGCGTCCGTGCCGCCGAGAATCACTTGTGTCTTCGGATCGAGTCCCGCCTTGGCAATGGCGGCCATGCCCAGTTGGACGACGGGTGACGCTTCGTCCACCTTCGAGGCCGTGTACTCGTAGCGCAGATCGACGTGCGCCACGGCACCGGCTTCGGACGCGGCGTCTTCGAACGCACGCTTCATCTTGTCGGCCTGCACGCGACATTTCTCGTCGTTCAGGCTGCGGCACTCCGCCTTGATCCGCACTTTCTCAGGAACACCGTTGCGGATCATTCCACCTTCGATCGTGCCGACGTTGGCCACGGTCTCCGAATCGAGTTTCCCTTCTTCGAACCGCGTGATCGCGTGCGCGGCGACGCGGATGGCGGAAACACCGCTCTCCGGCATCGCCGCGTGGGCCGCCTTCCCGACGATTTCGATATCCATCGAAGCGTGCGTCGGCCCACCGAGGATGATCGAATCCGGATCGTCGCTGTCGACGATGAACCCACGTTTCGCCTTCAGAAGGGAGAGGTCGAGATGCTTGGCGCCGATGAGGCCGACTTCCTCGCCGCGCGTAACGACGATATCCACTGCGGGACGCCGGTCGGCAGTCTGCACCGCTTCGAGGATCGCAGCAAGACCGGCCTTGTCGTCCGCACCGAGAATCGTCTCGCCTTTCGACCGGATGACGCCGTCCTCGACGATCGGTTCGATCCCCACGCCGGGCCTGACCGTATCGGCATGGGCGCCGAAGAACAGAGGCTCCGCCGTCGTCGCACCGAGGGCGGGGACATGAGCGATCAGGTTGCCGTGATCGTCGATCGCGCACTCCGCCTTCAGCTCGCGTTCGACCCTCTCTTTGACGAAATGGATGAATCGCTCTTCGTTGCCCGATTCGGAATCGATCTTCACCATCTCGAGAAATCCATTGACCATCCGCTCACTCATGCGCACACCCACACCTACGGTTGGATGCGAAACCCACCCTGGAACACGGAGCTAGCATACCGCTCAGGACCCGCTCCGACATCCGGACGTCAAGAAATTTACGGGTATTTTCGATCGAGTTGCAGGCAAAGTGC
>CAZXQL010000218.1:0-2742 GCA_964643395.1 uncultured Thermotogae bacterium
CATGAACCATCATAGCAGATCCCGCGGATGGATCCGGATGGTGGATGACGGCCGTAGGCTCAGGCGTCCTGTGCCAGTGCCGTCGCCAACTCCTTGGCGCGCTTCAGAGGTTGGAAGATCTCGTCTTGATCCGGCTCGCCGTGAACGCCGACGCCGAGATACGGGAACGCAGTCAGGCGAACCGGGTCCATTCGTAGGAGCCGACAGAAATCGTGCAGATACTCGAGGATGACTTGAGGGTTGGAGTATTCACAGACCCCAACGAGGCCACAAGCCTTGCCCTTGGTCGGAGAGGTGGCGTGCTCGTGTCCGGCGGCCTCGTAGAAGAAAGCCATCGCTTGAAGGCGCTCGACCAGCGTGTGGAATCCCGCAGGCGGTCCGCGGAAGTAGTGTAGGGCTCCAAGAATGAGGGCATCCGCGTCGCCGATCTTGCGAAGGATCTGCATGACATCATCGTCCATCGAGCACCCGTACAAACTCGTCGAGCAGTGGGCGGCATGGCAGACGACGCGGCAAGGATGCAGATCAAGGTCTCGAGTGAAGACGATCTCGGATTCGAGATGCGAGTCAAGCTGCTCCATCTCCGAGATCACGCGACGCACCGTCGTTTCCGTCACCCTCATCTTGCGCATCGAACCGACGATTCCGAGAACTTGCATGCCTCTCACCCCTCCATCGGACGGATGACATCATACGACATCGAGACTCTCGTTGATTCAGGGCCACAAGGATGCCGTTCTCGCATCGAGATGGAAACGAACCTGGAGCCGACGCTGAGCATTCGGATTCCCTGTCTGTCCTAGAACGCCATCCCACGGTTCGAAGATAGACAGGTGTGCGCCGACCTCAGATCCAATCTATACTTCGTCATCATGAACAAGGACGTCACCAAGCTGCCAGGCGCCATCGTGACCGGGAGTTCGCGTGGGATTGGGGCGGCGATCGCTGCTCGACTGGCTGACTCCGGCTACGGCGTGTGCATCAACTATCTGGAGAACGCGGATCGCGCTGTTGATGGGGTCCGGGCGATCGAAGCGGCCGGCGGGAGGGCGTTCGCCTTCCAGGGCGATGTGGCGTCATACGCCGACGTCGAACGGATGGTGGCTGAAACGGCACAACGGTTCGGGGGCATTCAGGTCGTCGTGAACAACGCGGGACTCTCCCAGCATCGGACGCTCGACGAGATGTCCGTCGACGACTGGGATCGATCTCTTGCCGTCAACCTGAGTGCGGCAATGTTCACTGCGAAGGCGGCGCTCGCGCATCTGCGCGACCAGCCGTGGGCCCGCATCGTGAACATCTGCTCTCTGCGTGCGATGACCGGGTCGAACCACGGCTCGCACTACGCGGCTGCCAAGGCGGGGATCATCGGTCTGACGAAATCGCTCGCGTTGGAGCTCGCGCCGGCAATCACTGTCAATGCCGTGTCGCCGGGATACACGAGGACGGACATGAATGCCGCCTCCCTCGCCAAGAACGAGGAGAAGATCACTGCCGGCATCCCGGCAGGGCGCGTTGCCGAGCCCGAAGAGATAGCTGCACTGGTCTGCTTCCTCGCCTCCGAGGAGGCCGGGTACATTACCGGCGAGACGATCAACGACAACGGCGGTATCTACGTTCGCTAGGTGCGTACGCGTCTAGGGCGATCCATCCGTGCTTGGCCTGCGTCGCGATGGGGCTTCTCTATTGGGCTTCCACGCCGATCCTAAGGACTTGCGGCCTCGACGGTGCTCTCCGGGCTTGCGAACTGGAGCGCATGCAGACGCTGATATAGCTTGCCCGAAGCGAGCAGCTCCTGATGGGATCCCCGCTCGACGACGCGACCTTGGTCCAGCACATAGATCGTGTCGGCGTGCTGAATCGTCGACAGCCGATGCGCGACAACCAACGTCGTCCGACCCTTCATCGCCGTATCGAGGGCGTCTTGCACCAAGCGCTCGGACTCCGAGTCCAACGCCGACGTCGCTTCATCCAACAATAGAACCGGTGCGTCACGGAGCAGGGCGCGTGCGATCGCGATCCGCTGCCGTTGCCCGCCGGACAGCGAAGCTCCTCCCTCGCCGACCACGGTCTCATACCCGTCCGGCTGCTCCAGGATGAAGTCGTGTGCGTTGGCCGCCCGCGCGGCGGCAATGATGTCACCCTCGTCTGAGTCCGGATTCCCGTAGGCGATGTTGTCGCGCAGGGTGCCGGCAAACAGGTAGGCGTCCTGGGGGACGTAGGCGGTCGAGCATCGAATCTCGTTCAGTGTCTCGCCGGAGAGTTCGGTGTCGCCGATGCGTAGTGCCCCGGCGTCCGGCAAGTAGAAGCCTTGCAGCAGCTTCAGAAGCGTCGATTTTCCGCTGCCGCTGGGGCCCACGATGGCGACGACGGCACGGGGTTCAGCGATCATGCTGACGTCGCACAAGGCCGGGACACTCCCGTCTTCCGGGTAGGCGAACGTCACGTTCTCCAGGGCCACGGGAGCCTCGCGAGGTGGCGCCGGGCACGGCTCGGCAGCCTGCTCGGTCGGCAGGTCGAGAATCTCCCGGACTCGCGCGCCGCACGCAAGCCCCTGCTGAGTTCGAGTGATGAATTGACCGATGAAGTTGAACAGATAGGAGCTATTCCCTTGCATCTGAACGATGGCCCACACCGCGCCGGCAAGAAGGTACCCGCGAGAAAACAACAACAGGCCGAGAGAGAGGACGCCGAACGTCTGCACCCAACCGACGAGCACCTGTACGGCGTCGAATCTGGCTT
>CAZXQL010000219.1:0-2706 GCA_964643395.1 uncultured Thermotogae bacterium
CATCTCGTCTTGCGGTAGGTAGATCCTTCCCATGGCAGCGTCGCGTTTCACGTCCTGCCAGAAGTTCGCCAACTGGAGCGCTGTGCAGGTCGCGTCAGACAAGCGAATGCTCTCCTGGTCGCGGATATCGTGCAATGCGAGCACGAGCCGCCCCACGGGGTCGGCCGAATGCGTGCAGTAGTGAAGCAGTTCGTGGAACGTCGGGTAGCGGTCGTTCCGCTGATCGATTCGATTCGCTTCGATCAGGCGCTCGAACGGTTCGCGGGGAAGGGAACGCCGCTCGATCGTCTCCTGCAGCGCGACCAGGACGGGATGGCGCGCGGCGCCTCGATAGGCTGCATCGAGTTCGGCCTCATACCGGTCGAGGAGTTCGAGTCGATCCCCGGAAGCCTCGTCTCCGATGTCGTCCACGGTGCGGCAATACGCGTACAGCACCGCCAAGTCATCACGCATGGCCCGTGGCGCGAGCCGCGAGACGACGGTGAAGTTCTCGTAATGTGTCCTGGCGAGTGCCCGGCAATAGGCGATCGCCTCGCGCCGAGTCGGCGGAGCGTCCGCCGGATGCCGTAGCGCCGCAGCGCTGTCGACTACCATCCTTGGACTTGGATCACGATCTCCCGGTCGCGCGGCCGATCGAGCTCAATGACGAAGATGCTCTGCCACTGGCCCAGTAGGGGTTTCCCATCGACGATCGGGATCGTTTCGCTCGCCGACAACATGAGATGTTGGCAGTGAGAGTGCCCGTTCGGGCACTCATCTTCGGTCATGTTGTGCGTGCGAATCTCGAAGTTGTTGTGCTGGTAGTCGCCGTCGGGCGGCGCGAATCGATCGAGAAACCTCGCCATGTCTCCGAGGAGCAACGGCTCGTTCTCGTTGATCTTGACGGCCGCCGTGGTGTGCCGGGAGAAGACGGTGACCGTTCCCTCCTGGACCCCCGATGCCTCGACCTCTGCGATCACCGAGGACGTAATATCCATGAACTGCGGCGCGTGATCGGCGCGCACTCGCAGGACCTCACGACGCAGCTTCATGCCGGCTCGATTCTCCATGGTTGTTCTCATAGTCTCCCCGTCTCATTCCCTCTCTTCTTCAGGCCTTCGTCTCGGCCACCCACGACCTCGAGACGCCGTACCACCTCTTGAATCACCGGATCCGGCGTCGAAGCTCCTGCCGTCACGCCGAACACCTGCCATGACTTGAACCAGTTCTCGTCGATCTCCGCTGCGGACTCGATGTGAAAGGTTGCGACGTCCATTGCACGGCACGTCTCCGCCAGCTTCCTCGTATTCGCGGACGTTCGACTTCCGACAACGATCAACGCATCCACCGATGCGGCCAGTTCCTCCGCCGACTGGTAGCGACGACCGGTCTCCGGGCACGTCGTGTCGATGATTCGAATCTCGGGGACGCGTCCGGCCAACTGTCGCACCAGCCCCTGCGCGAACTCGGCGAACAACGCAGGGCTCTTCGTCGTCTGCGAGATGACGGCGATCCCGTTCGGTCCCAGTGGTACGTCCACGTCGGACGACTGGGTCGCAATGCCTTTCCCCTTGGTCCACGACAAGATCCCCCGCACTTCGGGGTGCTCGGCCTCTCCGTAGAGGACCAAGCCGAATCCCTCTCCGACCATCCTCTCCGCGACCGCCTGCGCCCTTCGTACGATCGGACAGGTCGTATCGACGAGCCGCAAGCCGCGCCGTTCGATCTCCTCGTACACATCCTCTCCGGCTCCGTGCGCGGTGATGGCGACGGTCGCTCCCTCGGGAACTTCATCGAGACTCTTGGCCATGCGGGCGCCCTTCTTGGCCAGTGCATCGACCACGTGTGCGTTGTGCACGATGGCGCCGAGCGTGTGCAGCGGTCCGTGCTCGGCAAGCTCGGTCTCGATCATCTGGACGGCTCGACGAACGCCGCCGCAGAACCCGAGCACCTTGGCCTTGACGATCGTCATGCGGAAGCCTCCCGTGCCGTGCGATACCGGCCCAATGCCATCAGCGGGAACGCGTCGCGATAGATGTGATAGCGGATCATGAAGTCGGTCGGGAAACCTGTTCCTGTGAAGAACGGTTCGTCCCAGCCGCCGTGCTCGTTCTGCGTCGCCGCAAGGAACTCGATGCCGCGCGTGACCGCAGGATCGTCGGCCAAACCGGCCGCGAGCAGGCTGAGCAGCGCCCATGCGGTCTGCGACGCCGTGGAGTCGCCGCGGCCGCGCCACTGCGGCTCGTGGTAGCTCTCCACGCGCTCTCCCCACCCGCCGTCGTCGTTCTGACGTTCCAGCAGCCACGTGACGGCACGCTGCACGTAAGGGGATCGCATGTCTTCACCGATCGCTTCAAGGGCCGGGAGGACGGCGGCGATCCCATAGATGAAGTTGACGCCCCAGCGCCCGTACCACGATCCGTCCGCCTCTTGCTCTCTCTTGATGAACGCCAAGGCGTGTCGTAGGACCTGCGGATCCGTCGCCCAGCCGACTCGGCCCAAGTACTCGAGAATGTGGGCCGTGACGTCGACGGACGGGGGATCGATCATCTCACCGAAGTCGGCGAACGGAATCTGGCGAGTCCACGTCTGATCGTTGTTGCGGTCGAACGCGCCCCAACCGCCGTTCGAACTCTGCATGGCGATCAGCCACTGCGTTCCACGCTGGATGGCCGATCGCTTCCGACCCTCCTCCACAACGCACGGCTCCAGCGCCATCAGGACGAC
>CAZXQL010000220.1:0-2705 GCA_964643395.1 uncultured Thermotogae bacterium
CAAATCCCGCCCCCTCCGCCAACGCCTGTGCTAGGTGGGGGGCTAGCGGTCCCCTGTGATCCACAACCCGCTCACGTGGAGCCGAAAGATGCTCCGAGGGAGATGGCGGGAGGGTCCGTCCACGGGAAAGCGGTGATGAGGGTTGAGCCCTCTGCGGCGCACGTCGGTGAACTCCGTCAGGCCCGGAAGGGAGCAGCGGTAAGCCGACCTCTGCGGGTGTTAGAGGATTCCTTGGCCTGAGCTGGCTACCCGCGAAGCGCCTCGTTCCCTCTTTCGACGAGATCACGCACAGGCGCCTTGTCGATCAGATACGGTCCAGTGCGCGGTCGGCAAGCTGAGCCAGGGATGCCACGATGCGCACGGAGTCGTCCCCGGACACGCCGTCGACGCCGTAGGCTCCGCGCCGCTTCACGCCGTCCCGGCAACCCCGCACGGCAGCGACCCGCAGCAGGCGGCGCTCCTCGTCGGGATGCAGCACGATTCCGGGCCGCTTCTCGAGAATGGAGTACGCTGCCGCGACCCCGTAGGCCCCCCAGTTTGATACTGCCGACGGATAGACGAGCGACGTTCGGGTCGCGCAGACCACGGTCCCATGGCAGCCGCACGTGCAATGCGCCGTCTCGGGGATCTGCTCCAGCACTTCATCGTGGATCGCTCCGAAGCCGATCTCGTTGCCGCGATCACCGATTCCGATTGTCAGGGACCCTGCACGGAGTAGGTCATCGAACAGGGAATCGACGGGAATCGAGCCGTCCTGGACGCGATGGCCGTCGAACGTGTGCAGGATGCCGCGCTCGTTGCGCCCCGGTTTCTCGATGGCGAAAGCAACGTCACTTTGGCTCGCCCATTCCCGCAAGCGGGAACCGTCCAGCGAGCGAATCGGCACTTCGACTTCGATCTCGGAGGCAAGCCATCGAACCGTGTCGAGAAGCGGAGGATCGACCAGAATCCTGACATCATGCCCACACGCGATCAGAACGCGCGCGAGCGCAAGCGTTCCCAAAGGGCCATCGTTTTCTCCTTGAGGGAAGCGATCCGGTACGACGAATCCCGTGACCAGCGTGGCACGCGCTGAAGGACGTGCCGACAAGGCTCGAGCGATCCGCAGGCAGGATCCGCCGGATGCCTGCTGCAGCCGTCGAATGCGGGACGTGCTCGTAGCGGGAACGATGCCTTCTCCGGCCACGATCCGATCGATCCTGTCGAAGGGTTCGAGGGAGTGCGAGCAATCTCCTTCAGGCATGACCGGTCTTCCTCCGTTGACGCTCGGACCATGGATCATCGGTCATCTGCGTCGCTATCCACCTGTGCGGGTCTGTCTCACGACTCCTCATTCGTAGGCGTCTCTGCCCCAGAGAGGAGACTGGCGACCCAGTCCTGCCTCTTCCACAGAGCGCAACGGCCGTCTGTCTCATCGAGGTTCACGTCCGACTCTCGGATGCGCCGAAGGAGGGGAGATTGAATGGCCTTCTCGAGAGCTGTGTTGGCGAGGTTCGTATCGGAGTACGGAGAGAAGGGGCACGGCTCGACATCCCCGTAGGCGTTGATGTGGAGAAACCCGCGCCCGGCGGCCAGGCACCCTCCCAAGGCGACCTCGTCGTGCGGGAACGCGATGAACAGGCACGGCATGGACTTGCGGTACTCGGTCAGCAGACGCTCGAATCCGCGCGCCTCGTCAGGGGGTAGCTGCAGCTGTTCGGTTCCGGCTTCGACCGGGACATAGTTGATGTAGTAGAAAAGCTTGCACCCGCGACGAATGAGGTCGTCCAGATGGTTCCGGCTCGTTGCTGTCGCGTAGTTCTCCCGTGTCAGCGTCGTCGACGTGCCGAAGAACACGCGTTGCTCACGCAACCGGCGCATTGCTCCGAGAACCCTCTGATGAGCCCCCGCGCCGCGCCGCGCGTCGGTGAGAGCTTCGTCCCCTTCGAGACTGAGGACCGGAATGACATGCGGTTGCCGCTTGAGTTTGGCGACCACGGCATCATCGATCAACGTGGCATTGGTGAACAGCAGGAAGAGGATTTCCGGTGCTTGGGCGGTGAGGTCGAGAAGATCCCGCCGGAGCAGCGGTTCGCCTCCCGCAATCAGCATGATCGACACGCCCAGGTCGCGGGCCTCGGTCAGCAGGCGGGAGGATCGATCGTGGTCAAGCTCCGGGCGTTCGGAGACATGGAGGAGATTGGAGTAGCATCCGGCACAGGCGAGATTGCAGTGTCCGGTGATGCTGTAGATCACGAAGGGCGGAACGTGGATCCCTCGTGCGAGATGGTGGCGGCGAACCTTGGCAGCTGCCCGCTGTCGGCGCAACAGCGTGACGGCTCGAGCGGCGAAGCGCGGGTCATGGAGGGTGATGCGCGCGGCCAATCTCAACGTGTCAAAGATGGATGTCTCAAAAGCTAGCTCCGTCGGCTGTTTCGTCGTCATAAGGATGTCTCCGAGTTTTCGTGAATTGTAAGTGTCCACCCTTCGAAGTCAATTCGCTTGGCGCGGCCCGCTGACCCATGACGCGTGTCCAAGCAGGAGCCTAGACGTTCGGATACCCAAGCGACAAGACACGAAGTCCACGGACGTGTGTCTCATCCAATCGGCGGACGTGATCGAAAATGCACAAGACGATTGTCATCCCCGACAATCGCGGATCAAGCCGACGCCTTCTCCTGTGAGAGGCATGTAGTGTATGCTGACAGGGGACCGGGTTAACATAT
>CAZXQL010000221.1:0-2701 GCA_964643395.1 uncultured Thermotogae bacterium
GTTGTCGGACCACCTGACAACTTCTAGAATGAGGAGACGCCGGCGAATCCCAAGAGCATGGGTGCATTCCTCAGGGAGAGCCGACGCCAACGACCTCGATGCCCGAGCGGCTCGTTCGAAGGCGCAAAGGAGTTGGACATGACGGCGGATGTCGGCGCTTGTCGCCCTGTGACCGCCCGGTTGCACGAGTCCGTCGGCTTGAGGAAGATGAGCCGAATGAGCAACCACGACGGGGCATCTCGAGACCACGAAGGCAAACGTCCCAGATCTGTCGCACCCATTCTCGAAACACGAGACGGAATTGCGTGCCGAATCCCGTCCGATAGACCCAGGAAGGGCGAGCATGCCTGATCGCAGACCCCTGCACGAGATGACCCGCGACCTCGTTGCCGTCGCGGCCGGCCGCCGTCCTGCCGATGTCGTCATTCGGAACGGGCGATGGGTGAACGTCTACACGGCAGAGATCCTCGAGGCGACGAGCGTGGCTGTCGTCGGAAGCCGGATCGCCTACTGCGGTCCCGATCTCGCCGAACTGGTCGGACCCTCAACGCGGGTGATCGACGCGGAGAATCGATACCTTGTTCCGGGGCTGCTCGACGCGCACGTGCACGTGGAATCATCGATGCTGTCGGTCCGTGGGTTCGCGGCCGCCGTTCTCCCGCATGGCACGACAGGTGCGTTCATCGACCCGCACGAAATCGCGAATGTTCTCGGACTGGACGGGGTTCGGGCAATGGCGGACGAAGCATCTGTGACTCCGATGTCGATCTACGTCCAGATTCCGTCTTGCGTTCCGGCGGCGCCGGGACTGGAGACCGCGGGGGCAAGCATCGGCCCGAGCGATGTGGCACGAGCGCTGGCGTGGGATGAGGTCATCGGTCTGGGCGAGGTAATGAACTACCCGGGCGTCGTCGCGGGGGACGCAGCGCTGCACGCAGAAATCGCTGAGTCGCTCAAGGCACGCAAGGTCGTGGGCGGTCACTACGCGGCCTCCGATCTCGGGCCGACGTTCCACGCGTACGCCGCCGCCGGGCCGTCGGACTGCCATGAGGGGACGCGGGCCGAAGACGTGCTCGCACGCCTCCGGCAAGGGATGGTCGCGATCCTGCGTCAAGGCTCGTCCGAACACAACGTGGCTGTCCAGGCCAAGGCGTTGGTGGATCATGGCATCGATCCTCGCCGCGTCCTTCTTTGTACCGATGACCGACATGCCGACACGCTCGTTCGGTTCGGACACATGGACGATGTCGTTCGACGGGCGATGGCGGAAGGGATTCCTCCCATGACGGCGATTCGGATGGCTACCCTGAATACGGCGGAGCATTTCGGTGTGGCGCACGATGTCGGAAGCATCGGTCCGGGACGCTACGCCGACGTTCTGATCGTCTCGGATCTGGAGGGGCTGGCAATCGACAAGGTGATGGCCTCGGGAGACATCGTGGCCGAATTCGGGAGCCTGTGCGGCCCGCTGAAGCCGTTCGTCTATCCCAGGACGGCAACGAGCAGCGTCCACTTGCCGCGTCGGCCGGGGCCCGGGGATTTCGACATCTCGTGCGACGGCTCTCGAGACGACGCCGTCTGCCGAGTGATCGAAATCGTCGAGGGCCAGGTTCTCACTCGACGCACGCAGGCGACGATCCCTGTCGTCGATGGAATGCTCGAGCCATCGGCCGAATCGGGAATCGCGCGGCTGTGCGTCGTGGAGCGACACACGGGCAACGGCGGCGTCGGCAAGGGGTTTGTCTCGGGGTACGACCTGACCGAGCCGTTCGCGCTGGCCTCCACCGTGGCCCACGACAGCCACAACGTGCTCGTGATGGGATCGGACTCGGGACGAATCGCAGAAGCCGTCGGGCGGATCGCGGCGATGTCCGGCGGTATCTGCCTCGTGGGGAACTCCGGACCCCTTTGCGAGATCCCTCTGCCGATCGCCGGACTGATGACGACGGACTCTGTGGAGATCGTCGCGGATCGGACGAGCGCGCTTCAGCAGGCGCTTCGCGAGCTGGGTTGCACGGTCGATGACGCGCTGATGTCGTTCCTGTTCCTCGCGCTGCCCGTCATTCCTACGCTGCGGCTCACGGACCTAGGATTGGTCGACGTCGAGGCATTCCGAATTGTTCCATTGATCGTGAGCCCCGATAATTCGGGGGATGAAGAGAGGTGACTTTGACGAACCTACAAACGTACCAACGGCCTTCAAGTGTAGAGGAAGCCTGGGCCCTGCTGGAAGCCGGCGGCAGAGGCGCGAAGCTCGTGGGGGGCGGCGTTGATCTCGCCCTGTTCGTACCACCGACGGTGACAACGCTGATCGATGTCGGGCGAATCGGTGACCGTACGATCCGGTGGAGTGAGGGCGGCCTGTTCATCGGCGCCGGTGTCACGCTCACAGCGTTGCTGAAATCTCCCGAAGCGCAATCCTATCTGGATGGGATTCTGACCACCGTGCTTCGGCAGGTTGCTTCTCCGCTCTTGAGAAACCTGGCCACCGTCGGAGGGTCGATTGCGGGAACGCATCCTTGGTCCGATGTGTTG
Source organism: uncultured Thermotogae bacterium (assembly GCA_964643395.1). Classification (GTDB taxonomy): domain Bacteria; phylum Bipolaricaulota; class Bipolaricaulia; order UBA7950; family UBA9294; genus SPBW01. The sequence continues at coordinate 2,536 of CAZXQL010000221.1, forward strand.
ACGCTGTTCTTGGCCCTGGACGCGCAAGTCACGCGGTATACGGGGGAGGAGCAGACGGTCGCGCTCGAGGATCTGCTCGACGAACGGGGCACGATCGATCGAGCCGTCATCACCCACGTTGTGTTGCCGACTCCTTCCGATCGCACGTTTGTGAGCTACGAGAAAT
>CAZXQL010000222.1:0-2692 GCA_964643395.1 uncultured Thermotogae bacterium
CCGTCGCGGACGTGATCGTCCTCTCGCATGATAAACTCGCGAGCCGCACGCTGGAAGGGGCTATCGAGGGCAAGTCCGGGGACCTGGCCCGGGTCGAGGGCAAAGCGCTGCATCTGCTGCGCAAGCAGCTCGCGGCATCGGGGATCTCCGCGGAGATCAGCGTGATCGTCATTGCAGAGAATGACCTGATCGCCGATCCGGAAATGCGCCGGGTCGAGTCGGTGGATCTCACGGCGATGCTCCAACAGATCAAGTTGGATCTCGCGAGATGTTGCGGACCGGATGTCGGCTCCGTATCGCCCGGTGAGGACTCAAGTGGGAGGCAAGACGATGAATGACGAGAGGAAATCCGTAAGTGTGTCTGGCGCCGGGACCATCCCCGGCGGTTCGTACTCCCGGGTTTCCATATCCGGTGCCGGCCGAGTGGACGGCGACCTGTACGCGGAGCATCTTGGGATGTCCGGTGCCGGCCGAGTGGATGGAGCCTGTGAAGTCGTTCGCCTGAGCGTATCCGGGACAGGGAAGTTCGAACGTGGAGTCACTGCTGACGAGATGAAGGTCAGTGGGGTTGCCAAGATCGACGGACCGGTCAAGGTCAAGGAACTCAGCTGCTCGGGCACGTTTCGCGCAGCAGGGGGGATTTCGTCCGAGTACGTCAAGGTGAGCGGCCAACTGCGCGTGGGTGGGGACGTCGAGGCCGAGATCTTCCGAGCCAGCGGAGGGTTCGACATTCAAGGCCTTCTCACCGCCGATCGGATCGAGATCCACCCCAGCGGGCGGTGTCACGCCAAGGAGATCGGCGGAGCGCATATCGACATCCGGCGCTACGGCTCCGGGAAGCATGCCGGACTGATCGACTCGTTTCTCCGGGCACTGAGCAATGCGTGGGGAGGCGAGGTCGAAGCGGCGCTGATCGAGGGCGACGAGATCTACCTCGAGCACACCCACGCGGACGTGGTGCGGGGGAAGCAGATTCAAGTCGGTCCCGGGTGCAAGATCGGATTGATCGAGTACTCGGCGTCTCTGGACGTCCATACCGACTCGGAGGTCGCGAAGCGAACGAAGATCTGACGCGCGATTGAACCCGACGTCGTCTGTCCGGCACTCACCCGTGTGAAGCGTATCCGCAAACGGTGACCGGCTCTTGCACGATGCGAATCCGCCCATGACCCGTGTCGAGAGAAGCAGGAGATCCAAAAGGGAGGAGACAGTGAAGCAGCTCATTCAGCGAGCACTGGCGAGCAGTTCGGCGGACTACACGGAGATCCGCATCGAACGGCGCGAAACCAATCACGTGCTTTTCCAGCGCGAGAAGCTGGAAGGTCTTGAATCGTCGACCGAGCTCGGAGGCGTCGTCCGATGCCTGAAGAACGGAGGGTGGGGGATCTCCGTGTTCAACGACCTCGATTCCCTTCCCGATCGCGTTCGAGAGGCGGCGAAGTTGGCCGCCCTCGTGTCGGCAAGAACGAAGGATCGCGCCACCTTGGTGGACGTTCCCGCGGTCGAAGACGAAGTGCGCGTTCAGCTCGAGCACGATTTCCGTCATGTTCCGCTCGACCGGAAGGTCGCGCTGACCGAGAGCTACAACAAGATCATCCTTGGCTCGTCGGAGCGGATTGCCTCATCGCAGGTGTCGTACACGGACCGCTTCATCGAGAAGACGTTCGCCAATTCGGAAGGCACGTACCTCGTCCAAGAGCTTCCCGATATCACTCTTCTGCTGGTTGCCGCGGCCAGTGACGGACAGGGAGACATCCAACAAGGTTTCGAGATGATCGGGCATGCGGGGGGGTTCGATAGGGTCGAAAACCGCTCCGAGCGGGCGGAGGCCGCCTCCAAGCGTGCCGTTGCCATGTTGGATGCCCAACCGATTCGCGGCGGCCAGCACACTGTCATCCTGGACCCGTCGTTGGCGGGTGTGTTCATCCACGAGGCGTTCGGCCACTTTTGCGAGGCCGACTTCCTGGCCAAGAATCCTCGTCTTGCGAAGGTGATGACCCTGGGAAACGAGTTCGGACGGCCGGATCTGAACGTCGTGGACGAGGGGTACGTGCCCGGAGGGCGCGGGAATATTCCGTATGACGACGAAGGAGTACGGCGGGCGAAGACGTACCTCATCAAGGACGGACGTTTGAGTGGACTCTTGCACTCCCGGGAGACGGCGGCCCGGATGAACGCGTTGCCGACCGGTAACGCCCGCGCCGTGACCGGCGAGTACGAGCCGATCGTTCGAATGACCAACACGTACATCGAAGATGGCGATTCGTCCTTTGCCGACATGATCCGCGGCGTAGATCGCGGTATCTACGCGGTCGATGCCTACGGCGGACAGACGGAGTTCGAGCTGTTCTCATTCTCCGCCGCGTACGCCTACGAGATCGTCGATGGAGAAATCGGCGACCTCGTCCGAAACGTCGTCTTGAGCGGAAACCTGTTCGAAACCTTGCGTTCGATCGATGCGATCGGCAACGACCGGACGATGCACGGGGGAGTCGGCGGGTGCGGCAAGGGCGAGCAATCCCAACTGCCGGTCACCGTTGGATCGCCGCACATTCGCATTCGCAACGTCACGATAGGAGGGCAGTGATGCACAAGGTGCTCGAGGCAGCGGCGCGCGCGACCGATCATGCGGAGATCTACATCCTGGAGCGAAACCTCGATCCGCCGGTCGGCAATGGAGTTCATCGGCACG
>CAZXQL010000223.1:0-2662 GCA_964643395.1 uncultured Thermotogae bacterium
TGTACATCTCGTCTCCGGGAAGAACGCGGCGATGATTGCTCATCGCAAGCGTGTTGGACAGTTTGACGCTGAACACGACGCCCGACGATTCAGCGGCCGATTGAAGCGAACGAATCAGTTCGAGCGCCCGTTCGTAGCGTAGGTCGTGCTCGAAGACCGCATCGGGGATGTCGATCTCGGTGAATCCCAACGTGCGGTGCAGCGTGTCCAGGACGTTCTCCTTGCCCAGCAACGTGGGATTGAGCTTGACGGTGGTGTGAAGCTTCCGTTCCTCGATGAGATAGCGGGCGATCCGCTCGATCTCATCGGGAGGGCAGCCGTGCATGGTCGACAGCGTGACGCTGTCCACGATGCGACCCGGAATCTCGATGTCCGCAAACTGCGGAGCGCTCCGCTTCAATGCCGACCGAATCGAAGCGAGGGCCTCCGATGCGTCTTCGAGTCGGTCCATGAACCGTTGCATCGGCGGGCTCAGGATCCCTTCGAGGTTGTATCCGACGCTCATGTTGAAGATCGTTCCGAACGGAGCTGCGTCCGCGTGGCCGAGCGCCTGGCGAAGAACATGGATCAGAGCCCACGCGTTCACGTACTCAACGACGGATTCCTGCAAGTGCAATTCCTGGGACCACTCGACGTTGTAGCCTTCGTCGGCGAGGTCGATGCAGGGGCGCGGAATCTCCAGCTCGTCCATGACCTGGACGGTCTTCAGCTCGATGAATCGGCCCCCGGTGAGCCATGCGCACACGATGTTCTGGGCAAGCTGTGTGTGCGGGCCGGCGGCCGGACCGATCGGCGTTGCCAGGTGATGGCCGAACAGAGAACTCGCAAACGGATCGTTCGACGTCGGCTTGTAGAACACGGTCTCCGGCACGCCGAAAATGGATCGATGCGTCCGATACTCGGTCAAGATCCAGGTGACAAGCTCGTCAAACGGCAGAACACGCAGTTGGTCACTCATCGTTCCTCCGGAATCTATCCTAGACGGTTCCACAGCTTGGAGGCTTGGTCGCGCGCCTGCGCATAGACGGCCTCCTCGTCGAGATCGACGAACTGCCCGCTCCGCAGGATCGGGCGACCTGCGACAAACGAGTCGGAAACGCGCAAGGAGTGGACGGCGACGCCGAACAACAGATGTCCGAGGACGTTGTTCGCGTCGAGGGGCGTCGGCGGCTCGTAGTCGAGGAGCACGACATCGGCTGGGGAGCCCGGTAGGAGCCGCCCCAACTCGACATCGAGCAATCTCGCGGCAATCGAGGGGTTGTTGACAAACAGGAGGGCATAGAGTGCATCGAATCCGCCCGTCAGCGGATCCGCGTGGACGTGCTTCTGCAGGAGGCCCGCCGTGAACGACTCCGCCAGCATGTTGGCTCCCAATCCGTCCGTCCCTACTCCGGTCAGAATGCCCCGGCCGAGGAAACCGTCCAGATCGAAGACTCCAACGGCGTTGTTCATGTTGGAACGCGGGTTGTGGACCACGATCACATTCCGCTCCGCCAGCAGGTCCTTCTCCTCATCGTTGATGTGCAGGCAGTGAGCGAGAATCGAATGAGGGCGCAACAACCCGTACCGATCCAGCCGCGCGGCAATGCGTAGTCCATGTTCCTCGACGCACCGGACCTCGTCCTCCGGCCCCTCGGCGACATGAATGTGAATCCCCGCATCATCGGGCACGGATTCCGCGACCTTGGACAGCGTCTCGTCGGACACCGTGAACGAGGCGTGGATCCCGAACTGCGCGGCCGATCGGTCTGAGTGCGGTTGGGAAAGGAAACGGAGATTCTCGGCGATTCCCTGGTCCCGGCTGGTCGAGCCGTCGCGATCGCTTAGCTCGTAACAGAACGCGCCTCGCATGCCCAACTCGTCCACGACCTCTTCACGGAGCAGGTCGAGAGATCCCGGAACGGAATGCGGACTGGCGTGATGATCGATCAACGTGGTGACGCCGCACCGTGCGGCTTCCATGGCTCCGATGCGCGCGCTGATGCGCACGGATTCCGGATCGAGCGCCTTGTCGAGCTTCCACCACAGCTGCTCCAGGATCTGCGTGAAGGACGCCGGCGCGAACGGCGATACAGCCATGCCGCGCGCCAAGCTGCTGTAGAGATGGGTGTGGGCGTTGACGAGACCGGGCATGGCCAACTTGCCTCGGCCGTCGATCCGATCGCTGCCTTCGGGCGCCGCGGGTGCATCCGAGCTTGCTCCGACCCATGTGACACGGCCGTCCGCCAGGTCGAGCGTCGCATCCGAAATCACGGTTTCGCCGCCATCCCACAACCTCAGATGGTCGATACGTACTGCCATGAAACCTCCGTTCCCAACGGGATCTGCCGTTACTTTCAGCGGTTTGAAGGATACCAGTTGTCGGACCACCTGACAACTTCTAGAATGAGGAGGCGCCGGCGAGCCCCAAGAGCATGGGTGAATGCCTCAGGGAGAGCCGACGTCAACGATCTCGATGCCCGAGCGGGCTGGGTCGAAGGCGCAAAGGAGTTGGACATGACGGCCGATGTCGGCGCTTGTCGCCTCGTGACCGCCCGGTTGCGCGAGTTCGTCGGCTTGAGGAAGATGAGCCGAATGGGCAACCACGACGAGTCATCTCGAGAACACGAAGGCAAACGTCCCAGATCTGTCGTGCTCGTTCTCGAAGCGTCGGATGGAATCG
>CAZXQL010000224.1:0-2646 GCA_964643395.1 uncultured Thermotogae bacterium
ATCTGGTCGAGATGATGTTGTCGACAGCCGGATGCTCGGACGTCTAGCGATCGAGCGTCTCGCCCTCACCGTTGAAGTCACCGGCACAAATGACGGACAATGCGCGATGAATCGAGGTACGGACGGTCGACGCAGAGCACGCGACCCGAAGGATGCCACGGAGGTGCGATTACAGGATCATGCGTAGCGTATCGGAACGAACGAAAGCGTTGAAGGGTTCTCCCATCCGAAGACTGGTGCCACTTGCTGTGGCCGCGAAGAAGCGGGGAATTCACGTCTATCATCTCAATATCGGCCAGCCGGACATTCCGACCCCGGACTCGTTCATGCGCGGCGTGCGCGGGGCGGAGATCGATGTCCTATCGTATGCGCCGGCTCCCGGCATTCCCGAGACGGTTGACGCGCTCCTTGGCTTCTACGCCGATATGGGGATCGAGCTCACCGAGGACCAGCTACGTGTGACCATTGGAGGCTCCGAGGCGTTTGCCTTCGCGCTGCAATCGACGTGCAACCCCGGTGACGAGGTCCTGATCCCTGAGCCTTTCTATCCCAACTACGCCGGGCACGCTCTGATGAACGGAATCACGGTCGTGCCGATCACGACGCGGATCGAAGACGGATTCCATCTGCCCCCGGTCAAGGAGATCGAAAGCCTGATCACGCCGAAGACGGCCGCCATCCTGTTCTCCACGCCCTGCAATCCGACGGGCGTCGCGTACACGCGCGAGGAGATGGAAGGTGTCGCCGAGCTGGCGAAGAAGCACGACTTGTTCGTCATTTCCGACGAGCCGTATCGCGAGTTGATGTACGATGGGCATGCAACCAGCATCCTCGAGATCGCAGGGCTGGAACAGCAGGCCATCCTCGTCGACTCGATCTCGAAGCGCCTGTCCGCGTGCGGCGCCCGAATCGGGTGCGTCGCAAGCAGGAATGCCGACATCATGACGTCGATCAACAAGCTGTGCATGATCCGGCTCTCGGCGCCGACGTTCGAGCAACTGGGGCTCGTCTCGTTCCTTCGGGATCCTCACTACAAAGAGGAGATCCTGCAGATGCGCGACAAGTTCCATTCTCGAAGGGATACGTTGTTCGATGCACTTCAGACGATCCCCGGCGCGGTGTGCCGAAAACCCGAGGGGGCGTTCTACATCTTCGTCAAGCTGCCGCAGATCGACGACTCGGAGGCGTTCGTCAAGTTCATGCTCAACGACTTCAACCTCGATGGCGAGACGACGATGGCCGCTCCGGGTGCCGGATTCTATGCATCCCCGAACCGCGGCGACGATGAGATCCGCATCGCCTACGTCCTCGAGGAATCCAAGCTCGTCCGCGCCGTCGACGTCCTGAAGGCGGGTCTCGAGGCCTACGTCCGGCAGCGAGAGCCCGTTCGTTCCGCAACGTGATGGTTCGGATCGATCGACACCTTCGCATTCGATGAGCGGGCGCGGCAACGACCACGACGAGTCCGATGCCCCGGGCAAGCAGCGGCTGGACAAGGTGATCAAGCAAAGACGCCTGATCCGCAGCCGTTCCCGTGCACAACGGATGATCGGGGCGGGACGCGTCAAGGTCGACGGTCGAATCATCACCCGACCGGGGCATCCGATCGATCCTGAGTCCGAAATCGAGATCACCTCGTTCGAGAAGTACGTCGGACGCGGCGGAGACAAGCTGGAGGCCGCGCTGGAGATGTTCCGCATCGAACCCTATCAGCTCGTCTGCTTGGACGTCGGCGCATCGACGGGCGGCTTTACCGATTGTCTGCTGCAACACGGCGCCGCCAAGGTTTTTGCCGTGGATGTAGGGCACGATCAGCTGCATCCACGCATCCGCCGCCATCCGAAAGTGGTCGTCCGCGAAGGTCTGAACGCCCGATATCTCGAGCCGCAGGACATCGGAGAACCGATCGGCCTCGTCGTGATCGACGTGTCGTTCATCTCCCTCAAGCTGATCCTAGCTCCGCTTGTCGGCATCGTTGCCGACGGCGGCCAGATCGTTGCCTTGGTCAAGCCGCAGTTCGAGGTCGGCAAAGACAAGCTACCTGACGACGGCGTGGTGAAGAACGAGGCCTTGCGGCGCGCCGCGCTGGAGGATCTCCGAACGTTCGTCGAGTCGGAAACCCCGTGGCACGTCGTCGCGGAAATGCCGTCACCCGTCAAGGGGGAGAAGGGCAACGTCGAGTTCTTCCTGCACATCGCGTAGCCCGGCGGCAGGCCCCTCAGACGGTCAATTCTCCCTTGCAGCGTGAACGGCCATCCGGAGTCCTGGCAGATGCGCCCAGACGTGTTCCGCCTGGCGGCGGCAGACTTTGGTGTACGTCCACGGTTCGTGGGAGTCGGCGGTGGGGAATCGCTTCGGGACGTGAATCCGCGCTCGGTCGGCCATCGGAACGCTCAACAGGTAGGTTCGTGCATCCGCGAACAGCCTGGCAATCCTGTCCAGGGGGTCTTCGTCCGGAATCTCGACCGGCTCGGGGAGTGCATCGTCGAGACGTGAGCAGTACCACCAGACGCAGTTTCCGACGTGCTCGAGCGTTTCGTCGATCGAGCGGCGATCCGGTTTGTGTCTGCGCCGTCTCTTGTCTACGGTCAGCGGCTCGACCGACCCCCGGAAGGCCTATGGAGCGATCTGGCGGCTGTCGGCCGG
>CAZXQL010000225.1:0-1404 GCA_964643395.1 uncultured Thermotogae bacterium
CACTGGGGCCATCCAGCTTCCGGAAAGGACCGCATGGCACCCGATCGATTCTCCGAGCGCGTACGCGGCGAGAAACTCCCCTATCCTCTTCTCCACGTTCCTGTTTCCGATCTTCGTGACGGACAGGGCATCAACCAGTGCTTCCTCGTCAAGCACAAGACGCAACGTTCGACACGAACGGGCGATCCGTACCTCGAACTCACCCTCGCCGACCGAACGGGCATCATCGCCGGTCGCGCCTGGGCCGAAGCCACGCACCGATTCGCGTCGCAGTTCGATGAAGGGGAGTTCGTCTACGTCCAAGGGCGCGTCGAAACCTATCGCAACAACTTGCAGATCATTGTCGAATCCATCCGTCGGCTGTCCGCACATGAACAGGAGTCCGGTCAATTGCCGGGCTTCGATCCGGCACTATTGGTTTCGACATCGGATCGCGACATCGATGAGATGTGGGAGGAGCTTCTGCAGCTTTCGGGCACCATCGCACCAGAGGAGCTTCGTGACCTGACGCTGAAGCTTCTCGCAGAGAACAAGGAGCGTTTCGCTGAGTATCCGGCAGCCGTGTCCAAGCATCATGCCTATCTGGGTGGGCTCCTCGAGCACACGCTCGAGGTCGCTCAGGGTGTGTCCGAGTTTGCCCGTCGCAATCCGGCACTCGGCCTTCACCATGGGCTCGCCACTGCGGGTGCCATCCTGCACGACATCGGGAAGGTCGTCGAGCTGGAGAATCCGATCGCCGCAACCTACGGATTCGAGGGACAGCTCATCGGCCACCTGCTGCTCGGCCGCGACATGGTTCGTGACGCAGCCAAGGCGCAAACGTGGCCGGACGGCCGCATGCCGTGGCTCCTCGAGCACATCCTGATCTCCCATCACGGCGAACTGGAGTACGCCGCCGCGATGGTCCCCAAGACTGCCGAGGCGATTGCCGTGTACCATTTCGACAACCTGTCGGCCAAACTGAACATGGTGCGCACGCATATCCAGAATGACTCTGAAGACGGGGATTTCACGGACTGGGAGAGAACCCTCGAACGACGGTTCTTCAAGGGTCTTGATGAGTGACGCGTGAGCCGGTCGCTCTTCACAATGCCTCCACATCCGCGTCCCAGAATGGATCGAGATTGACATGTCGAATCCAAGAATCCGTTCCATTCAGCTTGCTCTCGTCGTATGCGTGTTGCTGTTGCTTGGGCTGATTCTCCCGTTGATCGGCAACGTCGATCGCATCCCGTTCCTTCCCGGTCGCGGGTTTGATGTCCCATCGGTCTCGGCTTCGGCCGGAGCTCCGCCGGATGCGCCCGGATGGGTCCTGGTCACGTTTCTGGTTCGAGTCGCCGTCATCGTCGCCATCATCGGCTTGGTCATCGCCTTGCTCGTCAACCGCTACATGAGGAGGATGTA
>CAZXQL010000225.1:1414-2639 GCA_964643395.1 uncultured Thermotogae bacterium
CGATCGTCTTCTGCGCCGCATTCCTGATCATCCACTACCTCGAGCCGAGTCCCCCAGCCGCCGAGCAGACCACTCAGGTGCAGGCCCAAGCGGACGAAGACCTTCCGTATGTGCAGCACATCGACCAGCCGGCGGCGCAGAACACGGGGGACTCGAACCTCCTCTATGTCGCGCTGGCCGTCGCACTGTCGAGCGTCCTAGTCGGAGCCGGCGTCGTGATCCTCGTGCGGTGGATGCGCAACCGTCCCGAGGCGGCTGACGACGGGCGAGATGAGATCCTAGAGAGCATCACCGACGCCGCCCGCCGGTTGCGCGCCGGAGACGATCCCTACACAGTCGTGTTGTACTGCTACCAAGAGATGATTCGCATTCTCAGCGCCATGGGCAAGATCGACGCTACATACCTAACGCCTCGGGAGTTCGAACGACGTTTGCGCGGCATCGGCCTTTCCGGAGAACACACGGCTCAGCTCACGGGGATTTTCGAGATCGTTCGCTACGGTGGGCGCGTGGACGACGGCTTCGCTGCCCGTGCGCTGGCGTGTTTGGAAGCGATTCAGGAGGCGCATGCATCCGATGATGAGTCGTAGAGTGCGCTTCACCGTTGCCATCGCCGCCATCGCTTGTGTGGTCGGGCTCACGCTGTTGTCGGTTCTCAATGCCGCCGTGCGCGCCGTCGTGCTCGATCCGATCGTCGATGGAATCGATGCCGTCCGCTACTTCTTGGGCTACGCACCGCAGCAGGCCGAGTGGGTGGTTGCCATCCTGCTCGGCTTCGTCGTTGGCGCGGTGTACATGACGCGGCGCCTTCCGCCCCGGATCGAGCCCGAGCGTCCCTCGTTCGGTCCTCGGTTCTCCACCGAAGGTTCCGCCATGCGCCTTGCGAGGATGATGGAGAAGGCAACCCACGACAAGTTCAAGCGTCAGGAGGTGATCCTGGAGCTTCGGGATCTGGCTGCGAGGGCATTGGCCTATCGTCGCGGCATTTCGCCGGATGAGGCCAAGGCGGCCCTCGACACGCCGACGTGGACGGAAGATGCCTCGGTCCGATCGCTTCTATCCTTGGACAAGCATCGAGCTGGAGGCCAGAAGAACAAGAGCTTCCAGGATCAAGTGGATCATGCGCTCGAGGTAATCGAGCGAGTTTTTCAGGAGGTGTAGATGGACCTCAAACAAGTCAGTGACCGATCCCAGGAGATCATCGCCGAGATCTTGCGCGGCAGCG
>CAZXQL010000226.1:0-2636 GCA_964643395.1 uncultured Thermotogae bacterium
GTGAAACAGTTGGGTATCCCGGAGCCATTGACATCGGCCCCTATGTCAATGCCGGCGATACCTTCCACTATGTCCGGTTGAGCGATGTGCCTGCCGACGAGGATAGTTCCACCTGTCCCGGTCCGAGCATCGACGCGGTCGGTGCGATGGGACCCGCGGAAACGGTCGTGACGGGGGAGGCGTTCGGCAGCCTCGAACTCCAACCTGTCGGCGATCTGGCGCTTACGTTCGAGAATGCGGCAAATACGCTGTTCATCATTCTGGATGTCTCGGGAAGCATGGGCGAAACCATCGACGGCGAGGTCAAGATGGACGTCGCCAAGGACGTGCTGGTCGACTTGCTTGACAATCTGCCGGACAACACCCAGGTCGAAGTCCGCATTTTCGGCCTCAACTGCAGAACGGAGCTTCTCTCGGCATTGGGACCCGTTCAGCGGGCCGAGCTTCGCCAAGAGATTCTTGCGATCCAGCCGAGCGGAGCGACACCTATTGAGAAGGCGCTGCAGGCAACGGCGGACGACCTTCTCTCGATTCCCGACCCGCAGCTCTTGCTCCTCATTAGCGACGGCATGGAGACGTGCGGAGGGGATCCCGTCCAGGCGGCCAAGGACCTCATCGCCCTCGGATACAACCTGAAGTTCCACATCGTCGGATTCGACATCAACCGGAACGTCCCTGCCAGGGATCAACTGCTCCAGATTGCCCAGTCGACCGGGGGAACCTACTACGACGCGAACAGCAGTGAGGAACTACGGACAGCTCTGAGCCTCGTGGCCCCCTTCAGCTACACCGTCTATGATACAGATGGGAACGACGTCGCGACGGGCAGATTGGGAGAACCCGGTCCGCAATTGCCGACGGGCTCGTACACGATCGTGATCGATACGACGCCGCCGATTACGCTCTCGAACGTCCAAGTGCAAGAGCAACAGACGACGACGATTACCGTGCAACAGGCGAACGGAGGGTTCGAAGCGCAAGTCGGCAACTAGCGTGGCGTGCTGGGGGACCGGGCTCTTGAGGAGATATCGTTGCGCCCGCGGCCGCGACGGGTAGGTTACAGCAAGGCGCCTCCGTGCACTTCGAGAATGGCGCCGGTGATGTAGTCCGCCTCATCCGATGCCAGGAATCCTACTGCGTGCGCGACGTCTTCGGGCTGCGCCAGTCGTCCAAGTGGAACTCTGTCCTTGTCCTGTGAACGCGTGTGCTCCCCTCCGTCGACGAAGCCTGGACAGACCGCATTCACCCGAATCCCATGCGGACCCTCCGTCTTGGCCAGGGTCTTCGTGAGGTGAACGATCCCCGATTTCGCGACCGCGTACGGAAGCGTGTGGGGTCTGGGACGGAATCGATCTGCATGCATCACTGCGATATTGATGATGAGTCCGGCTCCTTGCTGTCGCATGCCCGGAAGAACGCGCTGACAACACAGGACTGCACCGAACAGGCTGCTCTCGATGACCGCACGCCACTCCTCGATGGAGGTTTCGAGAAACGGCTTGTAGAGGAACTGGCCGACGTTGTTGACCAGCAAATCGACCGGCCCGCGCTTGTCCGCAGCCGCAAACAACGAGTCCGCCCCATCCTCGGTCGTTACATCGGCCCGCACGATCGTCAGGTCGCGACAGATTGGCGACAGCTCTTCCTGCGCACGTGCAGCAGCGGCTTCATCCGTGTGGTAGTTGAGAACAAGGGCGTATCCCCGCTGCGACAACTCCTTGGCAATGGCAAGCCCGATTCCCTTTGTACTTCCGGTGATTAATGCGCGTGCCGTCTTACTCATCTTGGGTGGAAGAACGGCCATTGACTTCCGTGATGACGGCGAGAAGATCGTTCTTGATGTGATCGAGGTCCGTCGATAAGCCCGGGACATCGATGCTGGCAAGTCGGAGCAACGGATCGTCCCCCGCGTGCTCCATGTAGGTATCGATCTCGTGAATGACCTCGGAGAGACAGTGAACTCCATCGCCCTGGGACGACGTCTCGAACAACTCGATGCTTCGCTGGAGTTGCTCAATGGCCGTCCCAATGAGGCCTAGCAAGCTTGCACTCTCGTTCTCATTCGTCAGCACGATTTCTCACCCTGCATCGATTGTTCCTCATGTTCGCCGATCCTAGTTGGCATCGTTCTGGCGATTCTCCTCGAGCATCTCCGAGAGGATGCGTTCCTTCATTCTCGACACCTGGCGCTGCGAGATGCCCAGCTCCTGGCCGACCTCGGACTGGCTCTTCCCTTGGTAGAACAACCCCTGAATCACCCGCCGTTGGATCTCACTCAATTGCTCGATAGCCGCCAGGATTCGCATACGCATGTCGAACGACATGTCGTCGGATTCCGCAAGAAGATGCTCGGTCGTCGGCGGAGCAGGATTGGGGTCGCCGGACCGCCGATTCTGATCGATCGAGACGTACGTCATCGACTCGCGACTGCGAAGAAGCATCCTAACCTGCTCTTCCTGCAGGTCGACTTTGGAGGCGAGTTCGGACAGCGTCGGAGGACGGCCCTCACGCTGGAAGATCGCCTCCTCTGCTTCCTTGATGCGGCGATTTACAGTTTGAACCCATTGCGGAATCCGGATCGTGGCGTGCTTGTCCCGGATGTAGTGGCGGATCTCTCCCTGTATCAGGTAACTTGC
>CAZXQL010000227.1:0-2636 GCA_964643395.1 uncultured Thermotogae bacterium
GATGTCTACTGCAAGGCTCTTGAGAGCCTGCCTGGCACATCTCGTTTCCATTCTGTATTCCTGGTCTGGGGTGACCGGACTGGAATGATGCTGACTTCACGAAACCCAACCTGGCGAACTCCTCGATCATGCGATCGGTAGCGGATTGCTCCGAAGCACCCGAAAGATCACGTCCATCCATCCCTCAGAGGAATGGACTCCGATCGGCGGGGCTACACCTGGTATTCTTCGTCTCGGCAGTTTGGGGGCACATGCTCCATCTCTGGCTTGCGCGGTGATTCGTGTCCTCCGTTCCCCACGCTCACACCAGTGATTGCACGTTCAGCCCCACCTTGTGGCATGTCCGACAACAAGGTGTAGGATGTGCACGTCGGACGCACTGGAACGCATGGAGTCGAGCCCGTCGCGCAACGCCAGCGTATCCAAGGAGGAACGGCGAGACATGTTGACACCCGAAGCGTTGCTGGAGATTCACGATCGGGCCCATCGCAACCTGAAGGGCTACTTGGCTCATTGCCGGACGCTTGATGCTGAAGCGTTCGACCGAACGATGCCCGAGTTCGGCGGGGCATCGGTTCGGTTGCAGCTTCACCACGCGATCGGCGCGGAGAGGTACTGGATCGGCGTCCTCCAAGGGCGCGTCGATGCGGACGACGAACCCCATCTCTATCCAACGATCGACTCACTCGAGGAGTATCGAGGGACGACTTTCGCCGCAACGCAGGCGTATCTGCGGAGTGTTTCGAACGAGGAACTGAACACGTCACGTCCGATGATGACGTGGAAGAAGGAAGAGCATGTGCTCCATCCGGGGCACGTCGTGATGCGGACGATTACTCACATCTATCATCATCAGGGACAGATCGCGTCGATGTTGCGGATGCTCGGAAGTCCATCCCCTGGCTTCAACTACCCGATCGTCGAGATCCTCAACAACTAGATTCGTTATTCTCTGTGTTGGGCTTTTATGCTCCTGTCTGCTATTCTATGTATCTCTTCATGATGAAGACACGGGTTCCGAAGAATCCCGTTGGGATGCCGAAGGAGGACTATAGAATGGAAACCGTATACACTGCGCCTGTGGGAGCCTGGTGGGCTTCCATTGTGTCGTTGCTGTTCTTCATTCTATTCCTAGTTGTGATCGGGCTGGGCATCGCCGCACTCATCAAGTACCTGCGAACGCCATCCCGCTGAGCGCGTCCGCCAGGACCCGCATCGCTCGGCAATCATCCTCGTTGTACTCCAGGATACGATTCCAGATCGAGAGGTCGCCCTTCTCGACTCACTCGTGGAACCATTGAACGGAGGCGGCGCCGGATGGATCGCTATCGCGCCACTCGAATCCGAGGAACGTCGCAAGTGCCTTGATGGACAACGAGTGTGTCGGCCAGATCATCTTCGACTTCACGACGTTCATGTACAGGTCGACGAAACGCGGCTCGAATTCCGGGGACATGGCACACAATCTCCCCTTCGAATCTCTCGGAATGGATATGGCGTCTCCGGCACCCTCCGACAGGCAATCCGACTACTTGAACAGCCCCCGCAACAGCCGTCCTGTCGTCTTTCCCGCCACTCGTCGGCCTATCCGCTTGCCGACCTTGCCCTTCTTCACAGCGGAAGCATCGTTCCACAGACGCAGCAGCTTGTAGATACTCGACTTGGTAGACATCAGACCATCATCTCCTGACCACACACCTCACGTCGTCAGCGGAACGAACTGCGTCTCATAGAAACTCCTCATGCTCGCCTGGTACTCGATCACCTCGGTCTGAATGCTCTCGATGTTGTCGGTCAGCACTTGAACGATGCGCCGATCCAGCTTGTTGTCGGCCGCCATCCCGGTCACGAGGTCGATGACTTCGCGACTGCCCAAGCCTTTTCGGTACGGTCGGTCCTCGGACAACGCCGTGAAGACGTCGGCCACCGCGAGGATGCGAGCGCCTGTATCCAAGGTGTCGTCGGACAGATGAAACGGATACCCCCGGCCATCCAGCCTCTCGTGGTGAAACGCCGCCCACTCGGGCAGCTGCCTGAGGCCCCCGATCGTGTTGAGGATAGTGTAGCTGAAATACGAATGCTTCTTCATCACCTGGAACTCGCTTTCGGTAAGCTTGGCCGGTTTCTCGAGGATGGCGTTCGGTATCGCGAGCTTGCCCAGATCGTGCACGTTGCCCGCCACCTCCACCAACTGGACCTCGAACTCGGCCATGCCGAACGCTCTGGCAATCAGCATGGCACTTCTTGCTACACCCGAGGAATGGGTGGCCGTATATCTCGACCGGAAGTCGATAATGTCGCGGAACATCTCGGACACCTGTTTCAGCTGGCTAAGGCCCACCTCTTCCCCCCGGTACGGTCCCCGGCGGAGCAGCAGCGAATACAAGCGCGGTGACTCCAGGTCCAACCAGAAGTCCTCTCGCGCGGAAGCACCCAAGAAGGCGTCGACGACGTCAGGGTCGACCACCGTTCCGGCTTTCTCCTGGGCCGCTCTGCGGATTTCGTCCGACTGTTGAAGGATGTAGACGCTGCGGTCCACGGCACGTTCGATTGCATCGCCGAGAAAGACAATCTGCGCCAACTCAGGCCGGTCCATCTCTTCCTCGAGGAGCGGTTGATCATCCGGCTCAACAGCA
>CAZXQL010000228.1:0-2625 GCA_964643395.1 uncultured Thermotogae bacterium
AAGAGTTTGCAGCGTCCTTTGAAGCAAACTCACAAGCTCCTCGAAGAGGAGCCATCCTTCTGGTCGACCGACCGATTGAGTTTCGCATTCAACACACGAGTTTCGCAACGCGAAACTCGCAACGAACGCGCCGCGTTCGCACTCGCATAAGCTAGTCGTCGGATGCTGTGCGTAGATGAGTAGCCGGCATCTAGATCCGAATCGACTTAGGCCACGGATCCCGCCGAGCCGCCGTCCAGATCGTGTTCACGTAGTCCAGCGCGAAGTGGTTCTGGACAAGATGAATCCAGAACGCTCCCCGTTCCGTCAGTTCGATTGCTCCTTGCCTGCGAACAGCGAGCCCTGCCCAGTCCATCCCGCGAAGCAGCCGACGGGCCCTCGCCGCGCTGTTCCCAAGAGCTTTTTCGAGGACGTTCATCGGGACGTGCGTGTCGTAGAGACGCCAATACAGCCACCACCAACCGGACAGTTCGCGTGTGAACGGCATCCGCAACGCGATGGTCGACCTAGAGCCTGCAGCTTCCATCCAACTCTCCAAATCGAACGTATTGAGAACGAAGCCGTCGGGTAGGTGGGATCCCGCTCCAGGGCCAATCCCGACATATCCATCCCGAGTCACTGACGAGTACCGGGGGGCGGAACCTCTTCTGAATCCCCAGACCGATACGCGCTGAAAATCATGCTCAGCGCACCATTGGTGAATCGCTCGGTACTGGTTCCGTCGCGTGGTGAGGACCGGCATGCGGACCGACTTGAGCTTCAGGTACTCTCCAACCGTCGAATAGGGAAACGTAAACAGCGGATACGTCGTGATCTGTGTCGCCCCAAGCTGTGCCGCTCGTTCGAGGTCGGCAACGATCTCAGCCTCCGTCTGTCCCGGCAGGGCGAACATCAAGTCAACGTTGACGGAAGCGAATTCGCCTTCAGCGAGAAGGCCGAGCGCCCTTTCGGCGACGTCGGGCTCGTAGTCCCGTCCGAGCGAGGCAAGATTCTTCCCAAGGAAGGATTGTACGCCCAGAGACACCAACGAGACGTCCGTTTCGTGCAGCTTCTCGATGGTTGAACGGCTGACGTCGCCAGGATTGGTCTCGATGCAAATGTCCCCGGTCAATCGGAATCGCTCGCGCATGCGCGTGATGATCCGACTGACGCTCTCAAGGGCCAGTGTGGGGGTTCCCCCGCCGATGTAGAGGCTCGTGGCTTCCGGGTACCCAATGGCATGGCTCCACCAGTCCACTTCAGCCAATGCCGCCTGAGTGTAGGGTTCCACGAGTCCCACCCGGAAGGGCACCTTGGTATAGGGACAGTACGGGCAGCCATGCCGGCAGAACGGCACATGAAGATACAGGGACGTGCGCTCCACTCTTGGCGGCACCCAGTCGGGCGGTGGCCGTTCGAAGACCCATCTTTGATCCCGGCCCACAAGACAGCGGCGCGCTGCCTTGCACAAGACGTGAAGCATTCGACTGGACATGCTATCCCTCACGAAGACCCGGACCGGCGCGCTGGAACTCAACCCTCTCGTTCCGCTCTGCCTGCCTCATGGGATAGAACTCTCCTCAGTCGCTTCTCCAGATGAGAGGAACTCCCAGCGGCGTAGGAGTCCGAACGAGCGGACACCAGGCCCAAGGAGAGAACACGATACGAAGCAAAGCCCTGTGAAGAAAGCAACGGCGGGCGCGGTTCTTCTCGTGACCCGCGATCCGGCGTGATGGGCTGCCATGCTCATAGTTTCACCTCCTAACCATGAGCAGTACGCATTGAGTGTAGCTCTTCGTTCAGAAACTGAACAAGGGCCGGTCGGCTCAATCACCTGCGGCGTCAGTTCGGCCGCGGACGAGCTCGCCGTCGAGGACGACCGCTCAGGACCGCTCTTCGCCCTCCAGTGCTGTTGCTGGTATCCTCTCCTAGGAATGTCGATCGCCGCCTATCCGGAGTGCATAAGGGAGGACGTAGCGTGAGAAGACTAGCCGTTGTCGCACTGGCCGTATCGATCGCCCTCATTGCAGGGTGCCGCTCCTCCGATCTCGATGAATTGGCCAGAGCGGGCCAGTTGATTCTCCGCGAGGAAAGCCAGACGGCCTTGCGAGAGACATGGGACGTGTACGCCCTCGCTTTGGAGTGGAGTGCTGGATTGGATCTCGCAGCCGAAATCGATGACAGCCGATTCCCCGATTGGGCCCGCCCCGAATACGCCGCGTGCATCCACTGGCACGAGACGGCCACCTACACGAGGTTCAACTCCCGCCGACAACCCGGCGAGCCCCTGCAAATCGAGGAGACAGCGTCGGGTGAAGGCTGGATTCTCGTCAAGAAGAACCTGGAGTTCCACATCCTCGAACTCGATGTGGGACTCGGCGACGAGTCCGAAGTCTGGATCGACGATTGGGGTCCGCCCGAGGGGGAAGCTAGCTGACGGACCGCGATGGCAATCGCTGCCCGTCAGGAAGGGGAGGCTCTCCCTCACGACAGGATGCCGTGTTTGCATAGAACAGAGGAGGACAAGGAATGGCTGTGAGGGAATCCGGCAGGTTCCTGATTCACAAGTCGCCGTCAGCCATCGATGCCGCCCTGCGTTCCGTTGTCCGGTCCGCGTACGCCAACGTGCCTCGCTTCCGCAATGCG
>CAZXQL010000229.1:0-2613 GCA_964643395.1 uncultured Thermotogae bacterium
AACTACATCAAGGGCCGCTGAGACAACCACTCATGACTCCTCGCGAAAAGGACGTCCTATCGCGTCTCGGTCGAGGGAGCACTATAGAAGAGATCGCCCGTGACTTGGGACTCCAGCCGAAGACGGTCGAGGGATACTGCGAGCAATTGATGAACCGTTTGGACATCCACACACGCGTCGGCTTGGCCGGCTACGCGCGCCGACTCGGATTCTAGGAGCTTCTATTTAGTACGGTTTCCGGTACCGACATGCGTGATTGCCCTCTAAAATAGGCGTGCAATGAACAAGATCCGGGTGGCGTTGGCTGACGATCATGTATTGGTTCGCACGGGTGTCCGTGCGTTGCTGACGGCTCACGGCGTTGACGTCGTGTCCGAGGCCAGTGACGGACGCGCCCTTCTGCGGGACGTTCGTCGTCATCTTCCGGACGTCGCGGTCGTGGACATCTCGATGCCTCTGCTGGACGGCATCGAGGCGACTCGGAGGATCGCCAACCTCAGTCCGGACACTCGCGTCGTGATCTTGACGATGCACAACGATCGGCGGTTCGCGGCGCGAGCAATCGCCGCCGGCGTGTGGGGCTATGTCGCCAAGGACGAAGCCATCGAACGATTGGTCGAGGTCGTCCGCGCGGTCGCGAGCGGCGAACGATGCCTACCGGAAGGCGTGGAACCCGCGCCCGATGAACTCACGACCAAGGAGAGAGAGGTTCTGCAGCTGATCATCGAGGGGAACAAGAACAACGATATCGCACGAATCATGTCGCGAAGCGTGAATACGGTGCGGGCCCACCGTGCACGATTGATGCGGAAGCTCGGCGTCGGAAACGCCACAGAGCTGTTGAACGTCGCCGAACAGCGAGGCCTCGTTCCGACGAGCGTGCACCGAGAGGGGAACCGATGAGCCTCAAGATTCTGGAGCGATACCGAGAGCGGATTGAACGAGCGCTGGGCGATGCCCTGCAAGGCGATACTCGCTTACGATCGATCCTGCGCTATCACGTCGGACTGACGGACCAGGAAGAACACCCGGCCGACGCAACCGGTAAGCTTCTTCGTCCGAGCCTCGTCTTGTTCGTTGCCGAGCAGCTGAGTGCGAGCATCGAGCAGGCGATGCCCGCGGCAATCGGTCTCGAACTCATTCACAATTTCTCGCTGATCCACGATGACATTCAGGATGGCGATCGGACCCGACGTGGGCGGCCGACTGTCTGGACGTTGTGGGGCGAGCGGGAGGCCATCAACGCCGGCGATCTCATGCACGTCCTGGCCGTCCAGGAGGCCCTTCGATGCGGCGAGGTTGTCGCCGACACGCTGCTCACGGCAACCGACGCCATGATCGAAGGGCAGTCGCTCGATCTTGACTTCGAAACGCGTCAGATCACGCTGGCCGAGTACCTCGACATGATCGATCGCAAGACCGGCGCACTTCTTCGCGCCGCATTTGAGCTCGGGGGCGTGGTCGCAGGGGCCGATGCCGCAGTTCGACGACATCTTCTCGACCTCGGACACGCCATCGGACGAGCTTTTCAGATCCAGGACGATCTTCTCGGCGTCTGGGGCGACACGGCCGTCGTTGGGAAACCCAACGGGTCGGACGTTCGACGCCGCAAGAAGTCGTACCCCGTCCTTCTCGCCTTCGAGCAAGTGGGCGCTTCGGAACTCGACACGCTTCGCGCCATCTACGCGCGGGATGATCTGAACCACGAGGATGCAGCTTGGGTCATCGAGCAGATGGACCGGCTTGGGATCCGTGACGCAGGTCGAGCCGCCGTGCGGGAACACCTCACTGAGGCATCCGAAGCTCTCGACGCGCTTCCGTTCTCCGGCGAGGGACGCGCAGACATGGCTGAACTGATTGGATATTTGGAACGGAGGAACAAGTGAGCCGTCCGATTCGACTGGACCTTGACGTCGCAGGGTATCTCCTAGGGAAGAAGGTGCGCCGCATTCAGCGGTTCCCGTTCGTCACCATGCTCGAGCCGCTTGAGCTGTGTAATCTCGCGTGCGCCGGTTGCGGACGCGTCCGCGAGTATCGAGACGTTGTCGACCGCAAACTATCTGTCGAAGAATGTATGCGCGCAGTGCGCGCCTCGGGAGCGCCGATCGTGTCCATCTCCGGTGGAGAACCGTTGCTCCACCCGCAGATCGACGAGATCACCCGTTTGATCCGTGCGGACGGACGGTACATGTACTTCTGCACGAACGGGCTGTTGCTCCAAGACAGCCTCGATCGGTTCGACCCGTCGCGCCAGCTATGTTTCGTCGTCCATCTCGACGGAACACGGGACATTCACGATGAAGTCACCGGCCGGCCCGGCACGTTCGACGCAGCCGTGGCTGCGATCCGGGATGCGATCGCACGAGGACACCGGGTCTGCACCAATACGACCCTGTTCCACGGGACCGACGTCGACGATGTCCACCGGTTGTTCCGCCAGCTGGCGGACATCGGCGTCGAAGGACTCGGCTACATGTACGTCCTGTCGTACGCGAACGGCGGCCTCAGCCCCGACGACTATCGGCTCGACATCTGGGATCCGGACGGCAACCACCTGCTGCGCAAGACCGGCGTGGCGGCGGCGCGGATGGCGGTCGACACCTTCCGCAACGT
>CAZXQL010000230.1:0-2588 GCA_964643395.1 uncultured Thermotogae bacterium
GCGGGCTGGATGTCATTCGCCCGATGTTCCTGCAGGCAGGGCTACACATGACGAGCATCGAACATCGGTTCCGCTGTGCAGATCGTACCGAGATCGATGTGCTCGCCCTAGATCCCCATGGAGAACGACCCTACGAGATTCGGCTTGGAAACGGCGACCGGATTCGTGCCATTGGCCTGCACGAAGCAATCGAGCATGCAGAACCGCAAGAGGTTGGGACGTGCACAGTCCTCGTACCGCCCTTGCCTCTCCTCACTGCGATGAAGCTGTCGACGGCCGCAGACGCAAGTCGGCCGCACGATCTTGATGATGTGTACGTCGCACTGATGAACTACGCCGTCGGAGATGAGCGCAAGTTTGCCATTGAGTACGAGAGATTCGATGGGCTGACGCACGATAACTCGGGTGCATTCTTGGCTGGTTTGGACGCGTGCAGACGACTGCAGAGCCGAACGTTGCCCTTGATCCTTCGAAAGATCGTTGTCCTCATGGAAGACGTACGGTTGTCATCGCGGCTTGCGGGTGGGCTGGAGCGAAGGAGCGTACTCCAGGCATTCCGCCAGGGCCTGTCCTGCATGACGGAGAAGCCGGCGGCTAGTTCCCCGTGATCCGCTTCCCAAGCACGGTGTTTCCGAAGATCATCACCAGGAATCCGAGGGAGCCGATCCCGGTCATGACCAGGAACATGTTGTGAAAGCCAATGGCGGGAACCAGAGCGCCGGCGATCAAGGGACCGAACAGCCCGCCGAGTCCTCGCGATGATTCGTACAAGCCCAGCATCTGCCCGTGTCGGTGGTGTGGGACACGATCCCCGATATGGGCGGCGGAGCCCACGTACATCGAACTGAACGAAATGGCCAGCGTGACGTACCCGGCGATGATGCCTGCCATGCTGGTCACCAGCACGAAGAGGAGGGGAACGGCTGCGGACAGCAGAAACCCCAGCATGAAGATCCGCCTGCGTCCGATGCGATCGGCCAACCACCCGAATGCGAGGATCGCCAGAACCTGGGTCGCCGTGTTCGTCGCACTGAGAATGCCCATCAGACTGACGGGAATGCCGAGATCCGCCATGTAGATGTACAGCAATGCGAACGTTCCGAAGATCGCCATCTGCCGTAGCGCCGTCGCCAGATAGAGGTCGAGCAGTCCGGACGAGAAGATGGCTCTCCAAGCCCCGATCTTCTCCCTCCGCTCGACGGGATTCTCGCACGGCAACGCCCACACGGCTGCAAATGCAGCCAACGGCATGACTGCGATCAAGATGAACGAGGACCGGAAACCGAAGCGATCCAGCACGAATCCGGCAAGGATGCTGCCGGCGGCAAACCCGAACGCACGCGCGGAGGAGATGTACGAAAGGTTCCTGCCGCGACGCTCGATGCGGCTGGCCGCTGAGACGATCGCGACCGACACGGTGCCTACGCCGGCGAACATCACCGAGCGGAGAAACGCGGTCGGAAGGACAACGCCTACGGACGGTAGAAGTGCAAGAACGCTGATCGTAACGGCGAACCCGAGAGTGAGAAATGCCAGAAGACGTCGGCGCTTCACCGAGTCCGAGACTGTTCCCCACAACCACGATCCCAAGAGCAAACCGGCGGAGTTGAGCGTCGAGACGAGGCCGATCAGAAAGATCGGTGTGTCGAGGTCCTTCAGATAGAGCTGGATGAGCAGGCCCAGCCCGCCCGTCGCGATCGCCGTGAACAGCGACGCACCTGCCAACGGGATTGCACGTCGGCGCCCCCCGTATTCCCCCTCCAATACCTCACTCACGATGGCGAACAGAGTATCCCGGTTGGGGCCTGGAATCCACGAGAGGTCCCCTCTCGTTCTACGTCACATAGGGGGAGGTCTTCTCGTTACAGCGCCGTGCGGATTCGCACAGCAGGCGTCGTTCGGTTTCATCCATCGGGAGCTCGAAGACGCGATCGACGCCCCGGTTCCCGACGACAAAGGGAACGCCGATCGTGCCGTGGATGCCGTAAACCTCGCCATCCAAAGCGACCTGTCCCGATACCAAAACGTCGGCGCCTTGCGTGATGGTGCGGATGAACTCCATCGTAGCTCGGGCCGTTCCGATGACGGTCTTCGCGCCGCTGTAGTGGGTCACGAACGGCCTCGTCACGACGCGCACATCCGGAGGATAGGTCTCCAGGACGGCGTATGCCGATTGGACGTCTCCCGCGGCGATGTGTGCTGCCGCTTCGGCCTGTGCGCGCGATACCGCATCCCATACGTCCTCGGTTCGGATGCCGTGTCGGATGCGGCTCAACGCGGCGGCAAGCTCGTCCTTCGCGTAGCCATAGATGTGGACGCCGCTCCATAGAGGGACAGCCGTGGAGCCGTGCTCGCCGGCGACAAACGCGTGGATGCGTTGACGACGGATGCCGAGATCGGCGGCGATTTCCTGCCTGAAGCGCATGGAGTCGAGGAACGCGCCCATGCCCACGACGCGGCGGGGGTAAAGCAGGTTGCAGGCCTTCATGATCCGCGTGATGCGGTGGATGAACAGGTCGGTGCAGATGCCGCCCGAGTAGCTCGAATAATTGCGCCACTCGAAATAGTGATGCGGGTTCCAGGGGACT
>CAZXQL010000231.1:0-2545 GCA_964643395.1 uncultured Thermotogae bacterium
CCGGGAACCTCGACACGGAGACCGGCAATCGGATCATCGAGCACATCCTCTCCCTTCGCGATGAGGAGCGAATGCTGGTTCTGGTCACCCACGATCCGTCCGTCGCAGATCGCTGTCCACGTCAATTGACGATGCACGACGGGAGACTCTTCGAGCCGGCGGAAACCGAGGCCGGCTAGTCCGGCGTTGCAGCGACAGGCGGGTCCACTCTTGAGAGTCACACCAGCAAGAGGATGCCGCCGGATTGGCTCCTCCGGCGGCGCTCGCGTTCACAGGTGCTACTCGCCTTCAGGCTTCGGCTCTGTCAGGAACGAGAGGTCGATTCCGGTTCCGCCATAGACACTGTCGTTGATAGCGGATCCGTGGTTCCCATCCGGCTCGCCAGGTCCGGGGATGACGTTGTTCCAGCCAGTGACGTCGGCGTATTTCTCCGGCCACTCCCGCACGGGGATGCCATTCTCATCCGGACATCCTCCGGGAGTCACATGGAGCCCATCTCCGTTGCGCAGGAGCCGGCTGTCGGCCATGTGAAGAGTCGAGCACGCGAGCGCGTGAACACCGGCGCCTTGGTTGTCAATGATGTCGCAGTTCTCGATCTGGAGAGCCGTGCGCCAGTTCACCACGATTGCTCCGTACCAATCCGTACTCCCCTGGATCACACAATCGCGCAGCGTCGCGGAGCAATCGGTCACGAGCAGAACAGCCTCGAAGTTATCCACGAACTGGCAATTCTCAATGATCGTCTCCGAATCGTGGGCAAGCGAAAGACCCGTCCGATTGTTCTCGAACTTCACATCGGAGACGTAGAGGGTGACGGGTCCTTCAACGCTGATCCCACCATGTGTGTCGCGAAGCTCAATCCCCTGGATCGTGACGTCAATCGGGATATCCGACTCAATGGTCATCGCGTAGACCCCCCACAATGAGCCGGCAATCACAACAGAACCCAGCGCAGCACTATCGTCGGATGCGTCCGAACCCGCCATCAGGGTCAGGCTCTTGTCGATCACAATGGCTTCCCGATACGTGCCGGGCTCGATGTGAACGATACCGCCTGCTGGCGTGCGATCGATTGCCGCCTGGACGGACTCTCCGCGTCGAGCCCACTGCTCCCGTGGGGGGAACAAGTCGGAGAGCTGAGTTAGCCCCCCAATCGGAAACGACTCATCTGCCGTGCCGTAGATCGTAATCAGGTGAGCGTAGAGTGTTTGAAGCTCGTCATCCCAGGGAGCACGATTGTAGGGAGACTGTTCGATGTCCTGTGCGACCGCAGACGCAGCCTGGAGACCTCGCGAGACCAACGTCCACGCCTGGGCGAACAAAGCAGCGTCCCGCATCCACCCCCTGCCTGCCTCGAAAACCTCGGGATAAAAGATGGAAAGCGGCGCGCCTTCGTACCCGCGCAGCCGCGAATCGGTGTATCGGAGCCCATCCATCAATGGGATGAGTCCTGGGGTTCCGAAAGTATCGAGCGAGTTCTCGGAGTCGTACAGCTCACTGTCGGGCCCCTCCAGTAGGTTGAGCACAGCTTGAACGTAGTCCTTGGTCGCTACGGAATCCGCGGTCATGATAGCGGCAGCCGTCAGTTGGATGGCTCCGTCGAGCAGGTCAAGCATCTCGGCGAAGGTTTGCGACGCAAGCTCATAGGTGATGGCCGGCTGGTCGTCGGCCAGCAGTGGGATCGCTACAAGAATCACGATCAGTCCGCACAGTATCCATCGTTTCATGACTCCTCCTTCTTCGCCTTCATGAGACACCGCCCGGGAATCAGAATCCCATCAAGATCCTCCTAGATCCCTCTCAAGCTCGGGGACCGAAAGCTTGTAGCCGTAGCCTTGCACGTTGGCGATCAACTGCGCGGGGTCGCGATGGACACGGCGGAACCGTTGGCGAAGCGTGTAGACGCATTGCTTGACATCGGATGAGGCGGCGTACGTGGAATCCGGCCACACGGCGTCGACGATTTCCTGGTCACTGAACACGTGGTTGGGACGGCCGGCAAGAAGAAGCAGGAGATCGAGCTGCTTCGGCGTCAACTCGACGCGCTTGCCCGCGTACTGCACGCGCTTCGTTGCCACGTCGATCACGAGTGGCCCGACGGAGAGCACATCGCCGAGGTCGAACGCTTCCGTCCCGCGTCGCTTCCGCAGAACGCGCAGCGCCATCCAAATGAGAGCAGCGGTAACGAAGAGTCCTCCGCCCACCGTGGATCCAGCGACAAGAGCCAGGCGTGAACGAATCTCGCGAAGGCTGTTCGATCGATCGAAGACGATACTGACGTAGCCGACAATCTGCGGCTGGGAAGCTACGGATTCGATCGGCAGGACAAGATACAGCGAGTGCGGCAACGGCGCATCGAATTCGGAAACCGTGTCATGGGTCAGCGCGTCGAGGGGAATCGCTTCGAGCGACGTCACGCTGCCCTCTCGGCTCTTCTGAAGAATGACGTTGTCTCCAACAATGACTTCGATCGAGTAGGCCGAACTGACCAGCAGCAGGTCGGCAGCGGTGTCCAGGAAGTCCGTCTGGCCACGGATGAGAGAAT
>CAZXQL010000232.1:0-2542 GCA_964643395.1 uncultured Thermotogae bacterium
ACCCGGTCCTTGTTGACCGGTAGCAGCTTGATGAGACCCAGCGAGTAGAGGATCTGGAGCGGATCGCCACGCACGATCTCCCCTCGATCCTGAGCATGGATGATCTCCTGCAGCAGGGGCGCGAACATGGACGCCGACTGCTCGAGCACCCGCTCGAAATTCATCCCGGCAGCCAATCGCTCCATCTCCGACGGATCGTCGAGCAGGATGCGCGCCAACTGATTGGTTTCGATCTCCTTCACGATTCCGCGCATGAGGAGGATGAGCGCATCCCTCGTGTTGTCGGACTTGCGGAACGAGGCATTCATCAGTCGATTCATCATGGCCGGCATCTCCTCAAGCATCAGCTCCACAAACAACGACTCCTTGGAATCGAAGAACAGATAGAATGAGGCTTTCGCGATTCCCGCCGGCTTCACCAGATCGTCGATCGTCGTCTTCTTCGGGCCGTATCGGAGGAAGCAGGATCGCCCGGCTTCCATCAATCGTTCCCGTATCGTCTCTCTCTCGACCTCCGTGAAGGCACGCGGCATGATTATATCCTTGTGAATATATGAGTCATGTATTCGCACAGTATACACACGTGTCATGCACCAGTCAAGCTGCATTCATCGTCCTGT
This sequence comes from uncultured Thermotogae bacterium, assembly GCA_964643395.1. GTDB lineage: Bacteria > Bipolaricaulota > Bipolaricaulia > UBA7950 > UBA9294 > SPBW01. The sequence continues at coordinate 621 of CAZXQL010000232.1, forward strand.
CCATGTCACTGAAGCGAGAACACGGTGAGGAGCTGCGCGACGTGGAGAGAGGAATCGATCCTAGAGGAACTGCTCGCGGAAGACCGCGAGTGCGTCCCGAAGAAGATCCTTGGAGATCGGACCGGATGGAGACGGCGTCTGTAGGATCCGATCGGGAATGACCTGATCGGTCGGGTCGAATCCTTCACGCACCTTGTACCGAATCTTGCACCGAAGCGTGTCCGAGGCGATGTCCAGTAGCTGCTGCCCGTCCAAATCCTGTCCGACTGTCGCCAGCGCCTCGGTGACTGCTGCCGGCGTATACAAGCCGCGAGCGAAGAAGCAGATCACGAGGCTCGATAGCACCTGACGCCAGCGTTCTTCTTCCACGATACGGTCGATCAGCGTTTGAGCCGTCGGCGTCACACCGCGGGCGAGATTGTCTTGATCGATGCTGTAGCCGGCGTTGTCCAAGTGGCTGTGGCGGGCGCCCACGAGATAGCCGAGGTATCCGGCGGGGCCGGTGTGGTATCCTGGCATCTCATTGCCGCCGAACGCCAGCGCGTATTCTTCGCCGCCGTAGACGGAGGCCGCATGGCGGACGCCTTTCGCCAGTGCACGGAAGAAATCGGTCGGTTGGGAGACGATGCGACGTACGGCGTCGATGTAGGCGTCAGCGTGTCCCCAGCTCAGAGAGAGTTGGTCAGCGTCCGCGGACGCGACCAGGTTCCGTTCCATCGCTTCGGTGGCCCAAGCAAGCGCGACGCCCGTCGACATGGCATCGAGCCCCTGGATCTCCACTTCGTCCATGAGGCGAAGCAGGCCGGCCGAGTCGGAGATGCCGAGCATGCTGCCGAGCGCGAAGATCGGTTCGTAGTCGTAGCCCAACATCGATGTCTTGTAGAAGTAGGGCTCGACCGGGTGCGGCGTTCGAAGCGCAGCCACGTGGATGCAGGCGACGGGGCAATGGGCGCAAGCCAACCGTCGGCCGAGATACTGCTCGGCGAGACGCTCGCCGGACAGCGCCTCGGCGGCCTCGAATCGTGCCTCCGTCAAATTGCGGGTGGGCAGCGCGCCGAGTTCGTTGAGCGGCAGCATGTTGGCGGGCGTCCCCAGGTCGTGATACTTGCGCATGGTGCTTGACTCTGTTGCTGCCTGGTAGAGCGCGTTGTACTGTGCATGGTAGCGCTTGGCATCCGCGATCGGAAGCGTCCGGTTTCCTGAGACGATGACTCCCTTCAGCCGCTTGCTGCCGAAGACGGCCCCTAGTCCCAACCGGCCGAAATGGCGGTACGTCTCCGTGATCACGCATGCGTAGGGAATCTCTCGTTCTCCGGCGGGGCCGATCCGCATGATCGACCGATGCCCCGAGCCTCCCTCGCGGTCCCGAAGCACGCGCCCGACCGTGTAGCTGCTTCGCAGACCCCACAACGCTGAGGCGTCGCGAAATGAGACCCTGTCGTTTTCGATCACGAGATAAACAGGCATATCGCTCTGGCCCACGATCGCAATGGCTCCGAAGCCGGCCATCCGGATGGCCACGGCGCTACGCCCGCCAGCGTGGCTTTCCCCGAGGTTGCCGGTGTGCGGCGACTTGAACATGGCGACGGTCTTGGAGGCGAGGGGATAGTGCCCGACCAACGGCCCGACTGCGAAGATGATCGGGTTATCCTCTCCGAGCGGATCCGCTCCTTGCGGACAGAGTTCCTCCAGCAGACGAATGGCCACGCCGGATCCACCGATCGACTGGTCGAAGAGCTCGGGCCGTTCGCTGACGGCAAACGTGCGGCGTGACAGATCGATGGTCAAGATCCTGGCCAACGGATCACCCTTGAGCATGCGACCCTCCCCGAATCTCATCGTATGCCAACACATCGTGTGGGCAATAACGCGCACAGATGCCGCAGTACACGCAGATCAGCGGCTTGCTTTGCGATTCGTCC
>CAZXQL010000233.1:0-2511 GCA_964643395.1 uncultured Thermotogae bacterium
CCGCAAGCGTTTCTCTCTTCCGAGTCTTCGAAGACGCGATGCATCGCCCTTCACAGCTCGGGGTCCACGTCGGCTGTCCGGCGAACGGTCTACTGGGACGAGCAGTCTGCGCTGGAAGGGCTGATCTACGGGGAGCGGGATCGGCGGGTCCTCCGCGGATATCTCGGCGATTCCCGAGAATCGTGGATGAGCCCGCGCGTGTCGATGCTGAGGGAGAACTCCGCTGCCATTGCGATGGCGAATCTTCGAACGAGTCTCGTGTTGCTTCCCAAGCGGGCCCTCCCGACGACCTTGCTCTCTCCGGACCGGCCGATCGAGCGCATCGTCGACGAGATGAATCGCATCAAGCCGGCCGTGGTCTTCTCGTACGGTTCGTACGCCGAGTACCTCTTTCGGTATCTCGCGGATCGCGGACTCGAGATGTCCCTCCCCCGGGTATGGGTGTACGGTTCCGACATGCTCTCCAAAGAGGCGCGAGATCTGATCGAAAGCCGATTCGGAGTGCCTCTTCACTCTACGTATCAATCGGTCGAGACCGACAGACTGGGCTTCCTATGTGAACGGCGGCGGGGATTCCACCTCAACACAGACCTTTGCGCCGTTCGGATCGTGGATGGAGCTGGACGAACGCTGGAACCGGGGCAGCGCGGCGAGGTCGTCATCTCGAATCTTCGAAACCGAGCGATGGTCCTGCTGAACTACCGCCTCGGCGACATCGGGGTGATGGGCAAGAATCCCTGTTCCTGTGGGCGGACTCTGCCCCTGCTCGAATCGCTTGTCGGACGACAGGGAATGGTTCTGAAAACGCAGGATGGCCGGTCGATATCGAGCCTGGCTCTGAGCGACTTCTGTTCCGACGCCCTCGAGAGCGTCCTATTCTGGCAGGTCGTCCAGGAGAGCGATGGGCGGCTGCGCTGGCGGGTTGTCTCGAGCCGCGAAGGGAATCGAGACACGCAGGAGCGATCTCTCATCGCGAAGACGCGGGAACTCGTGGGAGCGGGAATTGACGTGGATGTCGAGTTCCTGAGCGAATTCCCGGTCTCCGAAAGCGGGAAGACCCATCGCATCATCCTGCGCAGAACGGAAGCGGACAGTTTCGACTGCGGCCCAAGCTTGCAGTAGAGTAGGGGGAACACCTCGGGGGGGGGGACTCATCCATGCGATGGTTTCGAATAGCCGTGAGGGCTTGCGTCCTCGTATCTGTGGTTTTGCTGTGTCTCGCTGGTTGCTATCCGTCGGCTGACGAGTTGCAGGCCATCGTCTATGCCCCGTTGGCGTTGAACGACGGGTGGGAGGTTTCGACGCCGGAAGCCGAGGGCCTCGATCCGATGCTCGTCGCACGCCTCTTCTACTACGCGCAACACGTGGAGACCATTGAAGCGCTTCTTGTCCTCAAGAACGGGCACTTGATTGCCGAGGGCTACTTCAACGACGGTGGCCCGAACGAGAGCACTCGGCTTCAGTCCGCAACCAAGAGCTTTACATCCGCATTGGTTGGCATCGCGATCGAGCAAGGTTAGCTCGCTGGTGTCGATCAGAAGATGATGTCGTTCTTCCCCGAACTGGCTGGCCAGATTCAGGACACCCGGAAGAACGGGATCACGATTCGCCAGCTTCTCGAGATGAGGGCGGGCTACCCCTGGGAGGAGTCGACCAGTGAGTTGTTTGACCTTCTCTACACGGGGTTTCGACCCTCGACCCTCGTGGATGTCCCGCTCGTGCGCGATCCCGGGTCGGGGTTCGACTACAGTAGCCTCTCCTCCCATATCCTTGCCATCATTGTTGCACGGGCCACGGGAATGGATCTGAAGGACTACGCCGAGGCGAATCTGCTGTCTCCGATCGGCGCCCAGGTGGGCGAATGGATCACGGATTGGGAAGGCAATCGGAACGGCCACGCGGACATGTACATGACGGCGCGCGACATGGCGAGATTCGGGCTGCTCTATCTCGACGAGGGAGCTTGGAACGGGGAGCAGATCGTGCCTGCGTGGTGGGTGCGCGCGTCGCTTCGGTCGTACACGGACAACGCCTGGTACTACCGGATCGGCAAGAACTACGAGGATGTCGGATACGGCTATCAGTGGTGGGCGGCGCAGGCCGGCGAGCATCCCTTCAACTTCGCCTGGGGACACGGCGGCCAGCAAATCACGCTTGTCGAGGACCAGGATATGGTGATTGTCGTGAAAGCGGATCCGCTGTTCGGCGAGCACGGGAGCGGGCCGTGGAAGCGCGAGAAACAGAATCTGAATCTTGTGGCGGATTTCATCGCATCGCTGCCGTAGCAGCGGAGCCGGATCTGCTACGCGATAAATCGAGCTGTAGGAAGGACGAGGAGGCGACATTGACGATGGACAGAAAGATCGCGGTTGCGGTGGGAGTGCTCTTCATCTTGGCAACGGCGGCTGCGGTGAGCCAGGTTTCGCTACGAGACTCGCTAACATCACAGGACTACCTTGTCGAGGTCTCGGCGAACGGAGCTCAGGTCACAGTCGCGGCCGTGCTCGACCT
>CAZXQL010000234.1:0-1280 GCA_964643395.1 uncultured Thermotogae bacterium
GGCTTCTGCGGCTTCTCTGTTCCAGAGCCATAGAGCACGAGTGCGTGATAGACTAAGTGTATGACGACGAGTGTGCCGCTTCCTTTGATCGTCATCGGTTTCGTCGCGTTCTTCGTCGCCCTTTGGTGCTTCGTGCTGTGGCTGATCTCTTGGGTGAGCGGCTGGCGGCGGCTGGCGGATCGGTTCGGCGCCACGGTCGAGTACGGCGGCGACATCGTCACGTTCGTCTCGGCGCGCATCGGACTGGCCAACTACAACGGGACACTGACCGTCGGGGCAAGCGACCAGGGTTTGTATCTCGTTCCGATCCGGATCTTCCGTCCTTTCCATCGACCGCTCTTGATCCCCTGGATTGAGATCGCGGCACACCCATACAAGCGAGTAGGCATGCAGCACATCGAGCTGACGTTCCCGAACCTGCCCGGCAAGCACGTCTTGCTCTACGGCCGCTCGGCGAAGCAGTGCCTGCCGTATTTGCACCCGCAAACAAGCTTCGACCCCAGGATGGGCGATGATGGAGAGACGCGATCGGCATAGAGTCTTGACGTGCCAACACGATCAAGGAGGTCATCACGATGAGGACGATTGCAGAGATCATCAAGCGGCAGTTCGGTCCGCAGCTCGAGATGGTGAGAGTAGCGCTGAACGGCTGCCCCGACTCAGTTTTCGATGAGGACGAGATCGGGCTTCGCGAGCATTTGTATCACGTGCTCGTCGGGATCGACGTTTGGTTCACCGAGGACCCTTTCGCCTACCCGTTCGATGAGATTGTCGAGCAGGATGCGTCGAATCTGAAGGCGCCGGCCGGCGGCAAGCTTTCCAAGGAGCTCCTGCTGGACTACCTCGATCGGATGATCGAGAAGACCAACGCGTTGCCGGACAACAATGAGGCTTACCTCGAGCCGGCCAACATCCGCGGGCGGGAATTCACGATGCTCGATCGCTGCATCGCGCAGTTCCGGCACATTCAGCATCACTTGGGCGTCTTCAACGAGCGGATGCGCGCCCACGGGTTGTCCACCGTCCCTTGGAAGGGGTTTGGGGAGTAGGCGCGGTTCACGTCCAAAGAACTGCGTTCGTTGTTCGTGGTTCGAAGTTCGAGGGCACTGGCTCGTGGGGTTCATGGGGGGGCGCGGAGAAAACAGCCGGTGGTGCGTAGCCAGTGGCAAGTGGGGAAGGCCTTGTTCGTAGTTCGTAGTTGCAGCTCAAGCAGCCCAGCTCGAGGATGTGTGTTGATTTACTCAGTACGTTGAGTTATATTACTCAATACGATGAGTAAA
>CAZXQL010000234.1:1380-2510 GCA_964643395.1 uncultured Thermotogae bacterium
GGGCTGGTCCGAGGTCGTCAAGCGGCTCTGGGACGAGGATACCGCCGCTGGCAGATTGCTGAAGGTCGTCCTGTTGGGCTCCGCGCCATTGCTGATTCAGCAGGGACTGTCGGAGAGCCTCGCCGGCCGGTTCGAGATCATCCACTTGACGCACTGGTCGTATCCGGAGATGAGAGATGCCTTCGGCTGGGATCTGTCGAGGTACCTCTTCCATGGAGGATATCCCGGGGCCGCACCGCTGATCGACGATATGGAGCGATGGTCGCGCTACATCCTGGATGCGCTCGTCGAGCCGACGATTGCGCGGGACGTGCTCCTGATGACGCGCGTCGACAAGCCGGCGTTGCTCCGGAGGCTGTTCGAACTGGCGTGCGCCTACTCCGGTCAGATCCTCTCGTACACGAAGATGATTGGGCAGCTCCAGGATGCCGGCAACACGACAACCCTCGCCCATTACCTCGATCTGCTGGCCGGAGCCGGGATCGCCGTGGGACTCCAGAAGTACTCCGGGACAGTGGCACGCCGTCGCGGATCGAGTCCCAAGCTCCAGGTCCTGAACACCGCTCTGATGACGGCCCCGCTTGGACTGTCGAGATCCGAGGCCGAGACGGACCGCACGTTGTGGGGGCGCATTGTCGAGTCGGCCGTCGGCGCCCACCTCGCCAACGCCCAGATGCGCGGGGAGTGTGACCTCTACTACTGGAGAGATGGCAATCGCGAGGTTGACTTCGTCGTCGAAACGCCGCGAGGACGCGTGACAGCCATGGAGGTCAAGAGCGGATCTGCAAGCGGCTCGCCCGCGGGAATGGATGCCTTCGACCGGGAATACTCGCCGGACCGCAAGCTGCTGGTGGGCGGAGGGGGCATCGATATCGGACAGTTCCTCACGCGCCCTGTCTCTGAGTGGATGGCGTGAAGAACCGGTGCGTAGTCCACGGTGCACAGTCGTAGAACCAGCCTGTGGCGAGTAGCGGAAAACGGTTCGGAGTTCGAGGTTAGGACCCGAAGTTCATGCGGTTCGTAGAGCGAAGACGCGGCCTGTGAGAGAGTAGACGACCAAGGTCTGCGGTCCGGAATCGGTGCGACTCTTCGGCTTGAACCACGAACCTAGAACTACGCACCACGAACGG
>CAZXQL010000235.1:0-2509 GCA_964643395.1 uncultured Thermotogae bacterium
CACCATCGAGCAGATCTGCGTGACCTCATCGAGCTTGTGTGTGATGAGAATGCACGTCTTGCCCCCGCTCACGAGATTCTCCAGGGTCGCGAAAAGTCTCTGGATCTCCTGCTCCGTCAGGACGGATGTCGGTTCGTCCAAGACCAGGAGATCGGCGTTCCGATAGAGCATCTTGACGATCTCCACTTGCTGCATCTGCCCCACCGTCAGGTCCTTCACCTTCCGCTTGGCATCGACGGTGAAGTCGTGCTCCTGGATGACCTTGCCCACATCCTTCGCAGCCGACTGCCGGTCGATGAACACACCACGCTTCCGGGGTTCTGATCCAAGGACGACGTTCTCCGCCACGGTGAAGTCAGGGACCAGCTTGAAGTGCTGATGGACCATGCCGATTCCGAGCCGATTCGCCGCCAACGGATCTGAGACGGCGACCTTCTCCCCACGGAGGAAGATGTCGCCAGCGTCCGGCTGTTCCAAGCCATAGAGGATCTTCATCAGCGTGGACTTACCGGCGCCGTTCTCTCCAATCACAGCGTGGATCTCGTTCTTCTCCACCGCGAGATCGACGCCGTCGTTGGCCAGAACGCCGCTGGCTGCGTACAGCTTTACGATGCCGTGCATCTCCAGGTAGGCCATCCTCACGCTCCTGGAACCAACCTGCGCGTTCTCGCCGTGGCGAGAGCCAGTGCCTTCATCATCCAGCTCTTCCCGCCTCATCCTGTTCTCAAGACGCAGCAGAAGCGGGGGTGTCGTAGGGCATCGTGGAATCGTAGTACTCCTGTTCCAGTGCTCCGAACCGGCAAGCGCTGACACACAGGCCGCACCCGATGCAAGCTTCTTCATCGATCTGTGCGCCGTTCTCGGCAACGTGGATAGCCTGGTAGGCGCACACCCGTTCACAGACCCTGCACTTCGTGCAGTTCTCAGTCTTCACAGTCGGCACCACCGGCTGCGTGACGGCGACCTTCCCTTGTAGCCTTCGCTGTTCGATTCTCCGAATCGTCAGTCCTCGGATGTCGTCGAGATTCGCGATGCTGAGCTCATCCATCCTTTTGCCCAGGTCCTCGATGAGGTTTCGATAGGCGTCGTATCCTTTCAGGTGCCCGGCCGTACACACCCCCACGAGCGTCGCGCCAGCCATGATGTATTGCAGGACATCGTCCGCCGTGGACACGCCTCCCACACCGATCACGGGCAGTCCAGAGAGCATTGCGGCCTCAAGCGTCATCCGAAGCGTAATCGGCATAATGGCAGGCCCGGTCAACCCGCCCACGCCCCTCGGTCCCCCCAATGCCGGCTGCCCCGTCTTCGTGTCGATGGAGAGCGCCGGCCCCAAAGCGTCGGAACACGCAATCCCGTCCGCTCCTGATTCCCTTACGCCGACAGCCCACTCCTTGACGATATGAGAGTAGGTTCCCGATAGCTTGACGACGACGGGGACGTCTACGGACTCCTTGATCAGTTTGACCGAAGCCATCATCGGAGCGACGTCGGTCAGGCTCGGCTCAGGAAAGTGCATCTCCGGAAACATCGCCATCAGGATCTCGCCCATGTGAGGACAGTGGGTTGGGAGCATGATCATTTCGGCACCGCATTTCACGGCCGACTCGGCAAGTGACGCCGCTTCCTCGGGCGTGAATCCCGCCAAATTCGCGATCACTCTCGCCCCGCCTCCCGTAGCACGCTTGATCCCCTCGCTGAACCAGTACTCGCTCGACTTATCCGAACCGAAGACCGAATTCACCATGCCGGACCCAACGGCCGAGAAGCACGGCAGCACATCGTCCGCCGGCTGCGAAACGATCGTCTTCGTGCAGGTCCCTCCGACCCCAGTCGCGCCCACTTCGGCCATGATGTCGCCATCCCTGCCATGTACCCCTGCAGGGACGATGATCGGATTCGCGAAGTCCAGCCCGCAAAACGTAGTGCGAAGTCTTTCAGCGTTGATCTCCATTCCCATGGCCTCCTTTGTGCGCGGTCCGCGCACCATACCGCTATCGATTGATGGCTCCGGACTCCACATCGATGCCGTTTCGCTTCCACAGCGCCGCAGCCTGCTCCACGCAAGCTTTCCTGACTGTCGCTTCATCAACTCGTGTTGACGTCCCGCCCTCGATCACCACTTCACCGTTGACCACCACGGTTTCGACGTCACTTCCACGGAACGTCATTGTGAAATGCGAAATCAAGGTCGAAGGTGCGACCGGCACCGGAGAGTCGGGCTTGAGAAGGATAATGTCGGCTCGCTTGCCCGCATTCAGGCTACCGATCTCATCCTCCATTCCTAGCGCCGCGGCGGCATGGCCCAGCGCGAGGTCGAGCGCTTGGAATGGAGGAAGCAGCGAAGGATTCGTCCAGTGAGCCTTGTGGATCAGATAGGCATACCGGATGTACTCGAACGTGTCCAGCGTGAAGAAGCAATCATGCCCGAGGCTGACATTGATCCCTTTGTCCATCATCTCGGGGACGCGAGCGACGCCGTTCCCTCCAAGAGAGTTCGTCATCGGTG
>CAZXQL010000236.1:0-831 GCA_964643395.1 uncultured Thermotogae bacterium
GTTGATCAACCAGTTTCAGGTTCGGTTTCCCGCCGCCTAATTGGGTGGCCGTAAAAATGTAATCGAACCTGTTCCGTATCTCGTCGATCGTATCCTTTGATCCATACACCTCGAGCGGCTTTCCATAGGTCAACGACCTCGTGTCGTCGAGCCCGTGGAGGTGGTCGGCGTGGGGATGCGTATAGAGCACCGCGTCGAGCGAAACGATACCTTCTCGAAGTGCCTGCGTTCGAAAGTCCGTTGCCGTATCGATGACGATTGAGAGTTCTCTGACCTGTATCCACGCCGACGACCGTGTTCGTCGGTTCCGCCTGTCTCCCGACAGACACACCGGACAGCGACAACCAATCATCGGCACGCCGTGGGACGTCCCAGATCCGAGGATGGTTATTTTCATTGGGTGAATGTATACTTCCCGGACACATCACCCGTCAACGAAGGCTAGAACCATGACACAGCGCGATATCGTACTGAGCAATATCGAGTACCGCGGTGACGACACGATAGGCATGGTGTTCACCAACCGTGAGGGACGACTGCACGATTTCTCGGGTAGTTCATGCCAGCACGGGATCGAGACTCGCGAATGGATAGATGGTGGATTCGTCTATTCCACCGACATTTGGGGAAACACCTGGTACCGAGTGAAGGGCATGTCGAAAGGTGGGGAGGTGTTCAAGCCCGTACTCGAGAGCTGGGATGATCTCGACTCCCTCGAGCTTCCCGATCTCGACAACCCCGAACACTTCGGCCACGCCCGATCGCTCGGCGCAGCGAGCTCGGGGACCTTCAAGAGCGGGTTCATGCCGGGGTGGCCATTCGCCACCTGCC
>CAZXQL010000236.1:841-2492 GCA_964643395.1 uncultured Thermotogae bacterium
ACGAATTCCGGCAGATCGGGGCTCCCGATCTCCTCCTGACCTTCGAAAAAAACCTTGACGTTGACCGGCAGCTTCCCCCGCTCGTGGAGAAGGGCCTCCAGGGCGATGATCGGAGCGAGCATGTTGCCTTTGTCGTCCGAAGCCCCCCGCGCGTAGACTCTTCCCTCCGCGACGCGCGGCTCGAACGCGAGCGGATCGACGTGCTTCACGATCGGGTGACGACCCTGTTCGAAGGGGTGATCGATCGATTTGGAGAAGCCGGCATGGACGGGGTATTCTTCTGTGAGGATCTCGGCGTACAGGACCGTCTCCTCATGAGCCCCGAGATGTGGCGCGATATCTTCCGCCCTCTCTACGAACGTCTCACCTCGCGTGCCCATTCCCACGGTATGAAGGTGATCCAGCACTCGTGTGGCTACAATTGGCATCTGGTGGATGACCTGTGCGAGGCCGGCATCGACTGTCTGCAGTTTGATCAGCCTGCGGTGTACGACATGCCGGCCCTTGCAGAAAAGCTCGAACGCCATGGCGTCGGGCTGTACTCGCCGTGTGACATCCAGAAAGTGCTCCCAACGGGCGATCGTGCGCTCATCGAGTCGGAGACGAAACGCATGGTTGACACCTTCCGTGGCGGTCTCATTGCCAAAGACTACGGTGACCTCCACGGGATCGGCGTCGATCTCGAATGGGATGAGTGGGCGTATCAGACCTTCGCACAAGAGGGAAATCGCAACTGATGCGAGCGGGCGTGGCCTCGCGCCCCGGTTCCTGAGTGGTCTCCGCCGTCTATCTGAGACTTCCCTTCGAACGCGTAGTCTGTAGCTCCACCTGCGGCGATGTCCGCTCGAGCTGAGAGATCGAAATGTCGATGACCTCTCTCGCTTCGTCGGCGGTCAGACAACCAATACAGATCATGTCCTGCGGCCTCAAGGTCGCCCAGCTGTAGGCGAGCCCTACCAAGGGGAGCAGTCTGCCCGCTGCCAGCGGCTTGATCGTGATGACAGGCTTCTTTGCATTCCAGATGATGCGATGTACCCAGTCGACCTCGACCTGCATGAGGAATCCAGCCGCATTGTAGATCTGAATATAGGTGCCGACGTCGAGATCCATGCCGTCGGCGTATGGGATCGATTCGGGCATGTGCGTCGAAAGCCCCGGGATCATCCCGCGTTCTCTGATCTTCACGACGTAGCGATCCATGCTGTCAATCCGCTTGGCCACCCGATTCACCAGCGCGTCGGTCGTGACCTGATGGGGCAGACAGACACTACAGCCGATTTCTGCGAATTTATCGAGCGTCCGCTCGATCTCGTCTTCTGCCTCCTGGGTACCGCTCAGATCGAAGTGGGGCGTGCCCATCCGTATGATACGACGTCCTGTGCTCTGCTCGACCTCCTCGAGGGCCGTCTGCAGCTGCGGCGACTCGGGACGCACGCCGTAGATCGTGTCCACCCCCGCTTTCACAAACGTCGTGACGATTGGTACGAGACGTTCGATCGTCTGATGATCGATGATAAATCGATCCTTCGCTCGACTCGTGTGTGACCAACCGAGAAACCAATTGGTGCCAATAACAAGACGTGATACCGAAAGATCCTCGATCTCGGTTCGCGGGAATGTGTCCATACTCATGCGCCAATCGTACGCTTGT
>CAZXQL010000237.1:0-2451 GCA_964643395.1 uncultured Thermotogae bacterium
AGCAGGTATCCGTCGAGCAGGGGCGTCCCGACATGATCGTCCGGCTTCCCAACGAGGGCATCCTCCCGATCGACGCCAAGACGTCGGCCGGCGCTTACCTCGATGCGATGAGGCTGGAGGGCGATCAACGGATCGCCAAACTGGCCGACCACGCCAAAGCGATGCGCGCACGAATCCAGGAGCTGTCGCGCAAGGCGTACATGGAGCAATTCGAGAAGGCACCGGAAATCGTCGTGATGTTCGTTCCGTATGAATCGGCGCTGTCCGCCGCGTTCGAGCAGGACCCTGAGCTCCTCGAGTACGGCATCCAGCAACGCATCCTCGTCGCCTCGCCCGTGACACTCTTGGCGCTGTTGCGCGCTGCCGCGTTCGGCTGGCAGCAGTACCACATCGCCGAAAACGCGCGGCTGATCGCCGAACAGGGGCGTGAGTTGTATGCACGATTTCTCAACGTCATCCGGCCGCTATCCGAGACTGGCGATCGTCTCGGTAAGGCCGTCGACGCATACAACCGTGCGATCGGGTCGATCGAGTCTCGCCTCAAACCCTATCTACTGCGCTTCCAGGAATCCACCGTTTCATCCGCTGAACCTCCCCCGCTGGATCCCATCGAGCAGACCCCCCGACTGCCGTTGGATACGGAGGAGTGAAGCCAAGGCGACAGACGACCCACGCAGCAGCTTGTCCTTCACGATCTAGGACAACCGGTAGATCTCCGAATACTTCGATTCCACGTACTGGACGAAGTATCCGGCACTCAGCGGCTCTCCCGTCACGCGCACGATCAGATCGTCAGGATCGTACACGCCTCCGTACTGGTGAACGTGCTTGCGAAGCCAGTCGATCCAGACGTGGATCTCTCCCGCCGAGATCCGATCGTCGAGATCGGGGATGTCCCGGCGCAGGCGCGACGCGATCTGCGATGCGTACAGATTGCCCAGCATGTAGGAAGGGAAGTACCCGAAGTACCCCATCGACCAATGAACATCCTGCAGGACGCCGAGCGCGTCGCTCGGCGGCGTGACACCAAGGTAGCTCTCCGCCGCTTGGTTCCACCGCTCCGGAAGCTCGTGGGCGGAGAGGTTCCCGCCGATGAGGTCGGCTTCGAGTTCCGCGCGGAGCATGATGTGCAGGTTGTACGTCACTTCATCGGCATCCACGCGAATCAACGACGGGGACACGGTGTTGACCGAGCGGTAGATGGCCTCCGGGCCGATCGAGCGGAAGGCCGGGAACTCCTCCGCGAGGATGGGTTGGAAGTATCGCCAGAACGGAAGGCTACGCCCCAGCAGGTTCTCGATCATCCGCGATTGCGACTCGTGAATGCCGTTGGACGAGCCCCCGTTCAGCTGGAGGTCGTACAGCAGTCTTGGCATGCCCTGGTTGTACAGAGCGTGGCCTCCTTCGTGGAGCGCGCCGAACAACCCCGACATCAGGCGATCCGACTCGTACCGATTGGTGACGCGAACGTCGTCAAAGGCAATGGTTGTAGTGAACGGATGGGCAACGTCATCGAGGGCGCCGGCGTCGAAGTCATAGCCGATGACTCGAAGCGCCCTTCGCGTCAACCGACGTTGGTCGTCGACCGGGAACGATGCCGGAACGGGCAGCGCGGCAGGCGGCGTCCCTTCCGAAGTGAGTCGCTGCAGAAGCGGGACCAGTCGTTCGCGCAGCGGATCGATGATCGTCTGCAACCGTCGCACGGTCATACCCGGCTCGTATTCCTCGATCAGCGCATCGTACGGATGCTCTTCATACCCGTAGTAGTCGGCGAATCGGCGAGCGTAGTCGACCATCTTGACGAGGAAGGGTTCGAAGACGGAGAAGTTCGACTGCCCGCGAGCCTCTTCCCAGGCGGCCTGGGACTGCGAGCGGGTGACGCCGTACTCCTCGATCAGCTCAGGCGGGATCGTCTTCCGGCGACGGTATCGCTTGCCGACTTCTCGAACGCTGGCACGTTCTTCCACCGTCAACGAGTCATCCGACTCCAATGCAGCGAGGTACGTTCCCAACTTCGGGGCAATGGCGAGTTCGAACAAGTGCTTGCTGAACCGCCCAGCCGCCTCGGACCGAGCGCCAATGCCTCGCTTCGGCATGTGGGTCTCTTGATCCCAGGAGAGAAGCGCCAGTGCCGTGGTGAGGATGTTCATTTCCTTGAGATGGTCTCGATAAGCCGCCAGCGTGTCCACGATGATCCCCTTCTTCGTGCGTCTCCGACATCGCGGAGAGAGCTTGCAGGGAGTATAGCCGACAGCGAGGCGTACGATGACAGAAGAGGGCGCCTCTTGCCAACGACCCAAGAGGCGCCCGATCACGCGTTCTAGCCGCAGCAGACCCGCGCTTCATCCTCGTTGTTCTTCTCGTCACACTCCTGGATGAAGTGCGTGTAGTCAACCGTCATGGTGACATCTTGGCAACCGCTGTCGTTCGGACCGCATTCGACCATGATCT
>CAZXQL010000238.1:0-2448 GCA_964643395.1 uncultured Thermotogae bacterium
TTCGTCGCGTCAGCCACAGCTGTAGCCCCGTGGATCAGCATGGATGTTGCGGGAGACACGGCAATCTGGTTCTTCGCCAACAACACGGGAATGGACGTCACAGGCATCCAGATCGAATTCAATCAGGAAGTCACGCTCGTCAATAAGATCGAGTTCGGCGGTGCGTTGACGTCCGTAGGGGGATTAACAGGCACAACCTTCACGCTGGTGGGAAGCCTCGTGAAATATGGTGCGCTCGAGCTCGACTGGCAGCCCGCCAATGCTGTCCCCACGTTCGCCATCTGGCTTTCGGGACAACAGGGTGTGGGCCAACCGTTCTTCACAACGATCGAGAAGCTCGGCTACCTCTTCGGGCAGGGGATCGTCCACATGCGCGATACGAACCCCGAGGCCCTGCAGGCCGCTTTTGCACAGTTCTTCCAGGACAATGCCGCGTACCTTGCCGACCTATCCGAGTCCTTGGGAATGGATCTCCAGAGCTCGTTGATGCCGATCATCATGGCGTCGCCAGCCGAGGGAATCGAGAACTTCTTCAACACCATCATGGGCATGCTGGGAGTGACCGACCTGTCCGAGGTGATGACCGGATCCGTCGACTTTAGCGCGTTGTTCAACCTCCTCGGGATCTAGCCCATCTAGGAGATAACAAGACACTTCAGGACGAGAAGGGCATCTGCCCTTCTCGTCTTTCTTGTGGGGAGGATCTAGATCTCTCGAAGCAGGCGGGTGACCTCGTTCGGATCCAAGGGATACCGCGTCGCGTGCCGCCCCACGGCGTGAGACACGGCGCCGGCCACGGCCGCGTGAGCCGCCATCAGCGGGACTTCGCCAATTCCTTTGGCCCCAAACGGACCGGCCGGGAATTCGGCCTCGACGAAATGCACCTTCATGGACAGAACGACGTCCCGGATCGTCGGGAGACGGTAGGTCGTCAGCCCGTTGACGTTCAGGACCGCCTCGCTCCGCGGAATCTCCTCCATCAGCGCGAAGCCGATCCCTTGCGCGACGCCGCCGTGCACTTGCCCTGTCGCCAACGTGCGGTTGAGAATGCGCCCGGAGTCGTGGACGGCGACGAAGTCGATCACGTCGACCTCACCCGTGATCCGATCGACTTCAACTTCGGCAATGTGGGTCGCGTAGGCATAGACCGGGTAGGCGTCGCCTAGTCCGGTCTTGGGATCCCAGGAGACCGGCTCGGTGCGAGCCCATCCCTCGACGGCGGGATCGAGGTTGTTCAACCAGAACGCCTGTGCGATGTCGTTCCAACGCTCCGAGATCTGCGAGGCCGGGATTTTCATGTCCGCCGCTACGGCTTCCACCCTCTCTCGCAGCTTCCGGGCCGCGTCGAGGACGGCCAATCCGGACATCATCGTCCCCCGCGAGGCGACAGTCGGACCGGAGTCGGGCACGCGCGACGTATCCACAGGGGCCAATTGAATCCGGTCGATGGGCAGATCCAGCGCCTCGCCAACAATCTGCAGCAGCGCCGCCGTAAGCCCTTGTCCCATTTCGACCGTTCCGACCGCCACGGCAACCGAGCCGTCGGCCTCCAGCTTGAGGGTCGCCCCGGCCTTGTCGAGAAACGGAGCTTTGCCTCCCAGCCCAACGCCGTACAGCACACACGAGATGCCGACGCCGCGCCGAACATCTTCGTGATCCGCATTGAACGCATCGACGGACGCCAGCCGCTTGTCCCAGTCGGCCAATTCGGCGGCCCGGTCGAGGGTGTCCGCGATTCCTACGCTGCGTTCCAGGAGTTGATCTGTCGATGAGCGGTCTCCCCTGTGAAGGACGTTGGTTCGCCGGATCTCCGCGCGATCCATTCCCAGTCTGTCGGCGACAAGGTCCATCTGCGACTCGTGCGGGAAGATGACCTGCGGACTCCCGAACCCGCGAAATGCACCGTTGGGAACAGTGTTGGTGGCCACGGACTTCGCGTTCACGCGGACGTTAGGCACACGATACGGACCTGCCGCCGTGCACAGGCTGCGCCAAAGAACGGCGGACGAAAGCGTCTGATACGCCCCCGCGTCCAGCGTGATGTCCACGTCGATCGCCGTGATCGTCCCGTCGGCCTTGACGCCGGTGCGGTAGCACACGCGGGACGGATGACGCTTGCTGGTGGTCAACACGTCCTCACTGCGGTCCAAGACGAGCTTGACAGGACGTTGCGACGCCCACGCCATCAGCGCGGCCAGCGAGGAGATCTGGGAGGGGACGTCTTCCTTGCCCCCGAACGCACCTCCAGTGACCGTCTGGACGACGCGCACCTTCGACATGGGAATGCCAAGAACCTTGGCGACCGCATTCTGAACGTAGAACGGACATTGCATCGATGCGTAGACGGCGAGCCCGTCCGCCCCTTCCGGGACGGCAATGGCGCCCTGCGTTTCGATGTACGCATGCTCCTGGTACCCGGTCTCGTACTGCGCTTCGAGCAGGAACTCC
>CAZXQL010000239.1:0-2440 GCA_964643395.1 uncultured Thermotogae bacterium
CGATGAACTCGCCAAGCGTCTTATCCGCGAAGGCGTGTCCAGGGGAGAAGCCGTCGGAGTCTACATCTCACCCTCCTTTGAGTCCATCCTGGCCTACGTTGGCGTTCTCAAGTCGGGAGCTTGCTACGTTCCTCTGGATACGACCATCCCCGTGATGCGTACCCGCTACCTCCTTGAAGAGGCGAACGTCCGACGCGTGCTTACGGTCAAGCATCTAGCAGAAGTGCTCGAGGACCTCTCGCTCGACCTGTGGCTTCTCGATGGTTCACGTCAGCGGTCGTCCAATGTGGAATCTGAGCATCCCATCAAGATGCCCGTACTCCAGCCAGAGGACCCCGCCTATGTGATCTTCACCTCTGGTACTACAGGGCAACCCAGAGGAGTATGTATCCCGCATCGTGGAGTCTTGAGACTCGTCATCGATGCCAACTACGTACATCTAGGCGAGGAGACTCGCCTCATGCACTTCGCCTCTCCTGCGTTTGATGCATCGACCTTCGAGATCTGGGGTCCGTTGCTCAATGGAGGTACCTGCATTCTTCCCGAGGATCGTCTGCCCAGTATGTCTGGATTGGGTACGCTTCTCAGAGAACAGCACGTGGACACGCTCTGGCTGACTTCCACATGGTTCAACGCAATTGTCGATGAGGATGTATCCGTGCTTCAACCGGTGAAGCAGCTGCTAATTGGCGGAGAGGCCCTCTCGGTATCTCACGTTCGGAAGGCATTGGATGCATTACCCAACACGCAGCTGATCAACGGCTACGGGCCCACAGAGAACACAACTTTCACCTGTTGCTATCGCATTCCTCATACGTTGAGCCGGAGCGCGAAGTCTGTCCCGATCGGTCGTCCGATTCGAGGTACGCACGTTCTCGTCCTGGATCATCGAATGGAACCGGTTGCGCCGGGCGTTCCAGGAGAGTTGTTCATCGGGGGGCACGGACTAGCTCTAGGGTACCTCAATGACATGGAACTCACTGAAGCACGATTTCTCGCAAATCCGCTGTCGCCCAACTCCGGAGAGCGAATGTACCGCTCCGGCGACCGCGTCCGCATTGGCCCTTCCGATGAACTCGAATTCCTTGGGCGCACCGATCGCCAACTCAAGATTCGCGGATTTCGGGTCGAGCCTGCCGAGATAGAATCCGTTCTCTCAGAGCACCCCGGGGTGCGTGACGTGCATATCCTGCTCCGCTCCCTCGGCCAAGAGGGACCGAAGCAATTGATCGGGTACGTTCTCCCCATGCCCGATGACGTATTGGATGAAAGCTCTCTCCGGCAGTTCGCCGGCACTCGGCTGCCCAGCTATATGGTGCCGTCCTTCTTTAGACTCGTCTCATCGTTCCCTCGCAAGAATTCTGGGAAGATCGACGAGGACGCACTGCCTCGTGTTGCGCGAGACGTCGAAGAGGATGAGTCCTTCGTACCCCCTCGTTCCGAGACGGAGGCACGGCTTGCGCAGGTGTGGGAGCAGCTCCTGCAAGCCGATCGGATAAGTATTCGCAGCAGCTTTTTCGATCTCGGCGGGCACTCTCTGCTTGCCGTCCGATTGATCGCGAGAATCCAGTCTGTCTTTCACATCTCGCTTCCACTTCCAGTCTTGTTCGACACACCGACAATCGAGGCACTGGCCAAACGGATCGATGCTCTGGGAGGAAGCGAAACTCGATCCACGATCGTCCGTCTGACATCCGGGGGCGCAGGGACGCCGTTCTTCTGCATCCCGCCTGCTGGTGCCAGTGTCTATCACTTCAGCGATCTCGCGCAGCGCATATCGCCCGACGTCGCCCTCTACGGGATCCAACCCTTGGGCCTCGAGCCTGGAGAGCGTCCGCAGTCCACGGTTGCAGCCATGGCCGTTCGATATGTAGCCGATCTGCGTGTGGTTCAGCCTGAGGGTCCCTACATGCTTGGTGGCAGATGCTTTGGCGCGTTCGTCGCCTTCGAGATGGCACAGCAACTGATCTCAGCCGGTGAAGAGGTGTCACTGCTCGTGCTTATCGATCCGGCAGCGCCTCCCGGTGTCTCGCGAAACGCGCGATACTACGTCGGACGTATTGGCTACTTCCGAAGACGAGGCAACCTGCTGCCCGCTGCCCTCCGATACATCTGGTGGCGCATCATCGAGTTTCGGCAACTCTGGATTCGCGGATTGCTTGCGAACGCGCCCGCTCGCCGGCTTGCGAGAGCACAACGGGTTCATCGACGTGCGCAGAATGCGTATCGCGTCAAGCCTTATCCAGGAGCGATCACCTTCTTGGGCGCCGAAGCCGACTATCATCCTGAGGACAATCGCGCGTTGTGGGAACGTCTTGCGATTGCTGAATTTCACCTGCAACTGATCCCGGGCAGTCATCGCTCCATGACACAGGAGCCGAACCTAGACGCATTTGTCAGCCGACTAGAGCAACTCATTCGAGACGCAGATAGGGCTGCT
>CAZXQL010000240.1:0-2427 GCA_964643395.1 uncultured Thermotogae bacterium
AGCCTCGTTCAAGAGTCGGCATGGCGTCCGATCCAGTGGCCGCATCGATCGAGTGGACGGGGACGGACAGCTATGATCCTCACCCCATCACGGTGGCGGTCGATGAATGCGGTGGCTTCGCGATCGATGCCGGTTTGTCCGCTGGGGCGCGGTACGTTTATTGGTCGGACGTCGACCACGGGCGGATCGACCGCTGCAAGATCGACGGATCAGGACATATCGTCTTGATCTCCAGTCTGGACTCGCCCGGCCCGATCGCCGTCGACATCCAGGGAGGGAAGCTCTATTGGGGCGACGCGAACGGCATCCACCGTGCCGACCTGGACGGGACAAACCAGGAGGTCATCTACCCCAACGCCAGGGCTGCCGCGCTCGTGATCTACTAGACGCAGGGTTGGAACAGGAAGGTTGGTCCTCTCGGCGTTCCAAGGGCTTCAGAATTTCGGAATCGTGATTGCGATGACGATGGTCGTGAGTGCAGCCAGTGCCTTTGCCGTGATTCCGGCGCTTCTCGCCCGGCGAGAGCGCCCCTGAAAAGAGAAACGGCGACTGCAGCCGCCGGTATCCCTAAGATACGATATGACTCGGGCCGATGTCAAGGGTCGGAGCAGTCTGCGGGCGCGAATTGCCACAAATTGCCGTTGGGACTACAATACAGACGAGGTGTTAGCATGCCAGAAACCGTTCGGAAAGACATGATCGACCACATGACGCGCAGCATCGAAGCACTGAAGTCGACGCTGGCCAAGATTCAAACCGGTCGAGCCAACCCCGCGATGATCGAAGACGTTCACGTGAACTACTACGGCGCGATGACGCCTCTCAAGCAAATGGCGACGATTGCCGCCCCCGACCCGAACTTGCTTGTCGTTCAGCCGTACGACAAGACGCAGATGGCGGAGGTCGAGAAGGCGATCCTTGCGGCAGACTTGGGGCTCAACCCCGAAAACGACGGGCACGTCATTCGCGTGAAGGTCCCGAAGCTTTCCGAGGAGCGTCGCACGGAACTCTCCAAGACGATCAAGGCTCGAGGAGAGGAAGCAAAAGTGGCGCTGCGCAACATTCGTCGCGAAGCCAACGACAAGTTGGATCAGCTCAAGAAAGACGGGGACATCTCCGAAGATGAACACCACAAGCATCGCGAGAAGAACGACGATGCCATCCACGACTACACGCAACAAGTGGATTCCCTCATCGAGGAGAAGGCCAAGCAGATCCAGACGATCTAGCGGTCCCCGGGACTTCGATTCGCCATGAATGGCATTGAAGAACGCATCGAACGAGATCCGTTTCGATGGCGATCGACGGCACTGATCGGCGTAGTCGCAATCCTCGTGCTTGTCGCCGTACGGCAGTACGGGGCCGCCGGGGGTGTCGCCCTCGGAGGGTTGCTGTATGCAGGGAACTTGTTCCTCATGATGGAGATTGGACGTTCCCTATCGCGGCAGGAGACGGCTTCGAGGGTGAAGGCGATTGCTGCGTTGTCCAGCACAGGCCGATTGCTGCTTCTGGGGATCGCGTTGTCCGCGATCGCCGTATTTCTGGGACGTGCGGTTCTGCTGGGAGCGTGTGGAGGTTTCTTGATAGCCCAAGTAAACTTGCACGTTCTGCGACCTGGGAATCGAAGGAGGGAGCAGCGACGGTGAGCACGATTTTCGGGCAGTTGGCGCAAGGACTCGCCCACCTCGGTGAGAAGCAGATCGCCACGTTCCATGTGGGCGCTCTTCAGATTCAATTCGACGTAACCACCGTCATCATGTCGTGGATCGTCATCGTCATCCTGGTCGGGATTGCGCTTCTGTTGCGCCGCGCCCTGAGGCAAGACGTGGAGGACAAACCCAATCGGACACAGGCCGCGCTCGAATCCCTCATCGGCCTCCTCCAAGGGCAGCTGACGGCCAACTTCTCGTCCGAACGACTGGCACAAACACTGTTCCCGTTCATCTCCACGCTGTTCCTATACGTTCTGTTCTCGAACTGGTTGGGCATCTTGCCGGGGCTGAGCTCTCCGACGCAGGATCTGAACGTCACACTGGGTATGGCACTCATGGTGTTCGTTCTCTCCCACGTCATGGCGATGCGTGCCAAGGGGATGAAGAAATACTGGAAGAAATACGTCGAGCCGGTCCCGTTCCTATTGCCACTCAACATTGTCGGGGAGCTTTCCCGACCACTATCCCACGCGTTCCGTCTCTTCGGGAACACGTTGGCGGGAACGATTCTGGTCGCCGTCGTGATGTCGAAGTTTGCACCAATCGTCGTTCCGGCGGCCCTGAGCGCGGTGTTCGGGCTCTTCTTCGGATCGATTCAAGCGTTCGTCTTCGCGATTCTGGCCGTCGCCTACATCGACGTGGCTGTGGAAGGATAAGGAGGAAAGATGCTTCAGACGGCACAAACGGTTGCAAGCGGAATCTCCGGTGCTGACAT
>CAZXQL010000241.1:0-2390 GCA_964643395.1 uncultured Thermotogae bacterium
GGCCGAGGATCTTGGGATCCCACAGATCTTCATCGAGCAGACGCTGGATCTCCAGGCGCTCCTTCCGTTGCTGTTCCCGGAGGAGCAACCGGTGGAAGGATCTGACGGGTAGCGCTCGATCGCGGTGCTCCGCCGGAACATGGCCGTCGGCACGGCAGAGGGCTGTCGACGCATGCGGCGCGGCAGCGGAGCGTCAGTGGCTACTGAGACGGTGAGGTGAGACGTGTACGCACACGCAGGGTTGGTGTTGGGGGTCATGGTGGCGGTGTTCGCCATCGCCCGTGTGTTCAAGATTTCGACGGAGCTATCGATGCTGGCGGCGGCAATCGGGGGCGCGATTGCCCACGGCGCCTGGATCCCGGCACGGCAGGTCGTCGATGGAGCATTCACGTACTTCGATGTGACGTTGATCTTCATCACGGCAACGTTCTTCATGAATCTTCTCCGGCATGCGGGCGGAGTCGACTTCATCATTCGGGGCATCATCCGCCGGTTTCACAAGCATCGTGCGCTGGCGTTGTTGTTCCTTGCCCTCGTGATGCTGATCCCGGGGGCTCTCACGGGCGCCGGGAGTGTGACGGTTCTGGTCATGGGCGCTCTTGTGGCGACCGTGTTGAGCTACATGGGAATCTCGAGGGACCGCGTTGCGGCGATCGTCTTCCTTTGCGCCGCCATGAGTGCGGCCGCTCCGCCGATCAACCTGTGGGCGATGATGGCGGCTGCAGGCTCCAACATGCCGTACGTCGGGTTCTTCGTTCCATTGGGGATCGTATCGGTCCTCGGTGCACTGTTCAGCATGTTCTATCTCGGCTGGAAGGGAACGCCCGTCGAGATCGAGAAGGTCATGGCCGAGCTTCCCGAACCGACGCAAGGCATGCGAGCGTGGAAGATCGCGTTGCCGTTCATCGTCCTCTTGGGGTTGATCTTGGCGGGACGAATTTGGCCTTGGACGATGCCGACGCTCGGATTGCCGCTGATGTTCATCATCGCTGCCATCGTCACGATCCTGGTCAGCCCCAAGCGGCTTCCGCTGTTTAAGATCGCTCGCGAAACCGTTGAAGGGCTGTTGCCCCTGATCGGCGTGATGGTCGTTGTCGGCATTCTCGTACAGATCATGGCGTTGAGCGGCGCTCGGGGCCTGATCTCTCTCGGCGTCGTGACGTTGCCCCTGGCTGTGATCTTCGGGACACTGTGGCTGATCCTCCCGTTCTCCGAGGGGCTCGTCCAATACGCAGCCGCGCCGCTGTTGGGCGTGCCGTTGATCCTGCTGTTCAACATGAACGGCATCAACCCGATCATCGCGCTCTCCGGCATGGCCGTGATGTTCCCGATCGGTGACATGCTGCCGCCGACGACGGTTGTGGGACGTGCGACGACGATGACCGTCGGTTTCACGGGATCGTACTACGGGCAGTTCGTCAGACGTTGTCTCGTTCCCGCGGCCTTCATCCTAATCCTGGGAACGGCGTACATCGTCTTCGGCAATCAGCTCTCGTTCCTGGTGGGAGGGTGATCGCGGTGGTCGGAAAGCGAGGTGGCAGTCGATGATCGTCATGATTCTGTACTACATCATCACTGCGTTCTTCGGCGCTGTATTGTTTTGGAACTTCATCAAGAGCAGGGACGTGCAGAAGGCGATCCTCTATCTCGTCATCCTCATGCCGTTCGTGCTCCGCGTGTTCCGCCTGAAGTGACCGAGAACGGGGGAATCGGATGAAACTCAATAAGGAATGGACTATCAAGGGGATCGCACTCGGGGCCTGGATCGTCATCCTCGTGTTCGCCGGCATTGCGTTCGCGCAGCATCGGCAGTACAAGGAAACCGTCGTGCTCGGACCGGGTGTGACCGAGGTTAAGAAGCTGTCCGACTACTACGCCCCGCTCAAGGGCACCCAGAATGACTGCAACATCTACGTCCTCGACAGCGGCGCTCCCGGCGGCACTCTCCTCGTCATGGGGGCCGTCCATCCCGAGGAGCCGGCGACGAGTCTTGCGGCCCAGGTCCTGGTGGAGAATGCACAACCGACGACCGGTCGGCTGCTCGTGGCGATTCACGAAAACCGAAGCGCCTCGACCGTGACACGGCCGGGTGATGCGTACCCGCAGTTCTTCACGATCCCGACCGATTGGGGAGAGATGAAGTTCCGCATGGGCGACCGGTGGGCGAATCCGCTCGACTCCTGGCCGGACCCGGAGGTGTACGTCCACTACCCGAGCGGACAGATGCTCGCCTACATGGATGTGCGGAACATGAATCGAACCTGGCCGGGACGCGAGAACGGAAGCCTGTGCGAACAGACCTCGTACGCATTCATGCAGCTCATCGATCAAGAGAACGTGAGTCTGACGATCGATCTGCACGAGGCCGAGCTGGAGTACCCGATCATCGG
>CAZXQL010000242.1:0-2363 GCA_964643395.1 uncultured Thermotogae bacterium
CAGCCAATCGGTCATCCTGCTTGAACTCACGATTCTCCGCGACGTCAGTCAGAAAAGGTCGCATCCTTTGAACGAACGCATCACGCCCCATGAGTACGCCGGAGACACTGTCGGACCAGACGTCAATCCCTTGCCCCTGCTTCACGAAGGCCCGGTAAGCACGGATCGCCGCTTCTCGCGTGTCTGCGAACTGCGCGAGAAGCCAATCTGTGGCCAGGAATTCGGGAGTGCCCGCCTGACCAGATGTCGCCCGGTAGCTGCTCCATCGCCAGTCCCGAGCACTGCGCACAAGACCGGCGCGGACTGGATTCAGCACAATGTACCGCGCGAGTTCGAGCAAGTAGCTCTCTTTCTCGACGACAATCGACTTGAAGCGTCCCTGGAACAGATGCCCGTATCTTGCGTGATGTCGATTGAACCACTGCGTGTACACACCATTGAGGTACTGCATCCCTCGGGAGAGGTTGGGCTCCGGCGTCTCAAGGAGCAGGTGGTAGTGGTTGCCCAGCAAGCAGTAGGCGTGGCAGATCCAGTGGAAGCGCTCCACCGAACTTCCGAGGATCTCGAGGAAGTGCTCGCGATCGCCGTCCTCCAAGTAGATCTCTGTTCCAGCGTTTCCGCGAGCCGTGATGTGATACACGCCGCCCTCGTACTCGATGCGCAATGGTCGTGCCATAGTGCTTGAGTCTACAATGCATAACCCTAAGAATCAAGATCTGACCCCCCTACCTGATCCCCCTACCTCACGTTCCAGATCAGATCGGACGACTCACAATCACTTCTCCGATCTACAAGAATCTTGCCACTCCTCCAGACTGTCTCGATGTTCGATGGATTCGCGAGAGCGTCAAGATTAGTGAGCGGGTCGACAGAGACCGTCACGAAGTCTGCTTGTTTGCCTGCAGTGACTGTTCCGATGGAATCCTCTCGTCCAAGAATCATGCTGGCGATCCCCGTGCCGGCTGCAACGCACGCGACGGGGGGGAGCCCCGCTTTGTGCAACAAGGCGAATTCGGCACCGTTCTCCCCGTGGCGACCGAGCCAACCAGCGGAATCGGTCCCGAGTCCGATCGGGACCCCGGCCCTGTATGCTTTCCGTACTGCCTCCATCCTGATTCCTAGAAGCCGTTTCTCATTCTCCAAGAACTCCTTCGTGCAACCCCACTCGGCACCCCGGGTGATCGAATCGTTCATGATCGACATTGTGGGCACGAAGGCGGTCCCGCGTTGGACCATTGCTTCAATGCATTCATCGTCCATGTATGTTCCGTGCTCAACCGTGTCGGCCCCCGCTTCCACCGCTGCAAGAATCGACGCGCGGCTATGTGCATGTACGGCGACACGCACGCCTAGTTCGTGTGCTTCTTCGATTCCAGATCGAAGCTCGTCCGCCGAATGACCCGGTATGTCTGCCTGATACAGGCCGCCCGATGCTTCCATCTTGATAAACGCGGCTCCCGCACGGATGAGCTCCCGAACACGCCTGCGGATCTCTACGACTCCGTCCGACGTTTGCCATGCACTCCATGTACTGCGGCGCGGTAATGTTGGAGGCAACGATCGATCTGTATGTCCACCGGTCTTGAGAATCATTCCAGAGGTCAGGACTCGCGGACCCGGAAGAATGCCAGCCTCGAATGCTCGATCCAGTGCCGTAAACTCCACCCCTGACATGTTGCGCACAGTGGTGAAACCTGCGACCAGACACCGTTGAGCTGCGCGCACTCCATACAGAACGGCCAAGGGAGAGGGTGCGCTTACGCGGTGACGGAACTGATCTAGTCGGGGCACATCATCATCGTGTGGGTTGCGCAGATGGACATGAAGATCGATGAATCCCGGAAGCAGCCAGCTATTGCTGCAGTCAACAACGTCAATCCCCGGGTAGGCATGACGTACTTCATCGGTAGGAACAATCTCCGCAAATCTCCCGCCGTCAATGATCACGGCGCGGGGCCCGATGGGTTCAACTCCCGTACCGTCGACAACCGTCTTCACTACTATTGCCTTCAAGATGTGCCCTCCTTCATGATCGATCCAGTTGCGTCAAGCGCAATCTCCGGATTCACATCCTCCTGAAGTGCCCCATCCGAGTCTGACTGCACTTGCTTGACGCCGGACCTTCCTGAGAAGCGCTAACGTGAGAGAAGTGTACTCTGGGCTTCTCACCGATTGCGACTCAGAGTTGTTGTACGGAATGTCGGAAGTACAGTTCTGGGATGACCTGGATTGCATCAGCACAGGGGGGCTACACATGCAACACCGGTAGCGGGGACGACTGGACACCGACTACTCGGCTCAGAATGATCCCTCGTTCGAAACATTCCCCAGCTCGGTGGATGCGGCACTGGGGACCAACCTCA
>CAZXQL010000243.1:0-2328 GCA_964643395.1 uncultured Thermotogae bacterium
GGTCGATCCTCTTCGAGGACTCCGACATCACATCCAAGGCGCCGGAACAGGTCGTACGGCGAGGGTTGGCTTACGTCCCGCAGGTCGAGAATGTCTTCCCCACTCTGACGATTCGTGAAAACCTCGAGATGGGCGCATTCATCCTGCGTGGAGATGTGCGATGGCGGTTTGAACGTGTCTACGCACTCTTCCCCGCGCTGAAGACGCGCGGCCGCACGAGAGTGGGGAAGCTGAGCGGAGGAGAGCGACAGATGGTTGCGATGGGTCGTGCGCTGATGCTCGATCCCAAGCTATTGATGTTGGACGAACCGTCGGCAGCTCTCGCGCCGAATCTGACGGCGACCATCTTCGAGCGGATCGCAGCAATCAATGCGGGCGGAGTCGCCATCTTGATCGTCGAGCAAAACGCACGCGAGTCTCTCAAGCTGTCTCATCGAGGGTGCGTTCTTGCGGGCGGACTGAAGTGCTTCGAAGACTCGGGGCCCGAACTTCTTGCCAACCAGGAAGTCGGGCGCCTCTATCTGGGGGGCTGAGGGATGGACGTACTCGCTCGAATTCCGCAATTGCTCGTGTATGGTCTGGTCTCGGGGTGCATCCTGTCTCTCGGGGGCATCGGCGTCTCGCTGACCTACAGCATCCTTGGGTTTTCGAACTTCGCGCATGGGGACTTCATGGCCTTGGGGGCCTATCTGGTCCTTGCCCTGCTGCCCGCTGCCGCCTGGCTGGGAGTCCCCCATGCGCCTCTCGGCCCGCTCTCCTTCGGCTGGGATTTCATCGTCTCGCTGCTGCTCGCCTTTCTCCTGGCCAGTGCCGCAGTCGTCTTGTTGGACCGGATTCTCTTCAAGCGCCTCCGAGGAGCCAGCCGGATCACCCTGATGATCGCCACCATTGGAGTTGCGTTGGCCATCCGGAACCTTCTTCAGTTCGTTTGGGGGCCTCAGCCGCAGTACTATTTCACCCGAATTCAGGTCGCCATCCCGATCCGTTCCCTCGGGGTCCGTGTGAAGCCCGATGAGATCTTCATCATCGCGACCGCGATGGCCCTTGCCGTGTTGATGCACCTGTTCCTTCGCTACACGAAGATCGGGAAGGCGATGCGCGCCACATCGGACAACGCAGCTCTTGCTCGCGTCACCGGAATCCGCACGGAGCGCGTCATCCTGTGGACGTGGGTCATCGGGGTCTCGCTTGCCGCGACCGCCGGAACGCTGGCCGGCATCGAGAACAAGTTCATCACTCCGGAGCTGGGCTGGCAGATGCTCCTCTCGATCTTCGCGGCCGTGATCCTGGGAGGTCTCGGGAATCCCTACGGGGCCATCGTCGGCGGCATCATTGTTGGAATCTCCGAAGAAGTGTCCACGGCGTTCATATCGACCGGCTACAAGCCTGCCGTGGCCTTCGTCATCCTGATCTTGATGCTGCTCATCCGCCCTACCGGCCTGCTCGGAAGGAGGAACTGATGGACGTTCTTGTCGGCGTCATCAACTACCTGGTCTTCTTCGGGATCACGGCGAGCACGTATGCCGTTCTCTCTTTGGGACTGAATCTTCAGTGGGGATTCTCAGGGCTGTTCAACATCGGCGTCGCAGGATTCTACGCCGTGGGCGCGTACACGGCAGCGCTTGTCTCCGGTCCTCCGCCCGGCGCATGGGACGGCCGACTTGTCGGTGGCTTCGAACTCCCATTCATCGTCGGCCTGCTGGCCGCAGCCGTCGTGGCGGGGCTCCTCGGAATCGTGGTCGGGATACCGACACTTCGCCTTCGATCTGACTACCTGGCCATCACGACCATCGGAATCGCGGAGACCATCCGCCTGATTCTGAAGAACGAAGCATGGCTGACCAACGGCGTCTGGGGACTGCAGCAGATCCCCTCTCCCCTCTACGACCCGATCCATCAGGGAGCGACCGGATTCGTGCATGCCCACCCGGATCTCTATCCATGGCTCCTGAAGCTGATCTCGAAGGCGTACAACTGGTTCTACCTGGCCTTGATCGCCCTCGTATTGGTCCTGCTCTATGTCTTTCTGAAGCGCCTGACTCGGTCGCCGTGGGGACGTGTTCTCAAGGCGATTCGCGAGGACGAGGACGTGGCTGCCATGTCCGGCAAGAACGTGTTCGCCTACAAACTGCAGGCCCTTGTTCTGGGAGCCATGATCATGGGGATCGGCGGCGCGCTCTACGCGCACTACGCGCGATTCATCTCGCCCAACAGCTTCGAGCCCCTCTACGGCACATTCCTGGTGTGGGTGATGCTGATTCTCGGCGGTACGGGCAACTTGAAGGGGGCAATCCTCGGGGCGTTCGTCGTCTGGGGAATCTGGGCCGG
>CAZXQL010000244.1:0-2328 GCA_964643395.1 uncultured Thermotogae bacterium
AACCCGATCGAGGCGATTGGTGCGATGATGGGGGACTCGATCCGCACGATGGACGTAGGGCAAGTGGGCGACGATCGTTGCTTCGTCAACGGACTCGGGATCGGGATCGATGCCCAAGTGGCGCGCGCCGTGATGAAGATGGAACGGCTTCGCGGCGCGGCCGCCTACATCACGGCCGCGGTGCGGGAAGTCTTCCGGTTCGACGCGTTTCCTGTCACCGTCTCGACGCCCGACGAACAGCTTGAACTCACCTGTCTGTCGGTGGGGGTTGCCAACGGCGCTTATGCCGGAGGTGGATTCAAGTTGGCGCCGCAAGCGGCGATCGATGACGGTCTGATCGACGTGTCGGCCGTCGGAGACTACCCGACTGTCGAGCGATTGATCCGTCTTCCGAAGGTCCGAGCCGGAAAGCACACCAGCTGGCGGAGAGTCACGTATCGGCAAGCACCGGACGTGGAGATTTCGTCTCCGAGCAAGTTGATCGCTCACATGGACGGCGAGCCGTATCGACTTCCGGGCGAGCGATTCGCGGTGCGAGCGCTGCCGCAGGCGCTACGCGTCCACGTCCCGTCTACGCCCGCTTGAAACGCTTGTCCAGGTCGTGCTTCGCGTAGCTGACGATGATCGGACGTCCGTGCGGGCACGTAAAAGGGTTCTCCAACAGCATGAGGTCTTCTACCAGTTCCTGCGCCTCGATCAGCGGAAGCGTCTCTCCGGCCTTGATGGCTGCACTGCACGCCAACTGGCTGAGTAAGCGATCGTAGAGCATCTCGCTGAGGTTGCTCTCGTCCTCCAGGACGTCAACGACGGCGTGCTG
Source organism: uncultured Thermotogae bacterium (assembly GCA_964643395.1). Taxonomy (GTDB): domain Bacteria; phylum Bipolaricaulota; class Bipolaricaulia; order UBA7950; family UBA9294; genus SPBW01. The sequence goes on from CAZXQL010000244.1 coordinate 818, forward strand.
CCGTTCGACAGGACGCTCAACGTCAACGACGGCCTCGAGGAGTTCCTGGAATCCCCGCATGGATTGGTGATCGGCAAGGATCCGAGGGAACTCTCGGATGAGGAACGTGCCCCCACCGAATTCGTCGAGGACGACGCCGACCTCGGCGAGCTCATCCAGATGACTCCCCAAGATGGACGCGTGATCGAACGAGAGCTCGATGCGCGCGGGCAACAGGAACACCTGCCGGACGATGCCGCCCTGCCATTGCTCGCGGAGCTGCTCGTAGAGCACCCGTTCATGCGCGATGTGTTGGTCGACGATGTCCAGACCATCCGGCGTTTCCACCAGGAGATACGTGTTGTGGATCTGTCCGAGCACGCGACGGTCGCCGCGAACTCTCACTTTTTCCGCTTCGTTGAGCGTTCGAGCGACCGATTGTTCGCTCCCTAGGTCAAACCCCATCTGACGGTGCGCGGAAGCTGACCGCCAGGCCGTGCCCTCGCGAGGCTCCGCGTCCTTGACAGCACCCGGCGTCGCGTCCAGCGGCATGACGACGGACCGGGTAGAAAGCGCCCTCTGCAGCGCTGCGGACACGGCATCCTGAACCTGTCTCGGATGGGAGAATCGAACCTCCTCTTTGCGCGGGTGCACGTTGTCGTCGACCTCGGACAGCGGGACGGCGACCTCGATGACGGCGATCGGAAAGCTACCCGGGCGGAGAATGCCCCGATACGCGCCGGACAGGACGAACGACAGTCCACGGTCGGAAACGAATCGCCCATTGACCACGAAGATCTGATCCCGACGGTTGCCGCGGCGCACGTCGGGGCGGCTGACGAACCCACTGACAACGATGTCGTCATGGGTCAGATCGATGGGGATCATGCCCTCCGCGACTTCGATCCCGTAGGTCTGAGCGATGCGGTCCAGCAGGGTGCCCACCTTCGGTGCCGCGTACACGTCGCGCTCGCCATGTTTCACCGCCCAACCGATGTCAGGGCGCAATAGCGCCAGTCGTTGGACGACTCGATGAATGTGCAGGAACTCGGTTCGTGCAGCGCCGAGGAACTTCGCACGGGCGGGGACGTTGTAGAACAGGTCGCGCACCTCAACGGTGGTGCCGCGGCTCCGGGCGGCGGGTCGAATGTCGATTTGCTCGCCGCCGTCCACGACGACCAGCTCGTGCGCCTCGTTCTCCCCCTCACTTCTGGACACAATCCGTAGATGAGACACGGCAGCCGCGCTGGCCAACGCCTCTCCACGGAATCCCAACGAGCGGATCTCGTAGAGATCCTCTTCCCTCGAGATCTTGCTGGTCGCATAGCGCTCAATCGACAGCGCCAAATCGGTCGCATCCATGCCGACGCCGTCGTCGCGCACGATGATAACGGACTTGCCCCCATCGACGACCGACACGTCGATGCTCTCACTTTTGGCGTCGATTGCATTCTCCAACAGCTCCTTCACGACCGACGCCGGGCGATCGATGACCTCGCCCGCTGCAATCTTCTGCGTCAGGGACTTGTCAA
>CAZXQL010000245.1:0-2322 GCA_964643395.1 uncultured Thermotogae bacterium
GATGGTGGATTATGCGAAGTACCTGATCCGGCGCGGCGTGCTTTCCGGTCCGCTGTACTTCAACATCCTTCTCGGTTCACTTGGGACGTTGCACGCGACGCCACTTCATCTCGCGACCCTCGTCAGCGAACTGCCGGACGGCAGCACATGGGCAGCAGCGGGCGTGGGGCGTTCCCAGCTGTGCGTGAACGCTCTCGCTATTGCGATGGGGGGGCACGTTCGAGTCGGATTGGAAGATAGTGCATTCATGGACACAGGGAAGTCGATGCCGGCAAGCAACATGAGGCTCATTGAGCGGATCACCGAGATCGGACGGGCAATTGGCCGCCCCATTGCCACTTCGTCAGAGGCAAGGCGGATCATCGGCTTGCCGGCGAGGGGCTGACGCGACTTGTCTGAACGATGGAGCCATGGAGTCAAGCGGATAGGCGATATCATTGTCAGCTCGTCCGCCCTCGTGTTGCTTGCGGTCCCCTTTCTGATTGTTGCCGCTGCGATCAAACTCGATTCGAGAGGCCCTGTCTTCTTTCGCCAAGTGCGTCCAGGCAAGGATGAAGCGCCGTATCGAATCTGGAAATTCCGGACGATGAAGCATGATCCGAAGCGCAAAGGTCCACAGCCTCCTCCCCAGCCGGGCGACCCCAACCTGACGTACATCGGCAAGTATCTGCGTTCGTCAGGAGTCGACGAGCTCCCTCAATTGCTCAACGTACTCGCTGGCGAGATGTCGTTGGTCGGGCCACGTCCTACAGTTCCGTATCGGGCCGCAGCGTTCACACCGCAGCAGAGACTGCGCTTTCGCATGAAGCCGGGCATTACGGGCTGGGCGCTGATCCACGGACGCAACGCCCTGAGTTGGGATGAGAAAGCGGAGCTGGACAACGAGTATATCGATCAGTGGTCGTTGGCTCTTGATTGGAAGATCCTGTGGAAGACCCTCGGAGTCCTCATGCGTCGTGAGGGTATCTACATGGATCCAGCGCAATCGGTGTACAAAGCGGAGGACGACGAAACACTATGACGACGAGGATAGGCCTCCTCTCCATACTCGACTTCAACCTATATCGATCCAGGCTGGAGTTGATGCGGATCCTGCAACGACGCGGGGCTGCGGTATTTGCGATCACACCAGAAGGGGATTATTCGGGCCTGCTCCGCGCCGAATCCTTCACGTTTGTGCCGTTTCCCCTGAACCGCACGACGTTCAGTCCTCTCAAGGTACGACGACAGGTGCGACAGCTTGCCGTTCTCTTCCGCGAACTGGAGCTTGACGCCGTGCACACATTCACACTTCGTGCCAACGCGTACGGCTCGTTGGCTGCGCGCCGAGCAGGCGTCTCGACGATTGTTAACACCGTGAGCGGGCTCGGATCTCTCTACTCGATCGATGCTGGCATCCGCGCCGCGGTATTGCGTCAAGGGATCGACTGGATCAGCCGGATTGCGCTGCGCGGAAGCCAGCGTGTGATCTTCCAGAATCACGACGACATGAGCTACTACATCGACCGCAAGATCTGTACGCCAAGTCAGGCCACACTGATCCTCAGCTCGGGCGTGGACACGGCAGCCTTCTCGAGATTGCGTGTCAAGCAGGGCGAGATCCAGTCCATCCGGGATCGATGGGGCATCACGACCGAGACGCCCGTCGTCACAATGGTCGCACGTCTTGTCGCTCAGAAGGGGGTCTACGAGTTCATCAACTTGGCAAGAGCACTTGCAGAGCAGGCGCAGTTCATTCTTGTGGGATCGGCCGACCCCGGCAATCCGGACGCGATCGATCCATCCATCGTCGAATCGGCTTCTCGGGACGGCACACTGATCGCTCCCGGTCGTCAGGACAACATTCCCGTCTGGATGGCATTGTCTGATATCTATGTCTACCCCTCGTACTACCGAGAGGGCGTGCCACGGACGGTCCTGGAAGCCATGGCAATGGAACTACCGATCGTGACGACGGACTCTCCGGGATGCCGCGAGCCCGTTCTGGATGGAGACAACGGCTTTCTATTCACGCCGCGCGATTCCGCGAATCTCCGCCGGCACGTTGAGGAGTTGCTGGTCGATGAGGATCTGCGTCAGCGCATGGGGCGACGGTCCCGAGAGATTGCGCTCGCGAGATTCTCCGCACCGGCCGTCCTGCGCCAGTATCTCGACCTGTATGCGCAGTTGGGGCTGAGCGAAGGATCTGCGGAGTCTCGACCATGACGCGAGGGAGACAGCGTCCGGTGCGCACTGCCGTGACCGGGGTTGGAGGAGGCGTCGGTCAGGCCATTGTGCGATCTCTGCGCAGTTGGCCGGGTTGTTCGCATTGCATCGGGTTCG
>CAZXQL010000246.1:0-2320 GCA_964643395.1 uncultured Thermotogae bacterium
CGCAGGCTGGGGTCGATTACACTACACAGGAGACGACACCAAGAACCCGACCGTCGTATCCGTGACCTACAGTGATACTCTGATCACCGATGCGGACGTCGGAGGGGAACTTATTCGCACGATTGAATTCAGCGAAGAGATGGCCAGTCGCGGCTATGTGGGTTGGCTCCCGGGTGGCTTGTTCCCGGCGAGCTTCACAGGACCTACCCGCGAGTGGATCAATGGGAATACGGCTGAGCGGATGGTCTATCAGATTCACGACGGGAACATCGAAACCACCGTGTCAGACGATATCGGGGAGAAACCCGGTTACATTGCATATGACTTGGCTGGGAACAAGCTCGAACCGGCTCTCATTCCAGACACGTTCCGGATTGACACGCTAGGACCCATGGTGTCTGCAGTCTCCGTCAGCGACACACTGATCAGCGATGCGGATACCGGAGGGACGTTCACGGTGACGGTGGATTGCAGCGGAGACTTCGTGACCGATGTCGATCCAACGATCGCCTTCGATCCGGATGTTGCGTCGACGCTTGCATTCGATTCCGGAAGCTGGATCGATGTGGACAGTTATCGTGCAGTGTACGACGTCGCGGATGCAGGGGTGGACGTGCGCGACATCGACATCCTCGTGACCGGGGTTGAAGACGAAGTCGGGAACGTCCAGCCGAGCTACACGAAGTCCGATGCCTTCTCGATCGACACGGAGAATCCGACCGTTCTCAGCCTCGCGCCGAGTCACTCCCTCATCAACGACGCGCTAGCCGGAACGGATACCTTCTGGTACGTCATCCAGTTCAGTGAATCCATGTTCGGACTGCCTGCGGCGAATAGCACCAGCGGGGGTACGTTTGTGGATCACACGATCTCCCGGAAACAGGACGTATGGTCCCAGACGGTCGTACCGGAAGACACGGTGACCCGCTATTTCGATGTGACGGATGCCAATCGGACAGCATTCAGTGTCCAGGTCCAGGTGAAACACGAGCCATCAACCGGCTACTCGATCACCGATTTGGCAGGCAACGTCCTGGTGGAACGCATCTTCCTCGATGTGTACGACATCGACACGCAGAATCCGTCTCTCGTCTGTCCTGGCGACACGACGGTCGAATGCTGCTCCTCGACGGACCCGAGTTCGACCGGCGAAGCGACGGCGACGGATGCCGCCGGCATTGCCTCCCTGACGTACGAGGATGAATCTGTGGCGGGCTGTGGGAACACCGAGACGGTCACGCGAACATGGACGGCGGTCGATGGGAACGGCAACGCTTCCAGTTGCGACCAGCTCATCAGCGTCGTCGACACGACCTCGCCGCAGTTCTCAGGCTGTCCGGGCGACATCGAGCAGTCCAACGATCCTGGGCTCTGCTCCGCGGTCGTGAATTGGATCGAGCCGACGGCGTCCGACTGCTGCGGCGATGTGAGCATCAGTTCGGACTCCTCGCCACAGGACACGTTCCCCGTGGGAACGACGACGGTCACGTACACAGCCATCGATGACTGTGGGAACACGAGCACATGCAGCTTCGACATCACAGTGACCGACGATGAGAAACCGGTGATCAGCCTGCTCGGCGACGATCCGACGACGCTCGAATGCGGCGTCGACACGTACGAGGAGCCTAGCGCGACGGCGATGGACAACTGCTGTGTCGACGTTAACGACCTCGTGATCGATGGCTCAGTGAACACGGCGGTGGCGGGGACGTACTACGTCGCCTACGACATCGTCGACTGTCACGGGAACGCGGCGGACACGGTGACGCGTGCTGTAAACGTGGTCGACACGCTCGCGCCGGTGATCGAGAACTGCCCGAGCGACATCGAAGTCGACAACGATCCTGGATTGTGCAGCGCCGTGGTGAGCTGGACGGAGCCGACAGCAAGCGATGCCTGCTGTCTGGACTCATTCACGTCGGACTATCATCCGGGAGACGTCTTCCCGGTGGGGACAACAACGGTGACGTACACGGCGGCGGACTGTCACGGACACACCAGCACATGCAGCTTCGACGTGACGGTGACCGACGACGAGGTGCCGGTCATCACACTCCTCGGCGCCGATCCAATGACGCTGGAGTGTGGCGTTGACACGTACTCCGAACCCGGAGCCACGGCGGCGGACAACTGCTGCGTCGACATCCACGATCTGGTGATCGCGGGTTCGGTGGATACGTCAGTGGCGGGAACCTACTCCATCACCTACGACATCAAGGACTGCCACGGGAACGCGGCGGACACGGTGACACGAACGGTGAGCGTAATTGATTCGCTGGCGCCGGTGATCGAGGGCTGTCCGAGCGACATCGAGGTC
>CAZXQL010000247.1:0-2288 GCA_964643395.1 uncultured Thermotogae bacterium
CGTTGGCGTCGTCTTCTACTGCTGGAAGCGCCTTCCGTTCGCGCACATGATCTGGCACCTGTTCGTGATGGCCGGTAGTGCCTGCCACTACTTCGCGATCTTCCTCTATCTGCTGCCCAGCTCCTGATCGATGGAAGGGGCGGCCCCTCGACTCCGCATCTTCACGGGACTTGACGCAACGGCCGTGCATCGTGCATTGTGATGGGGAGGGGCAGGAGGTTGGTGCGATGCGACGTGCGGTTGCCGTGATGAGCGCGGTTCTCCTCGCCATGTCGATCTGGGCCCTCCCCTCGGTCGCGCAGCTCGCGGGCTTCTTCCACGCAGAGACCGAATTCGAATTCGACGATCCGTGGCCGGAGGCGTTCGAGATCGATCTCGAAGGGGGCCTCGAGTACTCGGTGGGAGATTGGACGTTCGGGACACTGCTCGACGCGGAAGAGGACGGTCTCGAGGATCTCGCGTTTCTTGCGACGGGCACGCTGGGCTCATTCCACGTGTACTCGATGTACGGCCAGTGGGATTTGGACGACGAGGTGTGGACTGATTGGGACAATGCCGTCTGGATTGATGCGTTCGGCACGGAACTCTGGGCTTTCTTCAGTCTGCAAACTGATGGAGAGGATCCGTTCAGTCTCAGCGGAGCCGGGTTCGCGCTCGGAGGCCATGGGTCGGTCGGAGACGTCGAGGTCTGGTGGGAGACCAGCTTCAACCTCTGGGAGTTGCTCCCCTGGATCTACTGGAACGGGCTCGAAACCGTGGTCGACCAAAACCTCGCCTGTGACCTGATCTTCGTCAACGATCCGACGTGTGCGATGGACTTCTCGTCCGCCGAGATCTTCCTGCAGCTCCCCTTCTGTTGTGCGGATGTGGGCGGCTGGTTGGGTCTGGATTGCGATGGGTTCGACGGTTTCGAGCTGTGGGCGAAGGATGTTCCCATCGGCGGCACGGGCGTCCAGATTGATTGGATCGACCTGTGGTTCGACCTCGACGAGAAAGATCTCGACCTGTGGTTCGGAATCGATGCCGGAGACGTCGTCTGCTTCACGCCGTACCTCTCGCTCGAGGACGATGACACCTCCATTTCCGCAATCCACGTCGACGCACTGGGATGGGTCTGTACGCTGGGAGACGTGACCGTCACGGTGTCCGAGCTGCTCTCCGATGACGATTGGTACATCGGCACGGATGGAGCGATTCATTCCTACGACAACGGCTTTGCGTGGATCATTCCCTCGAATTGCGTCGATGTCGCCCACGGTGTGGAGGAAGCGATCGCCATCGAGATCGACCGGGGCGCGTGTTGCGGGGACGGATCGAAGCTCGGCTTGTACAGCTTCTTCGATACCGACCTCGATGACTCGTTGTTCTCGTGGCTGGGACTGAGGGCGCGCGCCGAGACGTCGCTGTCATCGTCTCTCTCGACGTACCTGGAGATCTGGATGGGGTACGACGGTCTCGAGTCGGTGACATTCGGCGTCGACGTGACCTGGGGAACGCTGCGGAGCTTGCCCAAAGATCTCACCTGTTGTTTGGGGGCGTTCTAGTAGCCGGCGCGGGCGCAGTGCTCGCCGCCATGGGGTACGTCGCCCTTTTCACATGGGGGCCGCACGACAAGCTTGCATGACATGGGTCGGAATCCCTCAATAGCAGGAGACAGCGTCGATGGGAAGGAGGCGTCATATGGAGTGGAGAGACATCGCCGCCGAGGCGGACATCCCCGATGGACAGATGCGGAAGTTCGACGTGGAGAAGCGTGAAATCACGTTGGCCAGAGTGGGGGAGGCCATCTACGCATTCGATGACCGCTGTCCCCACATGAACGCGCCGTTGCACCAAGGGCGGATCAACAACGGTCGAGTCATCTGTCCGCTGCACAAGACGCAGTTCGAACTCGCAACGGGGAAGCGGGTGAGTAATCCGAAGGTTCCCCTGGCGAACATGCTGAAGATGACGGCAATGATGGCCGGTATTCGCGTGCACGACCTCGTCATCTATGCGACCAAGGTGGAGGACGGCCGCATTTTCGTCGATCTCGAGCGTCGGCTGGATGTGAAGGGGGACAGTCCCCCTTCACGATAGGGGACAGTCCCCTACTGCCTCAGCTTCTCGATGATCTCCTCCGCGATCGAGTATGGGACAGCTTGGTAGTGCTCGAAGTGCATCGTGAACGTTCCTCGTCCGGATGTCATGTTTCGTAGCTCCGACGCGTAGCCGAACATTTCGGCCAGGGGCACGGAGCTCTGTAGAACTTTGGCTCCGCCTTTGGTCTCCATGCCTTGGACGCGTCC
>CAZXQL010000248.1:0-521 GCA_964643395.1 uncultured Thermotogae bacterium
CAGCATCGACACCGCCACACAGCGGATGGCACATTGCATTCACCGGCGTGGATCCGGTCCCGACGGTCTCCGGCGGAGACGAATCCAACATCTGCAAGAGCTTGAGCGTCTCGGGAACGCCGTCATCGACTGTGCACGTGGATGAGTTCTACAGCTTCAAACCGACTCTTCGCTCCGAGTGTCCGGATGCCCCATGGTTCATCCTTGTCAACGGTCCTGCGTGGGCGCAGTTTGATAACGACACCGGGCGCTTGTGGGGCAGGCCGAGTGCCAACGACGTCGGCAGGACGGATAACATCGTCATCTTCGTTCAGAACGAGTACATGGCAGCCGATCAGATCGGCCCGTTTAGCATTGCCGTCAGTCCGTACACCGTTGTTCCGCTCGGGACCGGGGGAGACGGAACGATCCTCGACCGTCCCCTGCAGCCGACCGACAGCGACGGGAACGCGGATACCGTCACGCAGACGTTCCGGATGACGGATGAGCACGGGATCCCGTTTTGTGGCGGGCCGCTACAC
>CAZXQL010000248.1:531-2261 GCA_964643395.1 uncultured Thermotogae bacterium
CTCGCCGCCAACCCGGACGTTGATTGACTACCACTATGTGGCCTGTGACGACTTCGGCAGGTACGAGTACACGCTTCCGAACTACGTTCTCGACTCGCCGTACTACGATGTCGTCCTCGCGTTTGCCCAAGAGCCCAACGTCACTGAGCCGTTGGTTCCGCAGGGCGGGGGGGAGCCTCCGGCCGTGACGGATGTGGACGCACCCGAAGGGACGTACGTGTACGAAATCGGCCAAGCCATCACCGGGAGTTGTCGGATCTTGGGAGCCAACGACCTTCCCGTTGTCACGTCCTACATCCACGTCTACCTCTACGCCGTCGACAACAGCACCCGGCCGCCGACGCCCTCACTTGTCGATCATTGCGTCGTTCGAACTGGTTCCGGCACATCGACCTACTCTCTGTCGATCCCGACTGAGGAGCTTCCCCCGGGAGACTACAGCCTACGCCTCGCCTTCGAGGACGGAACCACGGTGACGTATTCCATCCAGTTGGTCCCTCCAAGTTCGTAGAAGACATGCGGCATCCCGCTGTCGGCGGGATGCCGCCCTTTCCAGCGCCCTAGATCTCTGCTTACCTTGCCATCACTCCGAGGTAGTACGGCCAGACGACCAATCCCAAAATGGCTTGCCACCACAACAGCTTCGCGAATGCGATGGTGAACAACCATCCGCCGAACCAGACCGCGCCGGCCAGACTTCCTCCAAAGATGCCATGCTTGTGATCCCCGCTCATCCTTCCTCCTTTCAGTACGTTGGTTAGTCTACAAGAACCGCAGCCATCCCGTCACCTTCCATCCGTCATCTGTGTCTTGACACGTGGCCTAGCAGCTTTTGAAGTGTCATTGAGGACCCGACCACATCGAGACGGCGCGGACCCATGGATGGATTCATTTGACCCGTCTTGTCTTCTCTCCCTCTTTTATGTATGGTATGTTCCTATACGTGGACTGTTCTCACGGCAGCTCCTGCATTCGGTGGCTGAAACGTGGGCCGTACGGCAAAGCAGATCCGGGCACCCGAGCGCACGCATCGGACCCGGAAGGATGGGAGGTAGGGATGAACGCGGAACAAGTGGCCAAGCAACTCGAGGATCTCGCCGGCCGAATGGAGGCCACGGCGAAGGAGATGGGGGAAGGTGAGGATTCCAAGCTGAACAGGGCGGCCAAGGCACTGCGAGAGGCGGCGGAGAGACTCAGGAAGAATCAGGACGACCCGGAGGCGTGGCTTGCCGCCCAAACTGCCGTTCAAGACGCCATCGCAGCCATCCAAGAGGCCGCCGCGAACCTTCAAGCGTCCGGCAATCCGATGGCAATCGAGTTGTGGCGGATGGCGCTTGAGCTTTGGGAGATCGCGAAAGCGATCGCGAGGAAGCAGGCTGAACTCGCCAAGGACGAGGAGACGCGGATCGCGTTCTTGCAGGACGCTCTCACGATGAAGGCGGGCAAGCTGCGATGCCTATTGGCTCTGTTGATCGCGGTGGCAGATCAGGGAGCCGAGATGGAGGAACTCGAGAAGATCCTTGCAGAGATGCAGAAGACGTTCGACGACATCGCCAACGAGGTGGAGGAGATCCTCGCGATCCACGGCACGCCACCCAGGGACTCGGTGGAGACCGGGAACGAAGACAATCCGGACGATGATCGCACCTGGGTTCGGAATGCCCTTTGGAAGCTTCTCGCTTGGCTCATTCACGGGCTCTTGAAGGGAGGACCGCTCGCTGAGATTCGGT
>CAZXQL010000249.1:0-2261 GCA_964643395.1 uncultured Thermotogae bacterium
GTAGGGCCTGCGCTTCTCCGATGGCGTCTTCGGCTTGGCGATCCGTGACATGGATGCCGCCTGTGTAGACATCCTTGTTGCGAAGATCACGTAACATCTGGAAGTAATCGACGCGATCGACCGGGATTCCGAGCGTGTCGTTCAGAGACTCCAATGCGACAACGTGATGCCCCCGACGATCGGTCGGTCGCAGACCATTCGCCCGCAGTCCGACGAGAGCGCAGTTGAGGATTGCATGATATGCCTGTTCCAAGCGGGTCTCCGGATGGTTTGCCTGATTCCCGGCGTCCTCCAGTCGGCGGTCAATCGCTTGGAGAAGCCGCTCGATCTCCCCGGGTGTCTCGGGCTCTCGCCGCAGTTCATTGCGGAGGAGCATCTCCGCCAGGCTCACGCGTTCCCTCCGATCACGGTGATGCGTGGCCCGTTGTGGACCCGGTCGACAAACGAATCCTTCGCCCGCAGTTCAGCCGCATACTCGTCCGGCGCGTAGGACGTTGGATTGATGGCGCGATGGAGTGTCCTACTTGCTGAACGGATCGCCGATGCAACTCCTCGCAGTGACACAGCGCCAACGATCATGAGATCGACATCGCTATCCGGCCTCACCTCGCCTTTCGCGAAGCTTCCGTAGACGTACGCAAGATCAATGCGATCGGCGAACGGTTGGAGCGCCTCGCGCAGGACTCCGGCCAGTCCGACTGTCTTGCGGATGATGGATCGTAGCTCGTCGTAGATTGGGCACTCCGGATTCAGGCGGTAAATGATCTGATTTCCAACTTGAGTGGACACGAGGATTCCGGCATCTCGCAACGCATGAAGTTCGCGCGCCAGCCCATGCTTGTTTAGCCCTGTACGGCGTTCCAGCTCGCGCAGGTGAAGCCCGGCCTCAGTGTCGGCGAGCCACCGCAGTACGGCAAGTCGCGCTGCGGGAAAGAGGGTCGGGGCAATTCCTGTCGGGGACACGATGTATCCGATTGTACACGTATTGTCCCCGCCGTCAAGTTGCTCGTTAGGAATCCCACATCCGATGTGTGGCAGAAAGACAGAACCTGGAGGACTGAATGTAAGACACGTTCGTGCGTTGCATGCTGGTGACTGATGTCCCCCACATTCTTCTCTGATACGAGATTGCGTGGATTCCTGCTAAGTTTTGAGCGTCAGCGTGCCTCCACAGCACTCAAGATCAGAACAAGAACAGCTTCCCTCCTCGCAATCGCACTCCTTGACAACCTTGAGTTCAAGGCCGCAATCTCCACACACGTAGACCTGTCCGAGCTTCATCTCGCTGCACACCATAGTGGATGCACCTCCAGCGAGAATTATAGCAGACCGAGAATCGAGGTGACGGATGCTCCTCAAGAGAGCGTGAGCAAGCTCTGTGAAGGGCTCCGCCGGCCAGCTTCCTTCCCGAAGAGGACTTCCGCTGATCCTGATCGCCGCTCGCGGAAGGTCGAGGAGCAGTGGGAAGACTCAACGAGCAAGACCTGCCAGAGAAGGGAACGCAGTGTTAGGAGATCGATCCCAACGGAAGAAATCAAGGCTGCTCTTCGGCATGAGTACTCAGACCAGCACGGGGATGTGTATTGCCAGATCTGCCACGCTGTGATGCCTTCCAGGGGGGCGAGACGACCATTACTACTTCGTTGCCCGCGGGGCCCTGGATTCCTCCGAGTTCCGGAAGGTCAATTCGCACCAGTATCTGGCCTTGTGCCCGTTGTGTGAAGCAAAGTTCGTCGAGTTCGTCCGCCGCGACAATGTCGCAGGAGAGGAGTTTTGCAGCAACCTCCTTGAGTACGGAAGTGACGAACAGGCTGAAGCGGCAAGAAGCTCGATGGTCAGAATTACGTTGGGTTCTGAGCAAGCGGCGATTCGCTTCACGCGAAGACATTTCGCAGACCTGGTCACGATACTCAGAAGGGATAGGGACTCAAGGTCCTCATCATGAATACCCTCGCGTCTGCTAGCTCAAATGGAGCCTGGGGGACTGAATGTAGGACGCGTTTGTGCGTTGCTTCTTGGCGATGCACATCACCTTCTGGGATTTGGAAGATCGATGATGCAGAACAGGTAAGCACTTGCGCATATCGAGCAAGCAAGTCCAGGAAGCGCACTTGACGGAGTGACGGTTCTTCTTTATAGTTCATCGCAACTAATTGATGCGAACGAGGAGGCGCTCGTGAGTGAACTCTTGCTGCTCGGACTACTAAACGAAGGACGGATGCATGGATATCAGATGAACGAGATTCTCTCGCACTTCGCAG
>CAZXQL010000250.1:0-2233 GCA_964643395.1 uncultured Thermotogae bacterium
CGGACCCGGACGAAGCATTGTCATCGATTCGGTCCAGCGGCGAATGGGCACCCTCAGCGATCGCTTTCTGGATGGCCGACTCGAGTGTCAGATCCGCAGACTGCCCCGATGCGGTGTACGGTTCGTCGTACAGCCCGTGGAACGTCCCACCGATCAACGCGACGTCACCGACGAAGATCATCGGCACGGAGCCGATCTCGACATGGTAGGCAGCCAGGAGCTTGTCTAGGAGGTCGAGCGACCCCTCCGCGTCAATCTCATAGCGCTCGATCTCGAGATCGGGATACTGCGGAAGGATCGAGTCGAGGAACGCCTCCGTATGGGCGCAGTGCGAGCACCCAATCTGATAGAAGAACACGAGCGTCGTGGTGGCGGCCGCCGCCACCGAATAAGCTGCCAGAATCGCGACGGCGATCAGAAGAACGTACCGCTTCAATGGGGGTCCTTTCGTTCGAGAAACCGCCCTACGGAGCGTCTGTCAACAAGTAGTCCTCTCCGTACTGGCGGACCCACTCGTTCAAACCGCCCAACAGGCTCAATGCCATGCTGAAGTCGTTGTCCAGCAACCACTGAGCGGCTTGGTCGCCGAGATCTCCCGAGTCATCGTACGCAATGAGCGTCGCCGTCCGAGGGAGCAAGTCGGACTGCGCCTCGAGACTCTCGAACGGGATGTTGATTGCGCCCATGATGTGTCCGGCCGCATACGCGTCCTCGGACCGAACGTCGACGTACAACAGGAAGATCGAATTGAAATCGTCCCAGGACATCATGGAAGCGGGCTGCTGCCCCTCGCCGTAGACTGGCGCCTGCTGCGAGAGAGGCTCGTAGGCGGGGTCCGGGTTGGTGACGTACTTCATCCCGTACCGGCGAGCCCATTCGTCCAATCCACCGATCAGCGCATAGGCAGCGTGGTAGCCTTCATCTCTCAGTTGCTGGGCGACGGCCCCGCTCTCCTCAGAGGACGCATCGTAGAGCAGGGTGAACGTGTCGGCCGGCAGGCCGGCGAGGGCCTCGTCGATTCCCGCAGCAGGGATATTGACGGATCCGAGGATGTGATGCGCCGCGTAGTCCTCGGGGCTGCGCAGATCCACCAGAAGGTACAAATAGTAGAAGGCATCGCTGACGGCGATCTGGTTGGGCTGCGCGGTCAGAACCTGCCCGGTGATCCGAAGCGTGAGCTGCGGCATGTCTTCGTCGTTCGAAATGACGTTGATCAGCTTGGTGATCGTCCCGTGATATCCGGTCGTGTTGACCTGAACTTGGAGGTCGACCGTTTCGCCGGGGGCCAGCGACGTCTTGTCCAATGCTGCCGTCGTGCACCCGCACGACGTCTGGACGCCCGAGATCCGAAGCACCTCGTCTCCTACATTCTGAAGGATGAACGTGTGCGTCACCGCAAACCCTTCGGTAATAGATCCGAAGTCGTACACATTGATGGCAACGTAGATGGAAGGCCCCGCAAAGGCGACGGCTGACAGAGCAGCCAAGACGGACAACATGAGGATCGCTTTTCTCATCGACGGACTCCTTTTCTCGGTATCGTTTCTTGTTCGTTCTCAGTTACTGCGGCCCACCGGAACGCGATCCGACAGGCTGACAGCCATATCTGCCAATATACTCCAAATTGCGTGTTCGGTTCGCACCCTCATGATAAGGCTTCGAACCGGCGACGCAACGAGGTCGATCCGGTTTGTCAGACCCGTTGCGCCCTTGCAATGCGGCCCGTATCATTCGGTCGCGAAGGAGGGGGCATGCACAACGTTCACGTAGGCGGAGAGGATATCCTCAAGCGACAACTCGAATTGGCGGATGCCAACCGCCGCCACTTGGAGGAGTCCCACGTGACGGCGATTAGCGTGATGGGCGCCATCGGAAGCGGGAAGACGTCGCTGATCGAGCGAATGATCGATCGACTGCGAGCGTGCGGATTGCAGGTCGGCACCATTGCCGCGGACTCCGCCGGGGACGACGATCATCGCCGATTTCTCTCACGCGGAGCCGAGTCGGTCAATCTGAATACCCAAGACGACTGCCATCTGGACGCTCACATGGTCGATCATGCCCTGGAGGACCTTTCCATGGACGCGCTGGACATTCTCTTCATCGAGAACGTCGGCAATCTGATCTGTCCCGCTGATTTTCCGCTGGGAGCCGCCCGTGAAGTGATCGTCATCTCGACGACCGAGGGCGATGACATGGTCCGGAAACATCCGCTCATCTTCACAGTCGCCGA
>CAZXQL010000251.1:0-2231 GCA_964643395.1 uncultured Thermotogae bacterium
AAACGCGCGTATCGTTCCGAGAGAAACAGAACGTGCAACTTGGGTCCAAGCCGAATCGAACCGTGTTGGCAAACGAGACCGTCCCCAGCCTGAACTGAGCCGACAGCGCTTGGTACGAGTCGGTTTGCGTGTTTGACAGGTACAGCGTGTGTGCAAAGCCGACACCACCGAGTGAGAACCGGGTCGACGCCAGCCAGTAGTCGAACACATCGGAGCCCGCCACATCGGGATTGAAGGCCAAGGTCGAAGTGTGGTCGACGCCGAAGATCGAGGAATCGCCCTGGAATCGGAGCGCGTCGAACACCATCTCCTTCACGTTGACCGGCGTCTTCATCTGGAGGGATGCGATCCCCTGCAACGTTAGGTTGCCGACCCGGTAGACCTCGGTGAGTTGCGTTCGGAATGCGGTGAACCCGCCCGTCTGCGTGTTGTAGGTGACTTGGCAACTCCAGTTTCCCGACAGGATGCCGGGTGATCGGCGTTCCGCCACCTCGATCTCGATCGTCGTCGTACCCAGGGCCTGTTCGCCCAATGGATCGGTCACGGAAACGACAACAAGATCGGTCCCCACGTATCCATCGGCCGGTGCATACGTCACCTCGACCGCCGCCGTGTGCTCGGGCCGGTAGGCCACGTCGGTCAGATCCCCGATCAACACACCGTGCGCCGGTCCATCGAGGATGGTGAAAACGAGCGGTTCCGATTCCGGGTTGGCAGGGTCGATATCGGCGTCGGTGGCGCGGAGCTCGAACGTCACGGGCTCGTCCTGAACGGTTCGGATGTACCGATCCTCCATCACTGGCGCGCTGTTGGCGACTACGTACAACGAGAGCCCGATGACCAGCAGTCCGGCAATCCCCAGCCCCTTCAGCCTCATTCGGACTCACCCACTTCCAAGACAAGTGTCACCGATTCATCCGTGCCCAGCGGAATGGCAAGCTGATACGACCCCGGTGGCAGGCCTCCCGTGTCGATCCGCAGAATGCTGCGATCGAGCGGATCGCTCCAGACGCTCGAAACGGCATCCGGATAGACGCTTCCGTCCTCCAACGACATCAGGATCACCGACCCCAGTCCGCCCTCGGCCACTGACTCGAACGAGGCCGGCGTAAGGAACGAGACGATCTGACCGCGCGTCGCTTGAAGATCGGGGGACATACCTCCGTCGGCGCATTCTCCGACCGCAATGTCGACGGCGAGGACCCCTGTGCCGCCGAACGGGTCCTCGAAGCGGATGCGCAGCTGGTCCCGTCCCGTGAATCCTTCCGCGGGCGTGTAGTCCAAGGTGATTCCGGCGGACTCCAGGAAGTCAAGCGACGGAACGACGGCACCAAACCGTGAATCGGTCACCTCGCTGGGAGGCGTGTACAGGATGTCGATCAGGCTGCCTCCGATGACACCGTGTTCCGGCCCGTCGGACACGGTGAACGTGAACGGGACGGACTCCGGGTCGTCCAGATCGATGAATAGATCTGATCCCGACACCGTGAACTCGACCGTCCGCCCCTGGCATGCGATCACGGGCACATCCACAACGAAAACCTGAGGAACGACTTGCAGATACACGGTCGCAATGACATCGGAAACGTTGCCAAACGCATCGCGGATGCGGTACGTGAAATCATCCGGCCCCAGATAGCCGCGGTCCGGGGCGTACCGAATCACCGTGCCACCGGCACAGTTGCCCGTATCGTCTTTGATCGTCGCCGTTCCATGTCTGGGGGGAAGTACGATCTCTTCGATGGTCATCGTCGCGCAGCAACCGGTCTGGCCGCCGCACGGGCCGCATTCGACGCACGGCGCAAACGGGTGAGACGCATTGTGAGTCAGGTTGTCCGCGTCGTTACCCATCACATCAATGCGCACCGGCGTACTCTCTCTCAGAATGAGCCGGTATGTCCCGAATTCGTCCAGCCTCACGTCGACCAGCGGGTCGATGACGGCGCTTTCATCCGTCGCCATGTCCTGGCGCGGATCGTCCCTGGGGATCGGAAGGATGATATCGTCGACCAGGCCTTCGTCCGTGCCCGTCTCCACCGGCACGGCAGCATTCCCACAGCAATCCGCCGCTTCGACGTGAACCTGAACCCGGGACATGCTGGGTCCTTCGAGGCACCGCACAACCGCACTGCCGGTGAACTCGACCCGACCCTGCTCGGGTCGCACGCGGTCGATCTGGATGTCCTCCAGAATGGCATCATTGGTCGCCAGAGTCACCGTCACCTGAACGT
>CAZXQL010000252.1:0-2227 GCA_964643395.1 uncultured Thermotogae bacterium
TTCGCTCTCGGAGCCGCCAGGCTCCCGGATGCCGGGCTACCAGCAACGAGGAGGGACGGAGATGCTGACTTGGCTGTCCAAGAAACGAGCCGTCTTGAGTCTGTTGCACTCTCGATAGCCTCTGCATGGGGAGAGACATGAACCCTGGACTGCGCCAAGGCAATACCAGGATGGACGGAGGTGCACATTGAAGCGGGGATTGACATGTAGTCTTGTTGGGCTGGTCTTGATGGTGGCATGTGGTGTACAGGTTCTTGGACACTCGATGTCCAATGTTGCCTACGCGTCTGTTTCGCCTACGGTCATTGCGCCAGGAGGGACAGTCACTGTCTCATTCCAGTTTTCCGTTACGCACAACCATTCAGTGAACTACTACTACGACTACCCGAATCCGTGGGAAATACGGCTTGATGGGACATCTGGAGCGCGCGATGGAATGCTACTCGCGTCAGGGGCTGAGATATCTCCTGCTAAGGGGGAATCGCTAACGTTCCACGTCAGTGAATCCTGCGTAATACCTGCAGGAACGCCTGCCGGACAACATACGGTCAAGATCCTCGTCTCATGTGACGCAAACTGGACCTACCCTACCTACATTCGCGGAGCCTATCTTTCGATCAACGTTAGTTGCGAAGGAGATACTGCTCCCCCAACGATCACACAGCCGGGAGATCTCTTCATTGAGGCGGAGCTAGGGCATTGCTACGTGACCAATTACGGTCTGACTCCGCCGCCTGTCTCAGACAATTGTTCAACTCCGAGCATATCAAACGACGCCCCCGCGCAATTCCCGGTGGGAAAGACGATTGTGACATGGACTGCAACGGATGCTGCCGGGAATACCTCGACGTGCACGCAGTCAATAACAGTTGTAGATGGGCAACGCCCGTCTCTCGCTTTGCTCGACGCGAACCCAATGACACTCGAATGCGGGGTCGACACGTACAGCGAACCCGGAGCCACAGCGTCGGACAACTGCTGTGTCGACATCAACGATCTGGTGATCGGTGGATCGGTCAACACGTCGGTGGCGGGGACGTACACCGTCACCTATGACATCGAGGACTGCCACGGCAACGCGGCCGCAACGGTGACGCGGACGGTAAACGTCGTCGACACACGAAGCCCGGTGATCAACGGCTGTCCATCTGACATCTATGTGCTAAACGATCATGGAGTATGCGGAGCCGTTGTGGCCTGGACGGAACCGACGGCGAACGACGCGTGCTGTCTCAATTCGTTCACTTCGGATCATCGTCCTGGCGACACATTCCCGGTGGGAACAACGACCGTGACGTACACGGCCACGGATTGCCACGGACAAACAAGTACCTGCGACTTTCGCATCACGGTCATTGACGATGAGAGGCCGGTGATCAGTCTGCTCGGGGCGAATCCGATGACGCTGGAGTGTGGCGTCGACGTGTATTCCGACCCCGGCGCTACAGCATCGGACAACTGTTGCGTCGACATCAACGATCTGGTGAATAGCGGCTCTGTGGACTCGGACCACGTCGGCATCTATTCGGTCGTCTACGAAATCGATGACTGCCACGGAAATGCGGCAACGGCGATACGGACTGTGCGTGTGGTCGACAGCCTCGCGCCAGTCATCGTGGGCTGTCCGGATGACATCGTTGTCGGTACGAATCCGGAAGCATGTTCCGCAGTCGTCAGCTGGACCGAACCGACAGCAAGCGACGCGTGCTGTCTTTCGTCACTCAAGGCGGACCACCATCCGGGAGATACGTTCCCTGTAGGGACGACGACGGTCCTGTACGTGGCGGAGGACTGCGAGGGGCGCACGTCGATCTGTAGCTTCAATGTGACCGTTGTCGACGACGAAAAGCCGACGATCACTCTCAACGGCTCCAACCCAATGACGTTGGAATGTGGTGTCGACAGCTACAACGAGCCCGGAGCCACGGTATCGGACAACTGCTGCGTCAACCCGAACGGCTTGGTCATGGCTGGTTCGGTGAACGCGAATGTCGTCGCTACCTACTACGTCACGTACGACATCGTCGACTGCCACGGAAATGCGGCGACAACGATTACGCGGACGGTGAGCGTGGTGGATACGATTTCACCCGTCGTGACAGCTATTGCAGTATCGGATTCTCTGATCTCGGACGCGGACTGCGGAGCGGGGAAGACGTTCACGGTAACAGTGGACTACAGCGAAGGCATGGACGACGCTACAGCACCATCCATCGTGTTCGATCCC
>CAZXQL010000253.1:0-2209 GCA_964643395.1 uncultured Thermotogae bacterium
GCCCAGCGCGGCGGGGTGGTCCAGAGCCACCTCCGCTATGCCGATCGACCGATCCGTTCCGCGCTGGTTCGGGAGGGAACCGCTCATCTCATCCTCTCTCTCGAGCCGATGGAAGCCCTGCGCTATCTGCCGTACCTGGCTGCCGACGGTGCCGTGGTCACCAGCACGGCGCCGCTGAAGAACATTCCCGATTATCCGGGTGAGGCGGATATCGAACGCGAGCTCGGCGCCGTTCCCATCCATCGCTCGATCGACGCGGTCACGCTGGCCAAGCAAGCCGGCGCCCTGCAAGCCGCGAACATGGTGATGCTCGGAGCCGGGATCCCGTATCTCGATCTCCCGACGCGTGCGCTGGAGGGCGCCATCCGAACCGTCTTCGCCGGAAAGCCGGAGTCCGTCATCGAGACGAACCTGCGAGCGATGCAGTTGGGACTCGAGGCCTCCGAGGCCGGCGATGCGAACCTTGCCTCTCCCCCGGCGTCGAGCTAGTCTTTGTCACCCCACGTAAGGATGAGGGAGGTTTCGATGGTTCACCGATGGAGCGTCATTCTCGCATGGGTTCTCGTGCTGTTCTCGGCAGTCGCCGTGCTCGCCGCACCCATCCATGTCGCTGTAGTCACCGATATTCACGTTCACGATACGAATTCACCGGCTGAAGGCAAGGTCATGACCGACTATGCCGATCGCATTGCCGCATTCGTCGACGCGGCAAACGCGTGGCCTGCGGACGTGGCGATCGAACTGGGAGACCTGGTCAACGGGGCATTCGTCCTGGGACCCGGCTACGGCGATCCGACTCGGATTGCGCAGCTCCTCGACGACGCCGTTGCGAGCTTCGCGGGACTCCAGTGTCCGCTGTACTACGTGGTCGGCAATCACGACCTGTATGATCTCTCCAAGGCGGAATTCCTTGCCGCCACCGGGGGCGACGCCACTTACTACAGCTTCGATCTGGGCGGCTTCCACTTCGCCATTCTCGACGCCGAATACAACGATCCGAATGAGTCCGACTACGATCACGTGTTCATGCGCGTCAAGTGCCGGATTCCCGTGCAAGAACTCGATTGGCTGCGCAACGATCTCGCAGGAACGCAGTTGCCGACGATCGTCTGCATTCACCAACCGCTCGACTCGGAGTTCGATGCGAACGCCGGAGGGCCGCCCGTCGTCAACAACGCCGAAGTCCAGTCGCTGTTGAGTGAATCCGGCGTCGTGGTCGCCGTGTTCCAGGGGCACGTTCACGAGAATGTGTACACGGAGATCGATGGGATTCACTACATCACGTTCGCGGCAATGGTTGACCACACGGATCCGGTGCCGCCAACGTGGGCGCAGGTGGCGCTTGATGCGGACCAACGAACGATCTCGATCGAAGGGTTCGGACTTCAAGACAGCTACGATCTCCATTTCTAGACGTCGCGCGTGAAGCGCGGAAGGGGATCTGCAAGAATGCAACGTCGGTTTCTGCTGTGCCTTCTCGTTCTGATCGCAGGGGCCGTTCTCGCAACGGCCGACCCATCGCCCATCGTACGGCTCGGCCTGATCACCGATCTCCACGCCCATGACATCGACTCGCCGCTCGAAGGCAAGTGGATGACCCACACCGAGGAGCGGCTGGCAACGTTCACCACGGCGATGAATGCGTGGGCGCCGGATTTCGTGATCGAACTGGGCGACTTCGTCAACGGCTGGGCCGTCTTCGGCGTGGATCCGGGCGATCCGGCCCGCATTCCGGACATCCTGGCCTGGGCGAACGGCCTCTACCGGCAGTTCGATGGGCCCGCCTACTACGTCCTCGGGAATCACGACCTGTACAACCTCGACAAGAAGACGATCCTCGACATTCTCGGCATCGACGCGACGTACTACAGCTTCGACGTCGGGACGTACCACTTCGTCGTGCTCGACGTGCAGTACGCCACCGACGGATCGGACCTTGCGACCACCTATACCGGGGTCGCGGGCTTCGTCCCCGATCCCGAGATGGCGTGGCTTCGCGCCGATCTCGACGCGTCGCACCTCCCCACCATCATCTGTGTGCACCAACGGCTCGACGACTTCATCGAGCAGTGGGGCCGCCCCACGATCCTCAACCAAGCGGTCGTACAGCAGGCGCTCGCCGAGGATGGCGACGTCATCGCCGTGTTTCAGGGCCACGATCACACCAACGCCCACAACGTGATCGACGGCATCCACTACGTGACGTTCG
>CAZXQL010000254.1:0-2180 GCA_964643395.1 uncultured Thermotogae bacterium
ACGATCCAGATCTCGTCCCCCTCTTGGATGTTCGTCACTCGATTCTGCCCGTTCTTGTCGGACGAGAAGTACAGTTGAGCGTCCGTTGCAAGTGCAGAAACTGCAGACAACGCGATCGCAAGGACGGCGATCGTGCACAGCACCTCATATCTCCGTTTCACGGCGAGACCTCCTCACGCACCGGCCGAGTCTTCGGTCCCTCGGCGGAGTGCATCCCTTGTCGCTGATTGCAACAACACACTACAGGACAGCCTGTGGGGCTTCCTGTCGAGTTCACAGCTCAAAACGTAGTGCACGGGGCGGCAGAATGTCAAGAATAGGAGGTTCCAACGGATTGGGACGTCTGTCCGCGATCCAAGCGGCCCGATTCGCCCGCCCGGCCCTCGCGAGCGTATCCTGTGGAAGAAGCGAGACCGGGGATCACGGATCGAGCGCCCGCGTCATCTCGGGTGCGCCACTTGCTTCGACAAACCCGAGTTGTGCGTACAACCGCTGCCCCTCGGGAGCTGCGTGCAGGCTCACCCTCGGGATTCCTTCGAGCCGAACGACATCGAGAACGCACGTCATCAAGCGGCGGGCGATTCCGCGACGTCGAAACCCCGGCAGCGTGATGAGATTCATGATGTAGCCTTCCTTGCCGACGACGTTCCTTGGAGACGGCGGAACGCTGTGAATGACGAGACCGACGCTGGCAACGGGAGTCCCGTCGCATTCGGCCATCCACACGCGGAATGCTCCGGTCGGAAGGTGCTTCAGGAAGTACGCGCGCATGGCGTCGGCGACCGCCGGGGACGGTGAATCGGTGTGCGGCATGGCCTCGAACAGGGCGACGCGAAGGCGAACGAACGCGTCGACGTCATCGATCGATGCCGCGCGAATGGATACGGAATCCGAAGCGTCTATCATGTCACCGAACTCCTACGTACAGGCCCCGACCCGTCAGGCCATCCGGATCGTACGTCGTTTCGAGGCCGGAAGACTCAAACGCCGCCACCATCTGCTCGATCGAGTAGAGCCCCATCTCGTGGTGCTCGACGACGTGGAACGTCCCCTCGGGCGTGCCGATGAGGTGATGCAGATCGAATACGGACAAGCGTCCCTTTGTCAGGCTGGTGTTGACGCGCGCGATCTTCAGATCGGGTTCGTCGATGAACATCCCGTGGACGGTTCCTGCCTGCCAGACATCAGGAGTCAGCCAGGGCTCGACGAGGAGAACGCCGCCCGGGACCAAATGACGCGCCATGTTGTCGACGGCCGCAGACAGGTCTTCGAGGCTCGTCATGTATCCGATTGAGCTGAACAGGCACGTGATGGCATCGTAGGACATGGAGAGATCGAACGTGCGCATGTCGCCATCGTGAAACGTCATGTCCGGATTGCGAGTCCGTGCAATCTCGAGCAGTTCCGGGCAGTTGTCGAGCCCCTCCGCGTCGAACGATGCCGACAAATGCTTGAGATGATGTCCAGTGCCGCAGGCCACGTCGAGAAGACACTTCCCCTCCGACCGGCGATGGGCCCGGATCATCTCGACGATCTTGTTCGCCTCGGACTCGTAGTCCTTGAACGCGTAGATTCGATCGTAGTAGGGGGCCATTTCCGCATACATCGGTCTCCTCCTTCCGATTCCGGTCGCCATGGTAGCCGTCCGTCATCGTGGCGGCAACGGATGGGCGCGACCCCGTCCGCCCGATCCCGTTGCACCGCCGTCAGCGGACGTGTAGCCTAAGAACCGGAGGATGTCGAGTGAGTTCGATCGACCGGTTGCTCGAGAGGGAACAAAGCGAACGCTATGAGCGGCTTGCGAGAAAGGCGCTCGCTGCCTACGGGTTGCAGGATGCCGACCTGTGGCTTCTCGGCCGGAGAGACAACGTTGTGTTCCGTGTGCAGACGGAAGACGGGCGATGGGCGCTTCGAATCTGCCGTCCCGGAAGGGATCACAAGGCACTCATGCGGGAGCTCCTCTGGCTGGTGGCCATCAATCGTGACACGTCCACCGATGCGCCGGAGCCCGTCATCATGCGGTCCGGGGAACTCCTGCGTGGCGTCTCGATGCCCGGCCTATCGGGATTCCATCCTTGCATGCTGTTTCGTTGGGTCAAGGGCCAATCCGAGACCGACCTTACCGCAGATCATCTGCGGGCTGTCGGACGTTTGACGTCCATTCTCCACAAGCACGCGCA
>CAZXQL010000255.1:0-2138 GCA_964643395.1 uncultured Thermotogae bacterium
TGTTTGGGTCGCTCGACATCCTCAGTTCGACCGACATCGACCGAATCGTTGCCGACGCGTTCGTCCTGCTCGAGAAAGCGGGCGTCCGATTCGATGATCCGGAGACGGTATCGATTCTCGTAAGCCACGGTGCACAAGCCACCGGTGATGTCGTCCGCTTCCCTCAGGAGATGGTGCGTACGGCCCTTGCTGCGCTTCCCGAGAGCGTCATCCTCGGTGCACGCCAATCTGGCCGGAGTATCCGCCTCGGGCAGCCGCGCTTCGTCACCACAAACGGCTTCGGCACGGTGAATGTGCTCGATCCGGGTGCCCCCGAAGCACGCAAAGCGACGCTCCAGGATCTTGCGCGGCTTACGCGCTTGGGAGATCGGCTCGACGAAGTGGGGTACTGCCAACACCAAGCGACGCCCCAAGATGTTCCCGCGAGCCAACTGGATGTCATTCAGGCGATGACCGTGCTGTCGAATACCTCCAAGCACGCCCATCTCAGTACGTATTCGACGCGAGACCTCGACGCCGTGATCGAGCTGGGGCGGATCGCGGCCGACGGCATGGAAGGGCCGGTCATTTCTCTCGGATGTTGTTCGCTGTCGCCTCTTCGCTACCCTCGAGAGGCGACGCAGACCCTTCTGCGATCCGTCCGAGCCGGGATCCCATTTCTTGTGGTCTGCGGCGCGATTGCAGGAGTGACCTCACCCGTCACTCTGGCCGGCGCGCTCGCCATGCAGACCGCCGAACACTTGGCCGCTCTCGTCCTCGCGGAATGTGCGTGTCCCGGCGCGCCGATCGCGTTGGGCTCGTTCTCCAGCCCGATGGATCCTCGGACCGGCGCGCAGCGGTTAGCTGCGGCGGAGTTGCCGTTGCTCAACGGCGCGACTGCACAGATTTGCCGTGCACTGGGAGTGCCGTTCGGGTACGGGACTGGCGGTATCTCGGACGCCAAGGCAGCTACCCTTCAGGCTGGCGTCGAGCGTGCGATGACGACGCTGGGGGCTGCCCTAGCCGGTGTCGAGGTCATTCACGACGCTGCATCCGGGATCCTGGACTCCGGATGCAGCGTGAGCGCGGAACTCATGGTGATTGATGCTGAGTTGTGTCGACTCGTCAGACGGTTCCTCCATGGGATCGTCGTTACCGAGGAGACGCTTGCCTTGGACGAAATCTGCTCAACAGGCCCGGGAGGGAGCTACGCCGCGTCGATGCACACGGCTCGGCACTTCCGAGACGAGATCTTCTTGTCTGACCTGTGGGGACCGGGAACCGAGCGAGGCGGCCGGGATCTAATGGCCAGAGCCGCTGGCGATGTCACGCGGTTACTCAGCGGACCACCGCCGGAACCCGGGTTGCGTGCAGAACAAGTCGAGGCCATGATCGCTGTCTGCACGGATCGGGGAGTTGACGCGACAGCACTGCGGGGCATTGTCCCCGAACTCGAGTGACGAACGCGGGCTGCGACGTGGGTCGCGCCGGCGATGCGAGGAGAAGCATGGACAGCCGCTACACGAACAAGTCACTGCAGCGGGCCCTCCGCGTCCTGGATGTCTTCGGACCGGACGCGCGGGAGATGACGGCAACCGAGATCGCGAACGCGTTGGACACGCTGCCGGGGACGATCTATCCCACCCTCGCTACCCTGGAACGATCCGGCTATCTCACTCGGGATGAGAATAAGCGCTATGCGCTGGGCCTGAAGCTTCTCGAGAGGGCGAACCAGGTTCTGGCCAAGATCGACCTCCGAGCGGCGGCACAGCCGCACCTGAGAAAGGTTGCCCAACAACACAAGGTGAACACGCATCTGGCCGTGCTCTACGAAGACTCCGTGATGTACCTCCATCGGGAAGAGGGGTTCCCAAGCGTCATCATCCGAGAAGTCGTTGGGCAGCGCGTTCCCGCCTACTGCACGGCACTGGGGAAGGTGCTGCTCTCGTCCTTGCCCGATGAGCGCATTAATGCGTACCTGGCTACTGCGAAACTGGATCCCGTCACGCCGTTCACGATCACCGATCCCGTCAGACTGCGAGGCGAACTGAATTCCGTCAATGGGCAGGGATACGCCGTCGACAATGAGGAATTTCATGAGGGTAGCCTGTGCGTCTCGGCGCCCATTCACGACTATCAGAGCGCGACGGTCGCTGCGA
>CAZXQL010000256.1:0-2101 GCA_964643395.1 uncultured Thermotogae bacterium
TTCGGCCACGACGATGTCATGAACAGTGGCCTGAAGCGGTCCCGTCACCAAGGCGACGTTCGGTTTGGCGATGCCCGCCTTCTCCTGCGCGATCTCTTCGACCGTGTCTCCAAGCAGCGCGACGTGATCGAGCGTCACGTTCGTCAAGACAGCGACTTCGGGCTGGATGACGTTGGTCGCATCGAATCGACCGCCCAATCCGACTTCGATCACGCCCACGTCGATGTTCGAGCGAGCCAGGTGTTGAAACGCGAGTGCCGTGACGAGCTCGAACTGACTCGGCACGTCATCGAGCGCCTCGATCGCCGGAGCCAGCTCAGCGACGCGGGCCGCCAACGCATCTTCATCGATCCACTCTCCATCGACGACGATGCGATCGCGGAACTCCATGAGTTCCGGAGACGTGAACCGACCGACGCGGAATCCGGCCTCGCGCAGAATCGCGTCGAGCATGGCGACGACCGAGCCCTTCCCGTTGGTTCCTCCTACGTGGATCGTGGGATACGCGAGGTGCGGCTGTCCGACGGCGTCGAGAATCCGGCGGACACGCGATAGACCCGGCTTGACCTCAAACCGCGGGAATCGATCGAGGAACTGCCGGGCCTCGCGATAATCCATCTAGCCTCCGAGGGAGGTGAGATTCTCTTCCAGACGCGCCTTCTTCTGGGCGAACTCCTCGTGCTTCCCGCGTTCCTTCTCAATGACATCCGTGGGAGCGCGGTTGAGGAACTGCTCGTTCGCAAGCTTTGCCGCGACTTGCTCGAGATCGCGATCGACCTGACGCAGCTCGGCCTGAAGTCGCTTTCGTTCTGCATCAACGTCGATGAGGTCCGCCAACGGCACGTAGACCTCGCCGAACGAAAGGATCTTCCTGGCCGATCCGTCTTGAATCTGGACGCTGTCGCCGCATTCCCATGCCGCCGCCGTCGTCATGTTCCGGATCGCTTCATCGCTGGCTTTCAGCGCCTCGAGGAGAGGTGCCGCGTCGGACTTGAGAGTGACCTTGATCTCAGCCTTCGCGGGCACATCCAGCTCGGCACGGATTGCCCGGACGGCCGTTACGGCCTCCTGCAGGGCCACCATGTCGCTCTCCGCGTCCTCGTCGCGCGCGCCGGCTTCCGGATACGACGCTCGGCAGACGGACTCGGGCTCCTCGCCCAGCACCTGCCAGATCTCCTCGGTGATGTGAGGGACGATCGGATGCAGGAGCTTCACGATGTCGCGCAGCGTCGAGTACAGCATCCCCTTCACGCCGTCATCGGGAGTCTCCTTCAGGCGTGGTTTCACCCACTCGACGTACCAATCGCAGAAGTCGTGCCACACGAAGTCATACAGCGCCTCGGCGGCCAGGTTGAAGTTGTACGCTTCCAGATGCTCGCGCGCGGTGCTCGTCGCTGTCGAAAGCCGCGACAGGATGAAACGATCCTCGAGCGCCTCGACTGCGGAAGGCCGCTCCGGCCGCTCGTCCCCGAGGTTCATGAGCACGAATCGCGTCACGTTCCATAGCTTGTTGAGAAAGTTGCGCGCGTCATCGAGCTGCGTCGTCGGCGTGCGCATCGTCCGCCCCTTGGTGGTGGCATGCGCCAAAGCGAGTCTCAGTGCGTCGGCGCCGTACTCCTCCATCAGTTCGATCGGGTCGACGCTGTTGCCCTTCGACTTCGACATCTTCTGTCCTTGTGCGTCGACGATGAGCGGCGTGATGTAGACCGTTCGGAACGGCACCTCGTTCATGAAGTGAAGCGACGCCATGATCATGCGCGACACCCAGAAGAACAGGATGTCGAATCCGGTCAATAGAAAGTCGGTCGGGAAGTAGGCCTTGAGGTCGTCGGTCTCGTCAGGCCATCCCATGATCGAGAACGGCCATAGCCAAGACGAGAACCACGTATCGAGCACATCCTCGTCCTGACGCAGGTCCACGGCGTGTCCGTAGTGGGCGCGGGCCGCTTCCGCCGCTTCCTCTTCCGAGTGTGCAGCAAACGCGCGGTCGTCCGGGCCGTACCAGATGGGAATACGATGACCCCACCAGAGCTGGCGGGAGATGCACCAATCGCGAATGTTCTCCAACCAGTCGAAGTACAGCTTCGACCACCGCTCGGGA
>CAZXQL010000257.1:0-2086 GCA_964643395.1 uncultured Thermotogae bacterium
CAACATCCAGGCTGGAGTCGTGCTGGGATTCTTGGATCTCGTCAGCGGATTGATCGCCCGATTCCGCCAGGAAATCGGAGACCCGATGCCCGTCGTCGCCACCGGAGGCAGGAGCGACCTATTCTATCGCCAGCTGGACTCGATCGAGCACTACGATCCGGTCCTCACTCTCAAAGGATTGCGGATCTGGTGGGAACTCGTTCACGCCGGCAGAAGTTGATCGTGTCCGGACGGGTAGATATGCTCTTCCCCAGAAAGGGAGAGATCCTATGTTGTGGAAGAAGCAGAGGGATATCGAGCAACTCGTTTTCGAGCACCTGAATCGCGTCGACCAGTCGCTGCAAGCTTTCCTGCAATCCATCCAGGCCTACGTACAGGATGGCGATGTCGAGAAGGCAGACGAGTTGGCGTTCGAGACGCACAAGGCCGAGGGACAGGCAGACGACGTGCGCCGGAGCGTGGAAACTCAGCTATTGACCGGAGCCCTCATGCCGACCTCGCGGCGCGACATCCTCCAACTCGTCGACCAGGTCGATCGTCTCGCCAACGCGGCCGAGAATACGCTCGACCACCTGCTGATTCAGCGGATCCAGCTGCCCGACGTCGTACGCCCCGGCATCCTCGAGATCAACGCGAAGACCGAGGCCATCATCTCCCATGTCAACGATGCCATCGGCAATCTGTTCGAGAAGATGGAAGAAGCTCTGACACACACGGCTCAGATCGAGCACATCGAGGGAGAGATCGATCAGATCGAACGCCGGACCCTCAAGCAGTTGTTCAAGCAGGACATCGATCTTGCGCTGAAGCTCCAGGTCAACAACTTCATTCGTTCGATCGTCGAGCTGTCGGACCGTGCTGAGGACCTATCCGATCACATCGAGTTGATGGTGGCCCAGAAGCACCTCTAGCCCGCTACGTCGTTAGCGCGAGCACAATGCGGTAGATCGAAAACGAGAACAAGCCGGCTGCGGTCGGCGTCGCCACCCACCCGGCGGCGATCCCGACCAGCTTCTTCTTCCGAACGGTTCGTACACCTTGGAGCAACCCGACCCCGATCACAGCGCCGACGACTGCTTGAGACGTCGAAACAGGGATGCCGTAGAGCGTAAAGAAGTGGACGGCGAGCGCGGCCGCTAGCTGGGCCGAGTACGCACTGACCGGGTCCAGCTGGGTGATCCCTCCCCCCACTGTCTGCGTGACGCGATGCCCGAACGTCAGCGTCCCGGTGGCCAGGGCGAACCCGCCCAAGGCACTGATGGCGAGCAAGGGAATGCCGAGATTGAGGTTGGTGATCGGCCCCATTGCCGTGCCCACGTGGTTCGCGCCGAGCGAGAAGGCGAGATAAGCCGCACTGAGAATCAGCAAGACGTGAGGAGTTCGCTGCCAGAAGCTCGTGCTCGAGATGCGCCGGAGGACCCTCCTCGACACCCAGAACACGCCCATCGCGATGAGGGCGGTCAGGATGGGGCAGAACACCCAAATCTCGACGATCGAGACGATCGTTCCCACATTCAAGTGAGCGTGGACTGCAATCCCGACGCCGGCGACGCCTCCGACGATCACTTGGGACGTCGAGACCGGCAATCGAAGGATCGTGGCCACCGTGACGAAGACCCCCGAGCAGAGAAGCGAAATGATGATGGCCTCGACCGTGAGTTCGGTCGAAACGATTCCCTTCCCCAATGTCGCCATGACGTGCCCGCCTTGGAGGAGCGCTCCGGCAACGGCCGCTCCGCTCACGAGAAGGATAGCTCGGCGATAGCGGAGCAAGCCGGAACCGACCGCCGTTCCGATGCAGTTGGCGGCATCGTTGGCGCCGATGTTCCAACCCACGTAGAACCCAGAAAGAAGAAGCGGAATCAGGCTGGACATAGAGAGACTTTATAGACGTCCGACATTTACATTGCAAGCATAGACGAACCATAACTGGGTGTCTGCCGTTCCCGGAAAGGGCCCGGAGACCGTCAAACTGACCCTCCGTACTGCTTCTGCCAGCGCCATGCCCCCAAACGACGCTCGCGCATAGAGCTCCAGCGCCCTTCCGAGGCGCAGCCGAGGGACATCAAGCCCAGCTTCCGACCGC
>CAZXQL010000258.1:0-2084 GCA_964643395.1 uncultured Thermotogae bacterium
ATGCGCGAGCTCTCAAGATCCTCGTTTGTGCTCCTGTCAAAGGCCCAGAATCTGTTTCTTCTTTGCGACGAACTCGCTGTCCGTGAGAATCCCCGCCTTGTGCAATTCGGCGAGCTTTGCCAGCGCTGTCAGCTCGTCTCTAGGAGTCCCAGAGCCTGTCAGCTCCCGGCGCCTTGCATCAATTGCGTCTCTCAGCTCGCTGAACTCAACGTTCTGGTGAGGCCAAAACATGACTGCATTCTCGTCGGCAACCGTCTTGTGGAATCCTTTCGTTTCCAGGCTACCTGCATACATGAACTGGATGAATCCGCTCGCCATCCACGTTGCTCTCTTGAACTTCACAGCAGTAAGCTCGGAGAGAAGGATCTCCGTCTCTCCTCCCCATGGATGTGCGCTGAAAGCAAGAAACCCCCGCCGAGTGATCCGCACTCGGTCTTCCAGAAGCTCGATTTGTCCATTGACGCCACTCACGGCCATGGTCTCCATATTGATCTCCGACGCCTTGCGTCTTTTGGGGTCCCAGCCTCAAGGCTACCTAGCATGCCGGAACAAGTGGCACATCGTCAAGATGCCTAGCTGAAATCACGTAGGTTCAAGTGCGTTATGTTCGTGTGTTACTTGATCCTTGGCCTTGCGGTTGGGGCTTGTGGTATTCGTCATCGGCGCGCTGCTGCGGATTCAGCGCATCGAGCCAATCGTAGGTTTGGGGCTTCTTGGGCATTGCGTAACCTTATCCGATCGCTCGTACCCCGTACCAAACCTCCGAGAGAACTTGGCAAGATGAGTCCGAGTACGGGGAAGATCTGTTGCCTCAATCCGTTCGTGCCCCAGGACAAGGAGCACCGCACAGATCGCGAAAAGGAAGACCCCAAGGTATCGGGCTTGAGGTCTTCCTTCCCGGTGACTTCGAACAGCCGGAGTGGGTTAACTCGCGTTGGTCTCGATGGCAGGTTCGTTCAATTCCCCCATGCCACCGCATCCGCCTTGCGAAATCGGCGTCTCACACAGCGAGCGATAGCAGGATCCGTACGTCGTCAGACCGTACGCCGCGGGGTTCATTCCACGATCGGTCATCTCGGCTGCCAGGTAGTAGTCGGGCCGCGCAAACTCGAACCACTGCAGGACAGCGGCGGTGACCTGATCCGTCGAGTAGTCGAGATCCTGGATCAAGTGAGCGGCAAGTCCTTTGCCGCTTCGGATAATGTTGCACGCCCGGCCATCCTTTTCGCAGCAACAGCGGTACGCTAGATTGTCGTCGCAACACGGCGCAACGAGCGAACTCAGAGCATCAACGTACCGAGGATCGGACTCGACCGCCGGCACCAACGTGTACCACCATTCGACGAACTGGGGCAGCGATGAGAGCGACAGAGGGATTTCGTAGTCGGTTGGCGTGCCGGCGGCCGGAATGATTTCAGTACGCAGATCGGTCAGTACCGGATCCTCGGCTGCCTGCGAGAAGCCGGCCAGACCCACTAATCCAATGAGGACAAGACCCAACGCGACACTTCCGAAAACACGAACTCGGTTCCATGTGCGATGCGATTTCACGATCGACCTCCCTAATTTGGAGCGGTAGGTCCACATTATATACGCATTTGCCTGGAGATCTGCAAGGCCGCGGGATTTACGCCAAGAAACGCGGGATCCTATCGGCATTCTAGCCTCATCAAATGGCTGAGCTGACGATACCTCGACTGCCATTGACAAAGGCCATGCCCCTCAATAATATTAGGCACCTAACAGTTAGGTATTTTACGATTGAGAGGCGACGCAATGAATACCAAGCGGGAATCGGCTCAGGAGATGACGGTCGCACAACTGCTCGCGCAGGTGTGCCGGATGACCGGACATCGCGTTCGCTCCCACATGAAGGAGATCGGACTCCATCGCGGCCAGGGGTTTGCACTGGTTCATCTGTTGCATAGCGAAGGCCTGTCCCAGCGCGATCTGGCGCGAGCCATGCATATTAGTCCAGCGTCGGTCACCAATATGCTCCAACGGATGGAACGAGATGGGTGGATCGACCGACGTCGCGACGAGAACGACCAGCGTCTCGTGCGGGTTTACGCGTCGGAAAAGGG
>CAZXQL010000259.1:0-2069 GCA_964643395.1 uncultured Thermotogae bacterium
GCAGGGGAAGCGGGAGCCGATCTGCTGTCGATCGAATCAACCGGCGGCAAGGAGATTCATGACAAGGCGGTCATTCGCGCCGATCTCTTCGGCGCCGTGTATGCGCTCGGCGTCCTGGGCTGCCGCGACATGTCCTTTCTGTGGGAGAGAATCGTTGCCACGTGCAGGTCGCAGGAGATCGTCCCGGCCGGAGATACGGCGTGCGGCTTCGCCAACACGGCGATGGTTCTCGCGGATCGCGGGATGATTCCGAAGGTCTTTGCCGCGATCGTCCGACTGGCATCGGTGCCTCGCTCTCTCGTCGCGTATGCGGAAGGTGCCGTCGGTCCGAGCAAGGATTGTGCCTACGAGGGGCCCTACCTGAAGGCCATTGCCGGAATCCCGATCTCGATGGAGGGCAAGTCGGCCGCCTGTGCCCACCTAAGCCCTGTAGGGAACGTGGCCCAAGCCGTCTGCGATGCGTGGTCCAACGAATCCGTTCAGAATGTCCAGCTACTCAGCGGCAAGGCTCCGGTCGTCTCGCTCGAGCAGCTGGCCTATGACTGCCGGCTGCTCAACGAAGCCCGCAACACCGTCGGTGGAGATGCTCTGTTGCGCAATTGGCTGGCGGATTCGGATGCGAAGCTCGACCCTCAAGCGTACGTCCTCCATCCGGACGTCGTGCTGAAGCTGGCCGAAAAGATCATTCAAGTCGGTTCGCCGTACGAGCAGACGTTGCTGGCTGTTCGTGAAGGGATCTCGCTCCTGCGCGATGGGCATCGCCAGGGAGCCGTCAGGATTTCCGAGCGAGAAGTGGGTTGGCTGGATCGGCTTGACGATGTGGCGGCGTCACTGCCGGAGAGCGAAGAAGACATGATCGAGGCCGTGCAGAGAGAGGAGCTGTTCGCCGGCCAGTACCTGCCGGAGGAGTACGGGATCCCGGGGAGCCCGTCGAAGTAGATGTTTAGCTCGACGGATGAAGCATGAGCCTGCGTCGACGGACGAAGTCGGCATTTGTCGAGGAGAGTCGGAGAAGGAGGAGACCATGCCATACGATCTCGTAACGTTCGGCGAGACGATGATACGACTCTCGCCGCCGAATCATCAGCGTCTGGAACAAGCGAATTCGCTGGATGTTCACGTCGGAGGGTCCGAGCTCAACGCTGCCGTGGCAGCTGCGAGACTCGGAGTCTCGGTTTCCTATGTAACTCGGCTGACGAGCAACCCACTGGGCGATCGGATCCGAAACGAGGCCAGACTCCACGGGGTCGACACACAGCACATCGTCTGGACGCAGGGCGATCGCGTCGGCACCTACTACATGGAGTACGGCGCGTCGCCCCGCCCGAACGCGGTTCATTACGATCGTGCGAACTCGGCGATGGCTCGCATCGAAGCAGGCGCGATCCCGTGGGCCGACATCTTCGACAACGTGAAGCTCTTCTACACGTCCGGCATCACTCCGGCCCTGTCCGCGACAGCGGCCGACGCGACGCTGGAAGCGGTCCAATCAGCGCGGGAATCCGGAGCAAAGGTCTGTATCGACCTGAACTACCGCGCACGCCTTTGGACGCAAGCCGAAGCGCGAAGCGTCATGACGCGGATCGTTGAGTTGGCGGATGTCCTGTTTGCGACGGAGGAAGACACCGCGCGCGTCTTCGGCATCGAGGAGGACACGTACGAATCCGTGGCGCGCCGATTGGCCGACCGCTTCGGGCTGGAGGCAGTCGCGATCACCCTGCGGGAGAACCCGTCGGTCTGGCGGAACCGCTGGACGGCCATTGCCTATGAGACAAGGACGGACACCGTCCACCGCGCCCCTTGCTTCGACATCGAGGTTGTGGATCGCGTCGGCTCGGGCGATTCGTTCGTCGGTGGCTTTCTGGCCGGGCTCCTCGAATCGGGCGTCGGACTCAGCGTGAAGCTCGGCGTGGGCATGTCGGCGTTGAAGCAGACGCTTCCCGGCGATCTGTGCAACGCATCCCGCGAGGACGTGGATCGAGCCCTCGAAGGTGGAGGACTCCGGATCGTCAGGTGATTGGCCAAGGGGCTGGGGCTCCCGGCTTACGCCAACGAGGCGGTTCGGGAAT
>CAZXQL010000260.1:0-2058 GCA_964643395.1 uncultured Thermotogae bacterium
GTCGTGTCTGGCCTCGTGCCTATGGAGGGCACTCGGCACAGACCGATTGGAAGAGGGTGGTGCTGAGATATCGGTCGCCTCGATCGGGCAACAACGCGACGATGGTTCCACGCTTCAGTGTGGCGGCGTAGTCCAAAGCGCCAGCGACAGCGGCACCGCTCGACATGCCGACAAACAGGCCTTCTTCGGTGGCCAGCCGCCGAGCGGTCTCGAACGCGGCGGCGTCGGTGACCGTCAGCTTCACGTCGAGCATCGTCGGGTCGTAAATCTCGGGAACCATCGATTCGTCCATGTTCTTGAGCCCTTGGATCGTGTGTCCGCCGGTCGGCTCGATGCCGACGACTTTCGTGCTCGGGCTGTGCTCTCTCAGGAAGCGGGACATCCCCATCAGCGTTCCGCTGGTCCCCATGCCAGCGACGAATGCGTCGAGTTCGCCATCCGTCTGGCGGAGGATCTCAGGCCCCGTCGTCTCGTAGTGTGATTGCGGGTTGTGAGGGTTGGAGAATTGATCGGGCATGAAGTACCGATTGGGCTCCTTGGTGACCATGTCACGGGCGATGCGAATCGCCCCATCGGTCTTCTCCTTGGCGGGTGTGAGGACGATCTCGGCTCCGTACGCCTCCAGGACGTGGCGTCGCTCGGTACTGACGCATTCGGGCATGCACAGCATCACGCGGTAATCCATGGCGGCGCCGATCATCGCCAACGCGATGCCGGTGTTGCCGGACGTGGGTTCCAGGATCGTCTTGTCCGGCGTGAGCTTCCCCTCGCGAATCGCTTCACGGATCATGAACAGGGCCGGCCGGTCCTTCACGGAACCGCCGGGATTGTTGCCTTCCAGTTTGGCCAAGATCCTCACGTCCGGAAACCCAGCATCCAGATGTTGGAGTTCAACCACGGGGGTGTTCCCGATTGCGTCTAAAATGGACATCGAAGTCTCCTTTTCCAAGACCGCATCATATCATGAATACCGCTGGGGACAAGGAGTGAGGGGGACGACCGGATGCAACGCATCCAGTCGGCAGCGGAGAGTCAAACCCAGCTCCCGCGGAGGCGCAGAGGCGCAGAGAACGTCGGCACGACAACCCTGGAAGGATAGGAAGAGGACGAGCGCAGGCAGAGTGCGTCTTGACTCCTGTCGATTTGAGTTCTCGCCTTTACTCCGCGCCTCTGCGCCCCTGCGGGAGATGCGGCTGCCGCTAGTCTGCCTTTGTCTGTAACCCTGATACCTTGTGCCCTTCTTTGGCGAGCTTTGCGCCGTGGCGAGAGGCTGCCTTTGTTTCTGCCGTCGTACTTGGGATTTCGCTCTTCATGTCCTTCATGGGGCGGGGCTTGTCTTGCGACTTGCTTACGGATTCTGCGGAGGGGGCGGGATTCGAACCCGCGAGGCCGGAGGCCTGCCGGTTTTCAAGACCGGTGGTTTCGTCCGCTCACCCACCCCTCCGGTATGCCCCCGATTATACGCGCTTGGTCGGGTCACGAAACGGGACGTCGCGTCCGCTCGATGGTTCCTCCTCCGAGGAGTCGGTCGTTGTTGTAGAGAACGGCGAGCTGGCCAGGCGTGATCGCGCGCTGCGGACGCTCGAACGTCAATTGGAATCGATCGTCGGGCAACTCCCGAAACGTCGCGGGAACGGCGGGGGATCGATAGCGGATCTTCGCCTGAATGGGTGAACCGTCTTTGGGCGCCTGTCCGGATAGATAGCTGGCCTCGTACGCGGTGAGCGAGGAACCCAGCAGGGCGTCGTCCGGTCCGACGATCAGGGCGTTGCGGTCCGGATCGATGTCCACGACGAACAGCGGCCGATCGGCCGCGATGCCCAACCCTTTGCGTTGGCCGATCGTGTAGCGGGGGAGCCCGTCGTGGGTTCCGAGTTCGATTCCATCCATCGATAGGATGGGACCTGACGCGTACGCGTCCAGCGGGAACAGAAACGCGGTCTCTCCTGCAACGGCGAAGCAGAGGTCCTGGGATTCGGGAAGCTCGGCGGCGCTGAGTCCGGCGTCCCGGGCGGTCGAGAAGACCTCCGCCTTGGTCATCTCCCCGATCGGAAACTC
>CAZXQL010000261.1:0-2044 GCA_964643395.1 uncultured Thermotogae bacterium
ACGAAGTCAAGATCTACGATCGTGCGTTGAGCGCCGGGGAACTGAATACGCTACCGGGAGGAGGCGCCTCGACGCCACCTGCGATCGTCACGGACTTCGTGGCGTCGGATGGCGAAGACGGGGAGTCGACACTGACGTGGACGAACCCGAGTGACGGAGATCTAGGTGAAGTGATTGTGCAGCGCAAGACGGGGAGCTACCCGTCTAGTCACACGGACGGGACGACGGTGTACGACAGCACGAGCCCGACGCCCGGAGCAGCAGTGAACACGGCGAACACGGGGCTGACGAACGGGACGACGTACTACTACGCGGTGTTCAGCCGGGACGCGACGGACTGGAACGAGACGGTGATCGAAAGCAGCAATGCGGACACAGGAACGCCACAAGAGCCCGCAGCACCCGGGGCCTCCGCCGGCTACTGGCGATTCAACGAAGGGAGTGGCTCGACGGCGGTGGACAGCTCGGGGAACGGGAACGACGGGACGATCTCGGGAGCGAGCTGGGTGAGCGGAAGTCCTGACGGGACGACGTGTCTGTCGTTTGACGGGGTGAACGATGTTGTAGAAGTGAGCGATGCAGTGGGCCTGGACATCACGGATGCGATCACCTTGGAGGGATGGATCCAGGTGAACAGCATGCCCGGGATCGAAGCGATGGTAAACAAGCAGGATGCGTACTTCCTGCGGATACGAGACAACCGTGTGCAGTTCTACCTACACATCGGGGGGAGCTGGAAATCGTTGTACGGGTCAACGACGACGTTGACGACGGGGGTGTGGTATCACATTGCCGGGGTGTACGACGGCGGCGAGATGCGGGTGTACTTAAACGGGGAGCTGGACGGGACGAGGGCTCAAACTGGGGCGATCGATGTCTCGGCATACCCAGTGGACATGGGGAACCGAGGATCGAACTACCTGGACGGTATGGTTGACGAAGTCAAGATCTACGATCGTGCGTTGAGCGCCGGGGAACTGAATACGCTACCTACGGAAACTACGTCTCGGTCTGAGCAATCCCCGTCTAACTCGTCCTCTGCCATCGAGTACCAGGTCTATCCGAATCCGGTACGCGACGAAACGAGTGTACGCGTCGGCGTTCGCGGCGTGGATGTCTCCGAACTCGACGTTAGTATCTACGACCTCTCGGGAACTCCAGTCTACGCAGCAAGTGTCGACGGAAACTCCGAAGTTGAATGGAATCTCCACAATCAACGCGGGCAACGCGTAGCGAATGGCGTGTATCTGGCTGTCATCCAGGTTCGGGACATTCACGGAACGAGTTATCCGCGTGCAATCGTGAAGATCTTCGTGCTCGGGTCAAGCAACACTCCCTAGTGTCGCTACGTGTCGGCACTTGAGAACTGGCGAATCCCTCCTGCGATACCGCCCAGAAGGATCTCGACATCACGTATTCTCGCCGCACAGCGCGTTGTGCAACGGCGCATGCGTTTCGGGTAGAGTATGCGAAAGACTCCGAGGTGGCGAATCAAGGTGGCAGTCATGCGTGGAGGCAATGTTCTCGTGACAGGAGGAGCCGGTTTCATTGGCTCACATCTCTGTGAACGTGCACTCGATGAAGGCTACTCCGTCACGTGCCTGGACAATTTCAGTTCGTATTACGACCCGCGCATCAAGGAGAGGAATGTGGACCGGGCAAGCAGACACCCGGATTACACGCTCATTCGCGGGGACATTCTCGATGCCGGGCTCGTAGAGCGCACGATTCGAACGGCCTCGCCCGATTGCATCGTTCATCTAGCTGCCCTGGCGGGAGTCCGGGATTCCCTGACGGTGCCGGCCGACTACGTCGACGTAGATGTCAAGGGAACCGTTCACCTCCTCGAGGCTGCCCGTGAGCACAACGTAGGGCAATTCATCTTCGGGTCTTCCTCGTCCGTCTATGGAGCCCGCCCGTCCGGCCCCTTCTCCGAGGAGGACGCTACGGACCAGCAGGCCTCTCCGTACGCTGCTGCCAAGAAAGCCGGCGAGTTGTTCTGCCAGACCTATGCGCGGCTGTACGGATTGCCGACGACGGTCCT
>CAZXQL010000262.1:0-2043 GCA_964643395.1 uncultured Thermotogae bacterium
CGGATCTTTCGCCGACCGAGGCGTCTCACATCCTTCTCCTCCTTCAGTTGGAGAACTTGATTGAGGAAGCCGAAGGCGGACGCTACGTCCGAAAGCTGTAGGAGGCAGGAGGAGCGATGGCGATCGAGCGGACGTTGGTGTTGTGCAAGCCGGACGCGCTGCAGCGCGGCCTCGTGGGGCGCATCCTCACGCGCTTCGAACGCAAGGGTCTGAAGATCGCGGGCCTAAAGATGCTTCGGGTCGATGACGAATTGGCGTCGAAGCACTATCGCGAGCACCTCGAGAAGCCGTTCTATCCTCGCCTACGGGCGTTCGTCGCTTCGTCGCCGGTTGTGGCGATGGCGATCGAAGGCGACAACGCGGTCGAGGTTGTTCGCACGCTTCTCGGGGCGACCGATTCGCAGAAGGCGGCCCCGGGGACGATCCGCGGCGATTTCGGCATGAACGTGACCAAGAACCTGGTGCACGGTTCGGATTCGCTCGAGTCCGCGCAGCGGGAGATTCCGCTCTTCTTCGGGGAGGGCGAACTGCACGACTACGACATGACGGCCAAGGAGTGGCTGGGGTACGACTGAAAGCTGGGGACGTGTGGCCTCCCGATCAAGCGCCACAAACCAAGAAACACGGAGGGTATCATGGAGCTATCGAAGCGCTACCAGCCGGCAGACGTCGAAGCGAAGATTCATCGCTTCTGGGAAGAAGGCAAGTTCTTCCGCGCGGCCGTCGGCGTCGTTAGCAAGGCTCCATTCTCCATCGTCATCCCGCCGCCTAATGTGACGGGACGATTGCACATGGGGCATGCCCTCAACAACTCACTGCAGGACGTCGTCATCCGCTACCGTCGCATGAAAGGCGACGAGGCATGCTGGTTCCCGGGAACGGATCACGCCGGCATCGCCACCCAGAACGTGGTGGAGAAGGAACTGGCCAAGGACGGCCTCAGCCGCCACGACTTGGGGCGCGAAGCGTTCGTGCAGCGCGTGTGGGAGTGGAAGGAGAAGTACGGCTCGGAAATCATCGAGCAACTCAAGGAACTCGGCTGCTCGTGCGACTGGTCGCGGCTGCGATTCACGCTTGACGAGGGCCTGTCGCGCGCCGTTCGCGAGGTGTTCGTCCAGCTGTACAACGAGGACCTCATCTACCGCGGGGCGTATCTGGTGAACTGGTGCCCGCGCTGCGAAACGGCGGTGTCGGACCTGGAAGTGGAACACAAGGACGTGGACGGCGCGCTGTACCACATCCGCTATCCGCTGGAGGACGGCGGTCACGTGGTGATCGCGACGACGCGGCCCGAGACGATGCTGGGAGATACCGCCGTGGCCGTGAATCCGGACGATGAGCGGTTCGCTCACCTGATCGGGAAGACGGCCTACCTCCCCATCCTGGGCCGGAAGCTTCCGATCATCGGAGCGTCCGAGGTCGATCCCGAATTCGGCACCGGCGTTCTCAAGATCACGCCCGCCCACGACCCGATTGACTTCGAGGTCGGCAAGACGCACGGGCTCGACTCGGTCAACATTCTGAACGGGAATGGCACCATCAACGAGAATGGCGGGCCGTTCGAAGGGATGGATCGCGAGACCGCGCGGAAAGCGGTCGTCAAGGCGCTCAAGGCGGACGGCTTGCTCGAGAAGATCGAACCGTACCGTCATTCGGTTGGCCACTGCGAACGCTGCTCGACGCCGATCGAACCTTTGATCTCCACCCAGTGGTTCGTTCGGATGGACGGGATGGCCGAGTCCGCGATGGCGGCGGTCCGCGACGGGCGCATCCAGTTCGTGCCCGAGAGATGGTCAAAGCTGTACTTCGATTGGCTGGAGAACATCCGCGATTGGTGCATCTCTCGTCAGCTGTGGTGGGGTCACCGCATTCCGATCTGGTACGGCCCCGACGAGAAGGCGTTCGCCGCGCACTCGGAAGAGGAAGCGGCGGAGAAAGCGCGCGCCCACTACGGGCACGACGTGGACCTGCGCCAGGACGAGGACGTGCTCGATACGTGGTTCTCGTCGTGGCTATGGCCGTTTTCGATCATGGGATGGCCCG
>CAZXQL010000263.1:0-2025 GCA_964643395.1 uncultured Thermotogae bacterium
CCGATCGAACTCCGCGGATCTCGACGGGCTCCAGGTTCGCGAGAACGACGACGGATCGGCCGATCAGCTCGTCCGGGCCGAAGTGACCCTTGAGTCCTGCAACGCAGGTTCGTTCGCCGTCCCCGAGATCGACGCGGAGCTTGTAGAGCTTGTCGGCTCCGGGGATCTCTTCCACCGCGCGGATCTGGGCAATCCGCATGTCGAGCCGCTTGAACTCGTCGAACGTAACGACGTTGGATGCGTCGGGCAGACGCTCTTCCTTCGGCGTGCCTCCCGTGCGGATCCTGGTCGCAGCTCGGATCTCGTCGATCTCGATGCGCTCGAGCAGAACGCGATCCTCAGTTAACTTCGTTCCACCCGCGTCGGCAGCAATGTCATCCCACGTCGCGTCTTCGATCCTCATCACCCGCAGCGCCGTTGCTGCAAAGGCGGGCATGTACGGCAGCAGCAGGACGGCCATCGCCTTGACGAAGTGGACGGCACTGGCGACGGCGGCCGTATCCTCGCTCGCCCATGGCGCCTTGCGCTGGAAGTACTCGTTCCCGAACACCGCCAGGTCGCAGACGGCCCGCAACGCCGGCGCCAGCGATCCGCTCTCGATCGACGACTCGTAGGCGGACACGCACGCGTCGACGGCCGCCTTCACTTCGTCATCCAGCGGCGCATTCGGGACGACCGCGTCGTGCTTCGTTTGCACAAAGCTCAGCACACGATTGATCAGGTTGGCGACGTTGGAAATCAGAACGCCGTTGACGGCTTTCTCCAGCTCCTCCCACGAGAAGTTCACGTCCCGTCCCTCGGGACGGTTGTAGAGGAGGTAGAAGCGCCACAGCTCGCCGTCCATGACCCGCAGCGCGTCGTCGCAGTACAGGCC
The DNA here is from genome assembly GCA_964643395.1 of uncultured Thermotogae bacterium. Lineage (GTDB taxonomy): Bacteria > Bipolaricaulota > Bipolaricaulia > UBA7950 > UBA9294 > SPBW01. Next base: position 875 of record CAZXQL010000263.1, read on the forward strand.
GACGCCGCGGCTCTTGGAGAAACTCTGCCCGTCGATCCAGTTCAGATACTCGGTGGCCGCCATCTGGTCCGGCAGATGGTATCCCTGTCCAGACGCGATCAGCTGCCCGGGGAAGATCAAGGTGTGGAACGGGATGTTGTCCTTCCCGATCGTGTAGATCTGGAAGACGTCGTCGCCGAACCAGAAGTTCTTCCAGCGATCGTCGCCTTGGAAGTACTCGATGACGGCGGAAACGTAACCGAGGGCCGCCTCGCCCCACACGTAGATGACCTTGCCCTCGGCGCCTTCGAACGGCGCGGGGATGCCCCAGTCGATATCCCGCGTCATCGCGCGGGGTCGGAGACCGTCCTCGATCATCTGCTGCGTGAAACGATCGACGTTCCCCTGGAAGCCGCGAGTCGCCACGTAGGCTTTGAGGTCATCGGCCAACTTGGAGAGGTCGAGATACCAGTGCTTGGTCTCGCGGAATTCGATCTCCGACTTCCCGCAGAAGCTACACTTGGGATCGAGCAGCTCTTCGGGCTCCAGGATCGTACCGCACGAATCACACTGATTGCCCATCGCGTTCATCGAACCACAGTGCGGGCAGATTCCACTAATCAGCCGATCCGCGAGGAACTTCTGGCAGTTCAGGCAGTACGCTCGGTTCTCGATCCTCGTGCAGATGTAGCCGTTGGCCTCCATCTGCAGGTAGATCTCGCGCACGAACTTCTTGTGCCACTCCGATTCGGTCGTCGTGTAGTTGTCGAACGCGATGCCGAACCCCTTGATGATCTCGACGATGTGGCGGTGGTTGCGCTCGGCCAGCTCGGCCGGCGTCGTCCCTTCCTTCTCTGCCTCGTACTCGATCCGCGTCCCATGCGCATCGGTTCCCGAGACGTACAGCACGTCCTTGCCGCGGAGCCGGTAGTAGCGGGCAAACACGTCGCCCGACATGAGCGAGCCCACCATGTTTCCCAAATGAGGAACTCCCGACGCATAAGGCCAGGCCGTTGTGACGAGCACACGTTGTTTGTCCATCCTCCACCTCCTTCAGACAGGGACTGAGTCGGCATTATATCCGCCATCCGGAATGGAGCCAACGGTCCCGGGTGCGTCAAACCTGGTTGCCAACGGCCTCGGATCCCGGTATCAATACGCATCATGGATGC
>CAZXQL010000264.1:0-2003 GCA_964643395.1 uncultured Thermotogae bacterium
CGATACAGGACGCCGGGACGGGTTGAAGGACCCCGCCGTCCTGAACCAGATGCTCCAGCTCGAGGAGTTCCTCAAAGAACACGGAGTGAAGAAGACGATCTCCTTGACCAGCTTGGTTCGGGAGATGAATCAGAAGTTCAACTCCGACGATCCGGATGCTTACGTCATCCCCGCCGATCAAAGCACCGTGTCGCAGCTGTTGCTGTTGTTCACATTCCAAGGCGGAACCCTCGGCGACATGGCCCTGGGCGACTTCTCGGCCGGAACGGTGTTCGGTATGTATCCGATGGGGTCGTCAAAGGATGTCGCCGCACTGGCTACAGCCGTTCAGGGATACATCGACGAGCACTTCCCGGACAGCGGCGGTCTGCGCGTCCGCATGGTCGGGGCGACCACGTTGATGCACCACATGTTCAGTCGCATGACGACGAGCCAATTGATCGGCCTCGGAACGACCGTCGTCGCGGTAATGATCCTGGTGGCTCTCTTGATGGGGTCGATCGTCGCCGGCTTGATTGCGGCCATTCCGCTGGTTCTGACGGTGACGTTCAGCATGGGGATCATGGCCTACACTGGCGCTCCGCTCGATATGATGACGTTGATGGTGGCTGTGGTCGCCGTGGGAATCGGAGTGGATTACTCGATCCACTTCATCTCGCGATTCCGCAATGAGTACCGGGAGCACGGAGACGCGGAACGATCCTTGCAGGCGACGATTCGTCACACAGGGCGAGGGATCATCTACAACGCCCTGACCGTGGCGCTCGGATTCTTCATCTTGATCTTCGCGTCGTTCAAAGGAATTCGCATGTTCGGCATGCAGATCGCCCTGACAATGGCGGTCAGCGCCCTGTCGGCCATCTCCATCATCCCGGCCATCCTGGTGCAATGGCAACCGAAGTTCCTATCGCGGTTTCCCTGGAAGCGCGAGACGTTGGAAACCCATGAGTGATTGCAGAGTACGTGCTTTGAAGGAGGAACGCATGATTCGCAAGACAACGGGAGTCGGTTTCATTCTCGTCGGTGTGGCGCTGCTCGCGTGGACGGCCGTCGCGCAAACGGCTGACGAAATCCTCGATCGAGTCAACGCAGAATCCGACGCACAAGCCGCCGGCAGCATGATCTCGTTGATTCAATTCGACAACGTCTACGGCGACGGAACGACTGGCTCCAACCTGTTCGGATCCCTTGCGATCCCGGATTGGTCGCTCATCTATTTCATCGAACCGACCGATGTCGCAGGGACAATCTTCTTGACGCATGACTCGGGCAGTGAGGAGACCAACTCCAGGCTGTGGTTGTATTTGCCCGTGTTCGGGATCGCCAAGGAATTGGTTTCGGACGAAGAGCGTAGTGGAAGCTTCGCGGGCAGCGCCTTGTCGTACTCCGACCTGGGCAACCGGGAAAGCCGCGCCGACTATGATGCCGTCCTCACGGGCGAAGAAGACGTCGTGATCGGCGATCAGACGCGCACCGCCTATGTCATCGAGTCGACGGCCAAGCCGGGCGCCGATGTCAACGACCCTCGCACGATTGTGTGGGTCGACGAGGAGTTCTTCATCATGTTGAAGATGGAGTCGTACAACGATCTCGGAAACCTCGACACCACGTTGGACGTTCTTGCGCTCGGCGAATTCGAAGGCAAGCTGACCGCTGACGCCATGCTGGCCACGAACCACTCCGACGATAGCACGACCACGATTACGTTCCTCGATCGCCGTCGGCCGGACACCGAGATTCCCGCCGACGTTTTCCAGCCGGAGAATCTCTCCAGCTTCGACCCGGTGCTCTGGGGCTTCGTCGGCGAATAGAGACAGACAGATACGGCGGGTTGCCGCCGGTTGCATGGCAACCCGTTCTCTAGCTTGCGTCCAGCCAGCGCTTCGCGGTTCTCACGGCGGATCGAACGATCTGCGGGACATTCTCCCCGGACCGTGCTTCCAGCGTGCCGAGAGCCCCGACGATCGTTGCATGCGCTCTAAGCATGTGAAACGCAGGGAGAT
>CAZXQL010000265.1:0-1986 GCA_964643395.1 uncultured Thermotogae bacterium
GAGGGTCGCTGCGATCAGAATCGCGCCGCCGAACTGCAGGATGAACGCCATGACCAGGTACGACATCATGTTGGGCGCAATCTCCCCGAAGATGATGCGCAACGGCCGAATGCCGCTCATCCGCGCCAGATCGACGAACTCCCGCGACCGCAGCGAGAGCGTTTGCGAGCGAATCGCACGGGCCGCCCACGGCCATGCTGTCAGTCCGATGAACAGGCTCTCGGTGAACAGGCCGCGGACCTCGAAATACGCAGCGATGATCAGCAAGAGGGCGAATGTCGGAATGACCAGGACGATATTGGTAAGGACGTTCAGACTCTCGTCGATCATCCCGCCGCGGTACCCGGCGATGAATCCGACGAGCATCCCGATGAGCGTCGCCAACCCGCCGCCGACGGCGCCGACGAGGAACGTCGCTCGGAGGCCGAGGACGAATTGCGTGAACACGTCCTGACCGAAGAAGGTCGTTCCGAACCAGAACCGTCCCGATGGTGGATCGGCGAGCGGGCCGACGTAGGCCCGCGGCGCGAAGTCGGTCAGAAATGGGCCGATGATCGCCAAGATGATGAAGGCGACGACAACGCCGGCACCGATCTTCAGCTTGTTGTTGCGCAGAGCGAAGTAGAGGAATTCGTTCCGCCTCTTCGTGGAATCCATCACTCGCCCACCAATCCTCTTCGAGTTCGTGGATCGACGATGACGTAGGCGATATCGATGAGGAAGTTGGCCAGCAGGACGCCGATGATGATGAATAGGAAGCATCCTTGGACCAGGAAGTAGTCCTGATTCTGGATCGCCGAGAGGATGAGCGATCCGATTCCGGGATACGAGAACACGACCTCCGTGACCAACGCGCCGGCCACGATCACGCCCAATTGCAGAGCCAGGCCTGTGAGCTGAGGTAACACGGCGTTTCGGAACGCGTACTTGCGAATCAGCTTCCTGGGCGCTCCCAGTGCCTCGAGGTAGTGCGAGTAGTCGGCTTCGAGTTCATAGATGATCATGTTGCGCATTCCGATCGCCCAGCCGCCAAATCCAACCAAGAACAACGATATGAACGGAAGAAACCAATGGTGCAAGACGCTTCCGACGAACGCCCAAGAGAGGTGGGCCGACATCGTGTAGCTGTAGGCCCCGGCGATCGGGAACCACCCCAAGACGATTCCGAACACCCAGGCCAACAGGATTCCGAGCCACATGTAAGGCGTTGCCGTGAGGATGTATCCAATCGGTAAGATCGTGTTGTCCAGACGTTTCGTGCGGGCGGCGAACGCGCCGAACTTGTTCCCCGCGAACCAACTCAGCAGGATCGCCGGCAACATCAGAAAGATGTCATAGGGAACCGCGTCCTTGATGACGCTGAGAACGGGCGTCGGGAAGAGGTAGGTACTGATACCGAGATCGCCGTGAAACAGGGCGATCCAGAAATTGACGTACTGCTTCCACACCGGAAGGTCGAGTTGGAAAGCGTGCGCGTAGTAGGTGTACATCGTCTGCGCCGCGTTGGCATTCAGTGCGGCACGGGAGAGCATGTTCTGAATCGGGTCCCCCGGCATGAGACGCGGGATCAGCCAATCGACAGTCACGGCAAGGAAGAAGGTGACCAGGTAGATCAGCATCTTCCTTCCGAAGTAGCGCCGCACGGTGACTCCTTCCTTCCGGCTCGAACGAGTTGGCATCGAATCCAGTGAAGAAACCGCCCCTTCTGCATTCTACCAGAAGGGGCGGGAGTGGATTCGGTTTACTCCACAGGCTGAAGCTCGCAGAGCATCATCAGCCCGCCCAACTGCCAGTATCCGGACCAAGTCGTGGGGAGTCGGCTCGGGGTGTTGTTGCCATCCACCGGCCAGTTCGTCCAGACCATCTCGCTATACTGAGCCCAGAGTCCGTTGTACCACAGCGGGATCATCGGCACGTCAGTGAGCATGACCGTCTGAATCTCAGCGCACTTGCTCTTCATCGCAGCGACATCGCTGGACGGAATCG
>CAZXQL010000266.1:0-1979 GCA_964643395.1 uncultured Thermotogae bacterium
ACCCTTGGGCAACACCGGCAGCGCGGCCGCCGTAATGACGATCGACCCCATGTTCATCGAGGCTTGCACGACGACCGGCCAGATGGCGTTGGGCAGAATGTGGCGCACGAGCACCCTGAGTCCACCCGCACCTGCTGCGCGAGCCGCCTGGACGTACTCCAACTCACGGATTCGGATGATGTCGCTCCGGATAAGACGGGCGTATCCCATCCATCCAAGCGCAATGAGCGCATACATCACCTTGTCCAATCCACGACCCAGAATCGTCGTGATGACCATCGCACCGACGAGGAACGGAAATGCGTAGAAGATGTCGGTAATTCTCATGATGACCTCGTCCATGATCCCCCCATAGAAGGCGGAGATCGCTCCAATGACGAGGCCGATCGAAGCCGAGAAGCCGACGACGATCAACGACACCGTCCACGCCGTACGCGTCCCCCAGATGATGCCGTAGTAGATGTCGTACTGCCCCTCCGTGGTGCCGAACGGGTGCTCGACGGTCGGAGGCTTCGGCGTTGTCGCGAAGCCGTCTCGCGGGATGCGGTATGGCTCGTTCACCCATTGGGGTGGCGCGAGGATCGGGGCGAGCGCGCCGATGACGATGAAGAAGACGAGCAACAACGCGCCGATGACGCCCAACGGGTTGCGGACGAACTTGCGTAGTATGACGAATCGCTTCTTGTTCATTGGAGTCTCACCCGCGGATCCAGCCTCGCGTACATGATGTCGACGATCAGATTGGCGACGACGATGAGAGATCCGTTGAACAGCATGAAGGCCAATAGCGCGGGCATATCAAAGGTTTGTGCCGCCCGTGCGGCCCAACGACCGATGCCGTGCCAGTCGAAGATCGTCTCCGTGATGACCATGCCCGAGAACATGAACGCGATCGTCAAGCCGGCCACCGTTAGTGGCGGAATCAGAGCATTCCTCCGGGCGTGCTTTCTGATCACGACGCGCTCGTCAAGTCCCTTGGAGCGTGCGGTCGTGATGTAGTCCTGCCGAAGGACCTCGAGCATGCTCGTGCGCATGATGCGCAGGAGCATCGCCCAGGACACGAAGGACAGGACGAAGACGGGGAGGATCAAGTGCCGCAGTGCATCCCCGAGCACGAACCAGCTCCCGTTGAGCAATGCGTCGACCGTGATCAATCCCGTGTAGTGAACGAAGCTGGCCGATCGCATGATGGCGCCCGCCTGAATGCCGATTTGGCCTGGTGGGAACCACCTGAGTATTCCATAGAAGATGAAGAGACCGAGCAATCCGGCGACGAACGTCGGCAACGACCAGCCGATAATGGCAACGACGCGCATGAGGTGATCGAACAGCTTGTTGTGTCGGACCGCCGAAGCGGATCCGAGGAGTATGCCTCCCAGAATCACCGGCACGACCGACCATAGTGCAAGCTCGGCGGACACCGGCAGGAACCTCGCGAACGCGTTGGCGACCGTGCGCTGTGCGGCCTGCGAGTAGCCGAACTCTCCTTTAAAAATGGTGACGACCCACCGAGCAAATTGCTCCCAAGCCGGATCATTGAGACCGTAGTCGTCGACGAGTTCATCGATGTTGGAATTGCGAAGCTCGTTCGGACTGCGGACGAATACCGACACCCGTTGATAGGGTGTCATGAACTGCATCACGATGTAGACGAGAAGGATACAGCCGAAGACCACGATGGGGAGCATCAGGAGTCTACGAATGATGTAACTGAGCATCCCAGACCTCTTCCTTGCAAGTCACCTAGGCTCTCAAGAATGGGGCAGAGAGCTTGCGCTCTCCGCCCCTGATTATACATTCCTGGTCGCCCTCTATTCGTAGGCCTTGTAGATGGAATAGAAGTACGGGTCCGGATATGCAGGATTGAAGGCCCAACCCTGGACGTAGTCGATCGTCACGCGGTACCCGTTGACCTGAGGCAGCCAGATGTGCGTGGCGTACTCATACGACAGGCGGGAGATCTCATAGTAGATCGCCGC
>CAZXQL010000267.1:0-1971 GCA_964643395.1 uncultured Thermotogae bacterium
GGTGGGATTCAAGCATTTCATAGAGTACATCGACGTGTCCGTCGATTCGGACGATCAGGTTCTCGAACAAGACGAGGCGAACAACGAGATCGTTGGCGCATTGACGCTCTTGTCTCCGGACCTGTATCCGGTGAGCCTATCCTTCGACAAGACGACCGTCCGCTTGGATGAGGAAGTCCACGTGACCGCACAGATCGCCAACGGAGGAAACGGAACGGCCAAGAACGTGGAGGTCGCGTTCTATCTTGATCAGGTCCGGTTCGCGCTCGTTCAGATCCCCCTGCTTGGGCGCGGGCTGGCCACGGACGTGCAAGCGATTCTTTCGCCCGACGAGGTCGGGGTGATCGATGCTCCCGACGTTCATGACATCGACATCGTCGTCGATCCCAACGACACGCTGCCGGAACTGGATGAAGCCAACAACACGCTCACACGGACTCTGACGATCATCGAGCCCGCCGTCCGTCGCCCCGAACTACATCCGGAGAGTCTCACGTTGGCTCCTGCGTCGCCCGTCGAACTTGGACGATCGGACACGGTGACGGTCACCAGTGTCATTCGCAATACCGGTCGCGCGGATGCCGAGGGGTTCAGTGCGAGCTTCTCCTACCGTGTAAAGGGCGGCATGCGTTGGGAAACGTTCCCGTGCAGCGGGGAGGCGAGCTGCTCGGATATCACGTTGGCATCCGGCATGCAGACGAAGCTGACCGGCATCCTGCCCGTTGTCCTCTTACCGCCGGGTATCTACGAGATCCGCGTCCTTGTCGACGGTGGCGATGCGGTTTCGGAGCTGGATGAATCCAACAACGAGTTGGTCACGACCATGACGCTCTTGGCGGCGCGACTCCCCGATCTGACATTCAGCACGGTACAGCCCATCGTCGTCGAGCCATCGACCCAGGTCAGCCGCGGCCAGACGATCCGGTTCACCCCCACGATCGCGAACCTCGGCGATGTGGACGCCGGAGAGTTCATCGTACGCTTCTCGTACCAGAACATGGCCGATGCCACATCCTCCCAACAGACGGGCCAATCTGCGGAGTTCAGAACGGCGCACTTCTCGCCGAGTTCGGACATGCAGGTGCGGTCGCTGGCGATCGGCGAGTCCGCCGATATTCCCGTCCTCTTGGAGACGACCGATCTGACGCCCGGGCAGTACTTGATCCAGATGGAGATCGATCCTCCCATCGGCTCGAGCGGCACCGGTCAGGTAAAGGAACGCAACGAGAGCAACAACGTCATCTCGACGCAGGTGTCCATCCTCGGCCCCGATCTGACGCCGCTGGAGCTGCACACGACTCCCAGCGACGTCGTCGACCAATCGCTCGTGGACTCGTTCGATGTCGCTGCGACGATCATCAACTCGGGGGTGGCCCCGGCCGGTGAGTTCACGGTCAGATTCCAGCTTCTCGGTGTGGATGAGACGGGCGCCGTCCCGGTTCGCGTCCACTCCTGCAGCGGGGATGCAGACTGCGGCACCCCCGACTACTTCGGTGAGGTCACGCTCCCCGGCATCGGCACGCTGGTGCCCGAGCAGGTTCGCTGCTCGCTCGATCTGTCTCAGGCGGATCTGGAGCCCGGGCAGTACGTCGTCCGCGTCCTCGTCGACTGCGAGGGCGGCATCGGACTCGACGGCGTCTGCATCGGCCAGGTCGCCGAGCACAACGAACTCAACAACGTATTGGAAATCCCGATCGTGATCACCGGACGACGTACCGTGGATCTGACGGTTGCAGATCTTCAGATGGTGCCGCCGGAGGACGCCGATGCCGCCATTACCTTCTCTGCGACCGTCGCGAACGATGGGATCGAAGCGGCTACCGGCTTCAATGCCGTGCTGCGACTCGTCCATGTCGCGCCCGACTGTGACGACCTTGCGCCAGGCGCCTGTGAGGAGACGGTGTATCAGCAGACCGTGCAGGTCCCCGGACTCGATGGTCACGCAACCTACGATGTTGTATGGGTCGTCGA
>CAZXQL010000268.1:0-1969 GCA_964643395.1 uncultured Thermotogae bacterium
CAAGCGAGGAGAGATTTCGATCGCGGCCCAGCGGCTGGTTCTGCTTTCCAAGTCGATCCGCCCGCTGCCCGAGAAGTGGCATGGCCTCAAGGACATCGAGATTCGACATCGTCACCGCAGCCTCGATCTGATCTCCAACGATGAGGTCCAACGCACGTTTGTCACCCGCTCACGCATTCTGGCCAGCATCCGGAAGACGCTGGACGCAGACGGATTCATCGAAGTCGAGACTCCGGTGCTTCTGTCTCTCGCCAGCGGGGGGCACGCTCGTCCGTTCGAAACGCATCACAACGCCCTCGACAGCGACATGTTCTTGCGCATTGCATTGGAGCTGTACCTGAAGCGGGTGATGATCGGAGGCATCGACCGGGTGTACGAGTTGGGGAAGTGCTTCCGCAACGAAGGGACGTCCACGGAACACAACCCCGAGTTCACGATGCTCGAGATCTACCAGGCCTACACCGACGTCCACGGGATGATGGATCTGGCTGAGAGGATTGTCGTGAACGCGCTCCGGGAGGCCGTTGGGACGCTTCGCATCGCGTTCGGCGATCACGAGATCGACTTCACGCCTCCGTGGCCGCGGAAGACGATGACGGATGCGGTCGCCGAGACCCTCGGCGTGAACCCCGCAACGCTCCGCACCGAGGAAGCCGTTCGCCTCTGCAGCGAACGTGGAATCGAACCCGCGCCTACGAGCCCGGGCGTCGCTCTCGATCAATTGTTCGAACAGCTCGTTCAACCGTCGCTGGTTGCGCCTACGTTCATCACCGACTATCCGGTCGAAACCTCGCCGCTGGCCAAACGCAGGCCCGACGATGACGGGATTGTCGAGCGCTTTGAGCTGTTTTCCGTCGGAATGGAACTGGCCAACGCGTTTACCGAACTGAACGATCCAATCGATCAACGCGCCCGCTTTGAAGCCCAGGAGCGGTTGCGCGAGCAGGGCGACGAAGAGGCCCAACGCATCGATGAAGACTTCCTGTTTGCCGTCGAGCACGGCATGCCGCCGGCGGGCGGAATGGGCATGGGGGTCGACCGATTGATCATGCTGCTCACGGGATCGATGTCGATTCGAGACGTCATCTTGTTTCCGACCCTTAGGAGAAAAGAAGAGTGAGCAACGTCTGTTCCGCAGTCCGACGACGAATGAGCGCCTGGTTCGACTCCGTGTTGCACTGGGATCACCGGATGGCGCACGCGATCGGCCGGAGCCGCAAGCTGAACCGGCTGGAACGCGTGTTCATGGCGATCACCTATCTTGGAGACGGTTACATCTGGGCGCTCTTGGGACTGCTGCTTGTGATCTTCGGCGGTTCCGTCGACCGCCGATACGTTGTGATCGGATTCGTCATCACCGTCGTCAACATCGCCATTTTTCGAGTGATCAAGACCCTGACCGGCCGTGTTCGGCCCGAAGCGACAGCGCCCTCGAGATTGAGAACCCGCATCGACGGGTACTCGTTTCCATCCGGGCATGCGACGACGTCGTTCGGAATGGCCTGGGTCGTCTTCAACTGCTATCCCTATGTGGCGGCTCAGAGCTCCGTGTACGCCGTGGCCGCGACGATCGCTCTATCCCGCATCGTCGTTCGCGAGCACTATCCTCTCGATGTCTTGGGAGGTGCGATTCTCGGATCGGGCGTTGCTGCCGCACTTTTCCCCTTGCTGATGCATTTGCTTTTTTGAAGGTTTTGCGGCGGTCGAATACAATTCAAGGGAAATGCACATCACCACGCGCGTAAGGAGCGTCTGATGAAACATCACTTTTCCCAACGGGTTTCGGGTGCCAAAAGGTCTGCCATCCGAGAGCTCCTCAAGCTCACGGAGCAGCCTGACATCATCTCGTTCGGAGGAGGATTGCCTGCTCCTGAGTCGTTCCCACACGAGGAGTTGGCAAAGATCGCGTACGAGGAGATCAACGAGAACTACGCAAACGTCCTGCAATACGGGACGACGGAGGGCAGCA
>CAZXQL010000269.1:0-1960 GCA_964643395.1 uncultured Thermotogae bacterium
CTCCGTGGCGGTGCCGCCAGCCACCCCGTTGGGATCGCCTTCAGCGTCGATCTCTTGGGCGAGGGCGGTGGATACGTCGTGGCTCCGGCGCATTGCGTACAGCCCGACGTCCCGCCGGCCAATCTCCTGGCAATGGTCGACGCTGTCCGAGAGCTTGACGCGTATTCGAATCATGAGGAGGTGAGAGCGGAGGAAATCGAAATGTGATGGGAGTCTGAAGTATGGGATCTGCTCAGGGAGGTGTCAACGAAACATGAAGCTCTATCGAACGCTTGTGATAGCGCTATTGGGAGCTGCAGTACTGTCCATCGGCGTCTACGCCAACGAGTTGGTGGTCGCACTCGGAGGCGATGTCGAAGGTTGGGATCCTGTCACGGAGATCTTCTACGCGGCGGGAGAGATCGTTCGCAACTGCTACGACTCACTGATTACGTATGAGGTGATGCCGGCGGATCAATCGCCGTACGGCGTCGCGATGTTTGACACGAGCAAGCCGACGGGCATGTTGGCGAGATCGTGGGAGGTCTCCGAGGATGGAACGGTCTACACGTTCTATCTCCGGAACGATGTTGTGTTCGAGTCGGGCAACCCGCTGACCGCGGAGGATGTCCGCTACTCGGTGGAGCGCGGGCTCAACGTGCCTGGAGGCGTGAGCTGGCTCTGGAACGTCATGGGGATCGTCTCGATGGACCAAGTCCAGATCGTCGACGACTACACCATTCGCTTCACGCTGGGGCAGCCGAACTCGCTCTTCCTGCCGAGCCTCGAACTTGAAGTCATGGCAATCGTCGACTCCAAGCTCCTCAAGGCGCAGGCAACGGATGCGGATCCGTACGCGCACGACTACCTGTTCACCAGGACCGCCGGATCCGGTCCGTACGTCGTCGACTCGTACAGCGCCGGCAGCGAGATCGATCTGGCAGCCAACGCCAACTACTGGGGCGGCACGCCGGGAATCGACCGTGTCGTGTACACGATTGTCCCCTCGGAAGCCACACGAGTCCTGCTCTTGAAGAGCGGCGACGCCGATGTGTCGCTGTTCATCTCTCCGGAGCAGGTGGAGAACCAGCTCGTTGGCCAGTCGGGCATCAACGTCATCTCGATCCCGACGTCCGGTACGGAGTACCTGGCCCTCAACACATCGATCGAGCCATTGAACAACGTGTTGGTCAGGAAGGCGCTTGCCTATGCGACGCCCTATCAGGAGCTGCTCGACAACGTGATGTACGGATTCGGCGCTCGGGCGACGAGTCCCGTGCCCACCTTGACGAAGTGGCATCTCGATGTGTCGCCGTATACCTACGATCCGCAGAAGGCCAAGGAGCTTTTGGCGGAGGCCGGCTACCCGGACGGGATTGAGTTGACGGTGAGCTATCGCCTCGACAACCCGACCGAGGAAGCGGTTGCCATCTACCTCAAGGACGCCTATGCGGCGGCCGGTATCACGCTGAACATCGACAAGGTCGCAGCCTCGCGATTCGAGGTCATTCGCGGAACGCGCGAGTACGAGATGGCGCTCATCTACTGGACGCCGTACGTCAACGACCCGATCTATCAGCTGAACTTCAACTACGCCTCGCCGAGCACGTGCTGCAACTACGGCGAGTACCACAACCAGGAGTTCGATACGCTGATCGTTGCTGCCAACCAGGCCACTGACGAGGTCTACCAGGAAGGTCTGGTCAATGCAATGCAGGTGATGCTGATCGACGATACGCCGATCGTGTATCTGTATCACCCGAATCGTATTACCTGCATGCGTGACGACGTCACCGGCTTTGTGATCAACAGCGCCCACTTCCTCCGTTACTTCTACATGGGGAAGACGGACTAGGAGAAAGCGAGAGTTGGGGCCGCCGCGGACCGCCGCGGCCCCCCAGTGTAAGGTAGAAAAATCGTAAGCATCGGACGGACGGGTCGAATCCCGGAGGCGTCTCGCCCACGAGCGCCTCGCCATCGT
>CAZXQL010000270.1:0-1952 GCA_964643395.1 uncultured Thermotogae bacterium
GAGCCCGGTCGGCACGAGATCGCAGATCTCCTCGAGATTATCAGAACGGATCTAGAGGATGCTCGAATCGACGCCTTGAGCCCCGACAGGAGACTTGGCTGCTGCTACAATGCCCTTCTGACTGCGGCCCGAGCCGCTCTTCGGTCAGCCGGATACCGAGTTCCCAAAGGCCCGAACCACCACTACTACGCGGTCCAGTCCCTGCAGTTCACCGTTGGACTCGATCCACAAACGCTTCATCGGATCGAAAGCATGGGCAAGAAGCGGGCGATGGCTGACTACGTACGCGTTGGCGAGGTCTCCGAATCCATGGTTACCGAAGCCACTACATTCGCCGAAGCCGTCTGCAAGCAAGTTACTGACTGGATTCGTACCCACCACCCGCATCTGATTGCAGATTAGGACACGATCAGCGCGAGTCTACCGAACCTCATTTTGGGATGGCATGGGGCCGACGAGCCCCTCTTGACGCCACCCCGTCCTCCGGCTAGCGTTGAACCAGGAACCAAGGAGGACGCACCATGGCTGAGAAGTCGATCGTCATCATCGGTGGAGGGATTGCCGGACTGTGTGCCGGATGCTATGCCCGGATGAACGGGTATGAAGCGAAGATCTTCGAAATGCACACGATTCCCGGAGGCGTCTGCACCGCGTGGAAGCGGGACGGCTACACGATCGACAGCTGCATCCATTGGCTCGTCGGGTCCGCTCCGGGCAACGGCTACCACAAGCTGTGGCGGGAGGTCGGCGCCGTCCAAGGATTCGAGATGCTCAATCTCGACACCTACATGCGCGTCGAGGGCGAAGATGGGAAAGCGCTCAACCTGTACAGCGATGTCGATCGATTGGAGAAGCACCTGCTGGACCTCGCTCCCGAAGACGCCCGAGAGATTCGCTCGTTGACGGGGACGATCCGCAAGCTTGCCGGATTGAAGATGCCCATCGAGAAAGCCCCGGAGCTCTACACCCTCTGGGACAAGATCAGCATGATGCTCTCGATGATCCCGTACGGGAGCATCTTCATGCGCTGGCGTAAGGTGTCGGTGAGTGACTTCGCCAAGCGGCTCAAGAACCCGTTCCTTCGACAGGTCTTTGACGACATGGCCGGCGAAATGGACAGCTTCCCCATGCTTGCCTTGATCATGCCGCTCGGCTGGCTGAATCAGAAGGTGGCTGGCTATCCGCTCGGTGGATCGCTTCCGTTCGCCCGCGCCATCGAGAAGCGGTTCCTCGATCTCGGGGGTTCGATCGAGTACGGCTCCCGCGTGACCGAGATCCTGACCGAGAAGGGGGATGGCAGCGATCGCGCCGTCGGCGTCCGCCTAGAGAACGGAACCGAACATCACGGCGATGTCGTCATCTCCGCCGCCGACGGACATGCCACGCTCTTCGACATGCTCGGAGGGCGCTACCTCGATGACACGATCAGAGGCTACTACGAGACGCTGACGCCGTTCCCGCCCTTGCTCTACATCGGCCTGGGAGTCTCCGACTCGCTGGCTGACATTCCGTCGACCATCAGCGGGATCTCGTTCCCGCTTTCTCCTGCTGTCGAGATCGATGGGAAGGTCAACGAGCGGCTGTCGTTCAAAGCCTACAACTTCGATCCGTCCCTCGCCCCTGAAGGCAAGTCCGTCATCATCCTGATGCTGAACAGCGACTACGATCGGTGGGTCGAGCTGAGCAAGGACCCGCAGGCGTATGCCGCGGCCAAAGACGCTGCCTGCGAAGCCGCCCTCGACGCGCTCGAGCAGCGTATCCCCGGTATTCGGGGCAAGGTCGAGATGCACGACGTGGCGACGCCGGTCACGTGGAATCGGTTTACCGGCAACTGGCGCGGGTCGTTCGAAGGCTGGCTTCCGAGCGGCGGCAATGTGATGATGCAGATGAAGAAGACGCTGCCTGGGCTCGACAACTTCCACATGATCGGGCAGTGGACGACGACAGGAGGC
>CAZXQL010000271.1:0-1934 GCA_964643395.1 uncultured Thermotogae bacterium
GACGGACGGGATCTCCAGACTCCCCGTCAATGCAAGCCATACCATCCAGAGAAGGGCGATGCCGAGCGCCATGTTGCTCCCATCATCCGGGATCGCGACCCGTGCGACAAACCCTGATCGGTTCGTCGGCGCCGCGGCTACTCCTCGATCGTCACGCGAATGTCGTCGAAGTACGCGTTGCAGGTCTCGGTCAGGCTCTCCTCACCGATCAGGAGGATCCAGTCCGACGTGTCCGAGAACGGGGCGTCGAGCGGCCCCTCCAACCAAGACGTTCCGTCGATGAAGAACTCGTAGGAGTCTTGGTCGAACGCAAACGTGTAGGTGTGCCACCGGTAGATGTCGGGTTTGTATCCGATCGGATGACCGACGTCGGTGCCGAGGGACGTCGGGATCTGAATGTACGAGCCGCCGCCCTCGTTCGTGAATCGGAAGTAGGGAAGAGATCCCGCCAACGATTCCAGTCCGATGCGCGCCGGCGCGAAGATGAACGTATGAGCATCCTCATTGCGGAGCGTCATGATCCGGCACGAGAAGACGACCTTCTGCCCGACCCGAAGAGGCGGAATCTCCACGGCATGGTAACGTCTGTGCCAACGGGATGGCGAGCTGTGAATGTACAGGGCGTTCCCGGGTCCCCCTCGGATGAAGTCGATCTGAGCATCGCCGGCCGATGCCCATGTCGGATCCAGCACCCAGCGGGCAAGCGCCGCCTCGCCGTCGGCGAAGTCCTCGGAGAGAATCACCGTGCCCGTTCGAGCAAAAACCACCAGTGCATGCGATTCCTGAGCTGTGCGGCCCTCGGAATCCTCCACAGTCAGGGTGACCGTGTACGTGCCCGGAAATGGGAACGTCGCGTTGACTTGCTGCCCCACCAGAGACTGGCCGTCGCTCAGTTCCCAGGCGTACGAGACGATCGAAGCGGCGCTCGTCGACATCGATCCGTCGAGTTCGAACGGCTCGCCCGCGTAGATCACGACGGGAGACGTATCGAAATCGGCGACCGGGTGCGACTGCAGCAAAGTGCATCCGGACAGCGCAACCAGCGCGATCGCGAGTACGCCGACCGCGGCTCCGATGTACTGCACCCGCCTAACCAACAGAGATCAACTCCTCTTTCGGGAACGACGTGATGACGTCGCATCCGGACAGGCTGACGACGACGTCGTCCTCGATGCGTACGCCGCCGACTCCGGTCAAGTAGATACCGGGCTCGACGGTCGCAACCATGCCAGCTTCCAGCGTGTCCTTGCTCATGGGAGAGAGTCCCGGGGCCTCGTGGACCTCCAGACCGATGCCGTGCCCCAATCCGTGTCCGAACCGCTCGCTGTACCCGGCTTCGGCGATGATCGCCCGTGCCACGCTGTCGGCCTCGACGCCCGTCATCCCTGCATGGATGGCATCAATCGCCGAGCGGTTGGCTTCGAGAACGACATGGTAGATCTCACGGGCCTGATCGGACGCTTCGCCGACGACCAGCGTTCGTGTGATATCGGACCGGTATCCATGCACGTTGGCGCCGAAGTCGAACAGCAGAAGATCGCCCTCCTTCAGAGCAGCCGGATGATGGAACGGGCTGTAGTGATTGAGCGCGGAGTTCGGCCCCGCGGACACGTTGAATCCGAACGCGATCCCTTCGGCATCGGACTGACGGATGAGCATCTCCAATTGAAGAGCGACCTGTGCTTCCGTCATGCCGACCTTGATCCACGGAACCAACTCGGTCATCGCATCATCCGCGACCTTGGCGGCCGCGCGGAGATGATCGATCTCCTCCGCGGACTTCACGCGACGCAGCTGCGCGACGGGATCGCGATCGGCGACGAGGGTCAACGCACCAAGCTTCCCGAGCTCCTCGTGCCAATGGACGCTGGCCCGCGCGGAAGCAAACGTAACCTGACCGAGGCCGCGGTCGACGAGCGCCTGAACGCCACCGA
>CAZXQL010000272.1:0-1884 GCA_964643395.1 uncultured Thermotogae bacterium
GAACCAGTTGTCTCCCCCAGACTCGTGGAAGGTCCACTGCCCTTCCGGGACGGGGAACTTGTCCGAGGAGAATGCACGATCCGACCTGTAGAGACGTTCTCCCGACACGATGAGTTCACAGAGATCGGGCGCGGGTGTCGCGGCAATCTGCAGGTTTCGTACAACCCATAGCTCGATGAAGTCTTCATCCGCGAGCGAGCAATAGGTCACGAGAAACGGCAGCTTCGCAATCGTGTCGGAAGCCTCCCCACTGACGGACAGCGGGATCCACTGATACTGGTCTCCCGTACACAAACCCGCGAAGGCCCCCACCAAGAGGACAACGAGGAGAACGATCCGGCTGCCATGCACGCCGATTGAGAAAGCCCTTGCTCGTTCCATGCAGGCATGGTAGGTCTTGAAGACACTGGGCGATATCCCGCACGAGGCTTGACGTCGTCGGGTTTGTCCCGCTCCTGGGCGGGGCAACTGGCGATCTAATGCCGGACAGAATGGATTGAAGGACGCTGAGCAGTCAGGAAGACTCAGTGTGGAGGCTTGGATTCGCGCCCTGGGCCCATGATGTGAAGGAGACGCTTCTGACAAGACCACGGATCAAAGCGGCCATGGCGCTAACGATCGCAGTTGCGGTTGGCTTGACAGCCATATCCAGTCCAGCATTCCGCACCTGCAGCCCAACGCCGGGCGTGTCGTTGTCGGATCGAGAGGAACATTCGGGCTGGATCATCTATAGGAACGAGCGGTACCAGTTCGAGATCGAATACCCACCTGATTGGACGGTTGCAGAGACACCGGATGCCTTGGTTGCGAATGGCTCCGTAGTCACGTTCATGCCTATGTATGATCCTTCGGTCAATGAGCTAGGCGTCCAGTCAAACCTACTCTCTCTCTCAGTCACGGTTGCCGTGCCAATCTTCCCAAGCGTTTCGGAACTGAGAACCGTTCCCGAATCCAGTTTCGTTCTGCCGAATGGCGTGTACAGCTACCAACCGCTACGGAGTCGCTTTCGGCAGATGGTCTCATCAGAGGGATCTGCCGGAAACCGCTACGGGACATCCACCCTGGCCACGAGCTTCGCAGGCTCCCGCTACGAGATCGTGCTCTTCGTGCACTCCGCCAATCCTGACTGCTATCCACTGGGAACCGTTGCGATGTTCGACTCGATCGTGATCGAACGGCTCTTCGAGACGATGGTGGGAACGTTCCATTTCACTGTCAGAAGTAGTAATTCCTGGATCGAGTAGGACTACAGCAGCTGCCACACCGGAAGGGACCGCCTGTTGGACTCCGGGGCGCTGGCTGGTCGACTCATGTCCCCTCTTGTGTCGGCGCCTCAGTTCGTCTCTTCGCCCAACTCCAGCTTCAGCAGTACGTAGACGTCATCTTGATCGGCGAGATGGATGTAGCCGCTTTCGTAGTGCAGCGAGTGGGGTGCGTAGGAGGAATCAGACAGGATCATTCGCGCCGGTCCGCTGTCGGAAATCTCGAGGATCTCAACGCCTTCCTGAAGGTCGGCAACGCACACGATCGGATACTCGCCGCTGACGTCCCACGCCTCTCCGGTGTGCAGAAACGAGAACGTCTGCGAGATGGCGCCGGGACCTGATAGGTCGTAGCCGCACACGCCGTTCGTATATCGCGCCACAAACAGGGACTCCCCCCGCACTTCGAGTTTGTATCCCCCGCGAGGGTCCGGCAGCATGCCGATTTCACGGGGTTGTGCAGGATCGCTGACGTCGAGACGGACGATGCCGCGGCTGGGATCGATCACATAGAGCTCCTCCCCGAAGCCCGCAATCCCCGTGCTCCCGCGGATGCTCAGGTCGGGAAGTTGAATCGGTGTTGACGGTGTCCGGATGTCGAACACCTTCACGGGGCCGGTCC
>CAZXQL010000273.1:0-1815 GCA_964643395.1 uncultured Thermotogae bacterium
TCCGTCCGCGGAGGCCACGATCGGGGGACGCACCGTGGTCTATCGATCCAGCGATGCCACAACCGACGACGGACAGATGAAGGGGATCGTGGGGGCCCTGTACTGCGAGACGGACCGGCGCATGGTGATCCTTTACCACATCGCGTCCGCCGGGCTCAGCGAGTGGCTCGATCCGGTCCATGAATTCGTGCGATTCTTCGTCACCTTCACGTGCGGAGACGAGTTGCATTGAGCGCTTGGGGACACGTCAGCTCTGTCGATAGCATCCGGCTACGCGGACAACGGCGGACGTGGAGCGTACTCCCTCCTCGATCACCCGGCGGCGTCTGCTGCGCGGGTCCGGATGAGACGGTCGATCTCCGCGGTATCGAGCAATCCTTGCTTGCCCCACCCCTCTCGGCCCGTCGGAACGTTTGGACGAAGCTTCATGTAGATGTCCATGGCCTCGAGCAGGAGCTCCTCCTGTTCGTACGTGCCGGCGAGGGCGGTCAGTTTCTCCCGCACGAGCGACAGGTTCTCGGCGAACTTGCTTTCCAAGTACCGGCTGACGCTGGCTGGATCCACAGGCTTGGCCTTGGTCAGTGTCCGGATGCCGTCGGCCGTCTTGATGCACGGGATGAGCCGTCCCATGAACGAAACCTCCTTGGCGTCCATCCCCTCGCGCAGCTCCCGTACCGCTTCGAGCTCTTCGACCGGGCGCTTCGCGAAGATGCCCAAGCGACGCCCCTTGGCCTGGGCGGTCAGGCCGGCGACCGCCTTGCCGAGGGTCAAGGCCTCCTCCCGATCGAAGCCGATGCGCTCGGCTACGACCGCCGCCCAGAGGGTCAGAAACGGAGCACGGTTGACTCGTATGTCTGCCATTCCCGATCACCGTCGAGCAGTATACCCTCGGAGAGGATTCCACGCGTGTGACCTGCGACGCGTTCGCATGTCCGCCGTGGACGAGACAATGCTCGACCAATCATGGTCTCCGCTTCGCTGTGGCGCTTGACGAGACCGAGGGTATGATGATTCAATGGTCTGAAGAGAATGGATGTTGATGTACCGCCTTCCTTGCGTTCGTAGAGGAACCTGGGGAAGCGCTGAGCAGGCGAATCCTGTCAGTGGACGGTACTGAGGAGGTTAGTGTGAAAGGCAAGCAAGGTGCGTGGGTCGTCATGGCGTTCATGGCCGTGATGCTGGTCGCGATTTCTGCAGCGGCGACGGACGCTCAGCTGTACTTCTCGTCCGACAAGAACGGGCAGAATCGAGTGACGAACATTCAAGAGGGCGATGAGATCTGGATTGTCGTCATCGACAACGACCAGAACATCGACTGCGATATCCGTGACAAGATGTCGCCGGACCTGAAGATCATGGATCCGAAGACCGGCGCGTACATCGTCTGGGACTGGGACGCTGCTCTGACGCAGGAAGACCTGCCGGACGGCACCCATGACTACTTGGAAGAGACCGGAGCGGACACGGGCGTGTTCGTCTCTGCGCGCGCCTTCCAGGTGGGAACACGCGAGAACTTCGACGACCCGACGCGCGGCACCCACATCGTGGATCTGCCCGTGGATGGTGCCGTTGACGACTTCGCGTGGGGCAACTTCATCTACGTCGATCGAGACGGGGACCGCTTCGCGGACGATCGGTCGTGGGTCGAAGCGGGCGCGCCTCCGGTCTTCCATGATCCGAACACCGTGATGCTTGCCGTCGACGACACGGCGGACGTGCCGTCTGCCTGGCTCACGGGAACGAACACCTACCTCATCGGTCGGTTCGAGAACATGGACACGCTGATCGGGATGTACCAGGACCCGAACGACGCGA
>CAZXQL010000274.1:0-253 GCA_964643395.1 uncultured Thermotogae bacterium
CGTAGATACCGGTGCGTTCACGCAGTGGACCGTCGGCTTCTTGGTTGAGTGGTAGGAGGCAACTCATAGAGTTGCTGGCAACCCTAACGGGTTGCAGCGAGAACTCTGCGAGTTTCTCGTAGCGCAAGACCTAACAAGGGCCCTGCTTCGGCAGGGCCCTTTCTTTGCATCACTTCACATCATTCGGGACGTCGCCCGCGAACTGAAGACGGCGTTCTGAGTTCGAACTCTGCTGGAGGGCATCCCCGCGTTC
>CAZXQL010000274.1:353-1796 GCA_964643395.1 uncultured Thermotogae bacterium
ACCAAC
This sequence comes from uncultured Thermotogae bacterium, assembly GCA_964643395.1. Classification (GTDB taxonomy): domain Bacteria; phylum Bipolaricaulota; class Bipolaricaulia; order UBA7950; family UBA9294; genus SPBW01. The sequence continues at coordinate 360 of CAZXQL010000274.1, forward strand.
CCGACGTCTGGCACGTATTGACCCAGCCAGACTCGGACGAACTGAAGACGGCGTTCTGAGTTCGAACTCTGCTGGAGGGCATCCCCGCGTTCTTCCCTACAACGACAGCTCGATTCGTCACCAACCCGACGTCTGGCACGTATTGACCCAGCCAGACTCGGACGAACTGAAGACTTCGGCTTCAGTTCGCACTCCGCGGGAGAAGCCGTGTCTCTATGCCTTGATTGCGTTTCCTGCACTTGGCCCGAGATTGTCCGCTTTCGAGGGGGCGGATGGACGGTCGAAACGCCCCACATATCTCCGACCTCTTCCACGACGCATCTATGATGGAAGCAGGAGCACGCCGTGCGCGACATATTCTTGCCGCGTGCCCGTGTGCTCCGCAGGCCGCGTCGCCGCAGCCGCGCACGGGCGACGATGCAGGAGGTTGATCGGCAGTGAGAAGGATTCTTGCGTGTTGTTTGGTTGGCGTTTGCCTGCTGGCACTGGGCGCCACGGCCGCCACCCTGTCCGGATCGTGGGATACCCATATCACGATCGATCCCAAACAGACGAACTTCAACGACGCCATCGGCCTCTCCTCGGAGGTGACGGTGGCCTATTCGCTGGACGGGTGGACATTCGCTTCCATCTCCGACCTCGATGAAAGCGGTTGGACGGATCAGGAATTCGCGGCCTCAGGTGTACTGGGAGCGTTCTCGGTCACGTCGAACCTCGGCTTCGACCCCGATACGCCGGCGTTCGACATGTGGAACGCGACCGTCAGTCTCTCGATTGCCGGAATCAGCGCCTCCGCCGATTTCACGTTGCAAGATCACGACGTCACATTGGTTCTGGACGGATCGGGAGCTGCCGGCGATATCGTTCTGGGCATGGAAGCCACGTTCGGCGGAGACGACAACGATGTCTGCGACCTGCCGTGGGTCGATCTGACGATCAGCCTGGGGATCCCGTTCTGCTGCACGACCGTGCAGGCGGCCGTGTTGTTTGACTGCGACGGATTCCAGAACATCACCTTCACGGCGGACGGCCTCGCCTTTCCCAGCGTGCCGTACATGGTCCTGGACATCGTCCTTGAGTTCACCGAACAGACGAAGTCCCTGAAGCTCAGCCCCCGATTCGACTTCGGCGCGACGGCTTGCATCGACTTGTACGTCGAGCAGTCGTACACAGGGGGAGAGGGACCGGGAGTCGTTCTGACGCTGGAGAGCATCACGATCGAGGGGATCGGGATCAGTTGTGACGTGGGCACCGTGACCTTCAGTGCACTCTCCTTCTGGGGAGACGGAACCAAGCCGGGACTGCTTGAGGGGACCCCATATTGGGAAGTCTACTCGGTGAGTTCAAACGAGGACGCCTGTTGCGGGCCGTTCGGATTCGACCTGGCCGTCTACTTCCTCGACGCTGGGGACATGCTTTTCGACGTCTCGCGCATCG
>CAZXQL010000275.1:0-1796 GCA_964643395.1 uncultured Thermotogae bacterium
ATGCAACCGGTTGCATCGTATCCATACAGACGTACGCTGTCAAGGGTGAGTGAGCGATTCCGAGCAGTCATCGAGTCGGGCAGCCAGCTTCTCGGGATTGGAATCGGTCGATCCGCTATGATCGACCGTGGAGCTCGAAGAGGAGGACGGGAATGACATCGCGTGAACGCGTCTTGAAGGCAGTCAGCCACGAGGAGCCCGATCGGGTTCCGATCGTGATCGGCGTCAGCAACGCGACGGGGATCAAGATGCAGGCCTATCGGCGGCTGAAGGCGGCGCTCGGAATCGATGCGTCGGACGAGTCCCTGTACGACTGGCCGGAGTTGGGGACCGCGCGGGTGGACGAGCAGACGCTCGTTCGACTCGGAAGCGACGTCCGTGGCGTGTGGGACCGTGAGCCGGAGAAGATTCGAGCTCGCAACGCCAATCGGCCTCCCCATTCGCCGTGCATCGATTCGTGGGGATCGGGGCAGCGCGAGATCTCCCCGGGCGAGTGGTTTCCGGGAATCCATCCACTGGCCGATGCCACGGCGGTCGCGGAGCTCGATGCCTACCCGTGGCCCGATCCGATCGATCCGACGCGGTACGAGTTTGCGCAGTCGGATGCCGAACAGCTGGGCGACGACGGGGACTATGCGCTCATGGCGACACCGTGGCTCTTGTTCCCGCTGGAGAGGGCGTTCGCGATGCAGGGGATGGACAAGTTCCTGATGAACCTGGCGATGAGGCCGGAGTTCGCGCGCGCGCTGCTCGAGCGCATTGCCGATGTCTGCAAAGGGATCATGGATGGGTTCCTACGGGAAGTGGGCGATCGGATCGACATCATCAAGATCGGCGACGATCTGGGCACGCAGAAGAGCCTGCTCATGTCGCCGAAGATGTACCGCGAGATCCTGAAGCCGATCCACGCGGACTTCATCCGATTCATCAAGGAACGCACCAAGGCGAAAGTGTTCTTCCACTCCGACGGAGACGTCTTCCCGTTGATCGAGGATTTCATCGAGATCGGCATCGATATCCTGAACCCCATCCAGACCTCGGCCGGCAAGATGTCCGACCTCGCGGAACTCAAGCGGAGGTTCGGGCGGGACATGGCTTTCTGTGGAGCGATCGACACGCATCACTACCTGCCCCACGGCTCGCCCGACGAGATTCGTGATGAAGTCCATCGAGTGATCGACATCCTGGCGCCGGGGGGCGGATACCTGGTTTCGTCCGTCCACACGATCATGAACGATGTTCCGACGGAGAACATCCTCGCGATGGTCGATGCCGTGATGGATCGGGCTCAGTAGATCCGGCGCGGCGGTCAGCGATCGGCACCGAGTGCAGCCAACACGGCGGCGATGTGGGCCGGCGTCGTCCCGCAGCACCCGCCGAACACACGAACGCCGAGTTCCACGAAGCGTTTCGCCCAATTCGCGAAAGCAGTTGGGTCGAGTTCGTAGACCTCGGCGCCGTCGACGAACTGAGGTAGGCCTGCGTTGGGCTTGGCCCACAGCGTTGCCTGAGGCGCGGCGCGACGGATGGACCGAACCGCTTGTAATGTGTCTTCGATCTTGGCACCGCAGTTGGCTCCGATGATGTCGACGCCCAACTCGACCATCGCGGCCGCAAACTCCTCGGGCGACGTTCCCATCATCGTCCGCCCGCCGAAGTCGAACGATAGGGTGGTCACAATCGGCAACTCGGTGACGGAACGAATGCCGGCGATGGCCACGCGAACCTCGGTCAGATCGTATTGGGTTTCGACGAGGAAGGCATCGATCAGGCCGGTTTCGGAGAGAACGTTGGCG
>CAZXQL010000276.1:0-1750 GCA_964643395.1 uncultured Thermotogae bacterium
GACGATCGTGACCTCTTGATCGAATTCAATCTGGATCCCTGTGACGTCCATTCCCGTATTGTTGCTGAAGAACCAGATTGCCGTGTCTCCCGCGATGTCCATGTCGATCCACGGGGCTACGGTCGTGGCCGACGCGACGAACGACAGGCCGACGACCAGACCGAGAACCATCCATAGATTCTTGGCTCGAATCATACCAGCCTCCTTGGCGAAGTGAATGAAGCATTCTAGCTCGATGCACCGACTCTGGCAACGAACGCGACGACGGTCCCTACCCATCCCGCCAAGCGGCGATTGCCTCGGCCAATCCAAGATCCTCGGGATGGGTGACCTTGATGTTGGCCGGTTCGCCCGGGACGGCAGCGACGGCATGGCCCGAGAGCAGAACGGCCGTGGCGTCATCCCGGACGTCCGATGATGCGGATGACAGACAGCGTAGAATGAGGTCCCGTTGGAAACCTTGCGGTGTCTGCGCACGCACAAGCCCGTTTCCGGTCACGACACCCGCTTCCTCGATCCGGGTCGTCGTCGCGTCCGTTCTGTGCAGCAGGTCCGTCGACGGGAGTACGGGAACGGCGGCCCCGACTTCGCGGGCTGCAGCCAGCACGCGTTCGATCAGATCTTGCGATGGGAATGGCCGCGCACCGTCGTGGATGAGCACGATGTCCCCTCGCGCCGCGCTGATGCCGGCGAGCGATGAATCGCGGCGCATCGCTCCACCCTCGAGGATGCGGCATTGCGGCGAAATCGGTCTGATGAGGTCCTGAACCACTCGCACGTCGGCGCGGCGAACAACAAGCAACAACTCGTCAACGCCGGGGATTCCGTTCCACGTCTCGATCGTGCGGCAGATCAGAGCCTTTCCCCCGATCGAGAGAAGAATCTTGTTCTCGACCGAACGCATTCGACTTCCGCATCCGGCGGCGAGAATCACCGCACTGACGGTCATGGTGACGTGGAATCGATGGACGACACCTTCCGGAGATCCAGCGTATCAGGATTGATCGAGTAGATCTCCCATGCGTCGGAGCGGTTAGAGTTGAAGTAAATCAGACCGTCCGCGGCCCAATCGGGATTGATGTCATCCGCCTCGTGGGTCGTGAGGCGGACGATCCCCAGGGTATCGACGTCGAGCAGGTAGATATCGACGTTCTTGTCGCGGCTCGATGCGAACGCAATCCGCGATCCGTCGGGGGACCAGACCGGCGACCAGTCCGTATACTCGTCATTCGTCAGCTGACGTTCGGCGTTGGTCGTGAGATCCAACGTAAACAATTCGATGCTCGAGTCGGCCGTCGACTCATACGCGATCTTGCTACCGTCCGGGCTGACGGAGGGCTCCCAGTAGGTGTAGGTCTCCTCCTGTCCTCCGAAGAAATCGCATCCTGTGATCAGTAGCAGAACCACGCCGGCTGCGATCCCGACGATGGTGGCACTTCGCTTGTTCATGTGTTCCCCTCCTAGCGTTCCCAACGCGAATGTTCGCCGGCAGGCTCTACGAACAGCATGCGACCGGCGTCCGTTTGCAGTGTGCTCTTTACCACGGCCTTGATCGTTCGTCCGATGTGACGGCGACCGTTCTCGACGACGACCATCGTACCGTCATCGAGGTATCCGACACCCTGGTTGATCTCCTCTCCACGGTCGATGATCTCGACAGAGATGTCCTCACCGGGAATGAAACGAGGTTTGACCGCGTTGGATAGCTCGTTGACATTGAGGATCGACACTCCTTCGACCTGAGCGACGC
>CAZXQL010000277.1:0-1726 GCA_964643395.1 uncultured Thermotogae bacterium
ATCGCCATCGAACGTTTGACTTCCTTCTCATCTTCCGTTCCTGCCGCGCTTTTCAGCTTCGCGGCTCCGGGGAGCCGGTCGAGGATCGACGACAGGGGCCCGAGCTTCTGCATCTCTTCCAGCTGCTCGAGGAAGTCCTGGAGCGTGAACTGGTTCTTGCGGAGCCGCTGGACGAGGTCGGCGGCTTTGTCCTGATCCATCGCCTGCTCGGCCTGCTCGATCAGGGTCAACACGTCGCCCATGCCGAGGATTCGCTCGGCCATTCGGCCTGGATGGAACGGTTCGAGTCCTTCGATCTTCTCTCCCGTGCCTACGAACTTGATCGGACACCCGGATAGATGCCGGATGGAAAGCGCGGCCCCGCCGCGGGCATCCCCGTCCATCTTGGTCAGAATGACCCCGGTCAGTCCCAGTCGCTCGTGGAACGACGCCGCGATGTTGACGGCCTCTTGCCCGGTCATGGCATCGGCCACGAGGAGGATCTCGGACGGGTGCGTCGCGGCCGCGATGTCGGCGACTTCCGTCATCATCGCATCGTCGATCTGAAGGCGTCCGGCGGTGTCCACGAGGACGACGTCGCGGAGTTGCGTTTCAGCCCAATCGATGCCCTGGGAGACGATCTCGTCGGGGGAGGCGTCGGGAAGCGAGAAGACGGGGACATCTACCTGAAGGCCGAGCGCCTTCAGTTGATCCACCGCCGCCGGTCGATAGATGTCCGCAGCGACCAGGAGCGGTTTGCGCCCTTCCTTCTTCAGTTGCGCGGCCAGCTTGGCGGCACTGGTCGTCTTGCCCGACCCTTGGAGTCCGACCAGCAAGACGACGGCCGGAGAGCGCGACAGGTCGAGAGGCGATCTCTCCGTACCCATCGTTTCGGTGAGTTCGTCGCGGACGATCTTGACGATCTGCTGCCCCGGCGTCAGGCTGCCCAGGACTTCTTCGCCAATGGCCCGAACCTTGATGCGCTCGGTCAGTTCCTTGACCACCTTGTAGTGCACATCGGCTTCCAGGAGCGCAAGTCGGATCTCCCGCAGACCGGCTGTGACATCGGCTTCGGACAGCTTCCCTTTGCCGCGCAATCTCGTAAACAACTCGGTGAGTCGGCCGGTCAGGCTATCGAACATGTCCTCTCCTTCGCCGAGTCCACGACGGCTGCCCTCCGCGCCGTCACGTCGCGATGTGTTCTTGCAGGAATCCTGTCGTGACGTCGCCGGCGCGAAACGCCGGGTGCCGGATGATCTCCTGCAACAGCGGGGCCGTTGTGCGAATCCCGGACAGCCGGACGCGCTCCAAGGCCGTCTCCATGCGAACGATCGCCTCGCTGCGCGTCGGTCCCCACGCAATCAGCTTCCCGACCAAGGAATCGTAGTACGGATGGATCGGCATGCCGTCATACAGCGCGCTATCGAAGCGAATCCCATGCCCTCCCGGCAGTTGCTCGATCGCGACGGTGCCGCAGCACGGCATGAACGCGTTGTCCGGATCCTCGGCGTTGATTCGGCACTCGATCGCGTGGCCGCGAAGTGAGACGTCGCCTTGACCGTAGGCAAGGGGGTCTCCGAGGGCCACCTGGATCTGTTCCTTGATCAAGTTGTGTCCGCAAACCATCTCCGATACGGAATGCTCAACCTGAATGCGAGCGTTCATCTCGATGAAGTAGAACGCGTTCTCCGAATCGACGACAAATTCGACGGTGCCCGCGTTCCGATAATCGACGGCGCGGGCGGCC
>CAZXQL010000278.1:0-1720 GCA_964643395.1 uncultured Thermotogae bacterium
GAACGCCGACGACCCGAATTGATGAGGCGCCGGCTCGCCGCGGCGTCGTGAGGGAATCGCGAAAGGAAGCCCATGAAGACGAAATGGACTCAGCTAGGCATGGTTGCCGCGCTGCTCGTCGGATGGAGTCTGGCGGCCCTCGGCCAAGCGGCGCCGACTCCCGTCCGCCTGTTGCTGATTGACGAGACCAAGACGTTCACGTCGACGATCAAGATCGCAGCCGCTGTCGGGGCGCTGCGTCAGACCGGATTGTTCGACGTTTCCATCCGTCTTTCCGATGTCGAGGATGACTACGTGGATCCCCTGTTCGGGGAGGTCCCTGAGCCCGGGGAGGCGCCCTATGACCTCATCCTGATCTTCCCCCGTGGTCTCGACACGAAGGCGAACGTCAGTATTTGGCTTGTGAGCGATGGACTCGAGACGCTGGCGCCGGAGGTGCGTTCCGGCGTGGATCTCATCTCCACCATCATCGATCCGATCTTCGCGGGCTCGGGACAAGCCGTGGACGGGTCCGAGGACCTGTGGCCCGCTCTCCTCTGGCCCGGGTACGTCCTGCACGGTTGGATGCAATGAACAGGATCATTCGGTTTGCCGTCGATCACCCGATTTGGACGATTGCCCTATCGCTCCTGATCGCGTTGGCCTTCGTCTATCCGCTTCAGTATCTGAAACAGGAGACGGACTTCGAGAAGTTCCTCCCCAAGGACGATCCGATCATCCAGCTGCTGGACGACGCGGAGGCACGCTACGGGCGCACGCTGGGGATCATGGTCATGGTCTTCAACGAGAACGGCGTGTTCAACAGCACCACGCTCGGCAAGATCGAAACCATGACCGACGAGATCGAGAGGATTCCCGGCGTTGTCAGCGTGACGACGCCCCTCAACTCCCAGGTCATTACGGGGACCGAGACATCCCTCAATGTGCAATCGGCGTCTCCCGGTGGGAAGACTCCCCAGACGGACGAAGAACTCGCTGCGTTCCGCGAGCGCGTCATGGGAAGCCGGATGCTCGAAGGCAACGTGATTTCGTCGGACGGAAAGGCTGCGTCCGTCAACGTCGAACTCGAAGTCGGGGCCGACGAGTATGGACTCACGCCGAGAATCGTCGATATCGTCAATAGCCTGCAGGGCGACGGCGACAAGATCTACCTATACGGCGATGCGTACTTCGACAACCTCATGAGCGAAGAGATGCAGAGCGACATCACGATCTTGTTCCCGTTGGCGCTTGTCCTCATGATGGCCATCCTCTTCGTCAGCTTCGTGACCGTTCGCGGGGTCGCCATCCCCATTGCAGTGGTCATCTTGTCCATTATCGTGGCGATGGGAGCCATGCCGCTCTTGGGGTTCCCGATCACGATGGTGTCGTTCATCGCGCCCGTCCTCTTGTTGGCGATCGGAATCGCGGATGGAATCCACGTTCTCAACCGCTACAACGAGGAGGTGGCCAAGGTCAAGATGCGACTCGAGCCGATCGAGGCACAGTCCAAGGACACGATTCGGAAGGCTCGCAGGGGTGCGATTCTGGACACCATGTTCGAGATGAAGGGGCCCGTCGTGATGACGTCGCTGACGACGGCGGTCGGGTTCCTGTCCTTGTTGACCGCGTTCTTCCTTCCGCAGAAGCACTTCGGAATCGTCACAGCGATCGGTGTACTGGCGGCCATGGTCTTCTCCCTGGTGCTCATTCCCGCGCTGTTGTCGGTCCTCAAGCTGCC
>CAZXQL010000279.1:0-1713 GCA_964643395.1 uncultured Thermotogae bacterium
GCGACAAGATGTCGCCGGATCTGAAGATCATGGATCCGAAGACCGGTGCGTACATTGTCTGGAACTGGGACGCAATTCTGACGCAGGAAGATCTGCCGGACGGGGTCCACGACTACCTGGAAGAGACGGGAGCGGACACGGGCGTGTTCGTCTCCGCGCGGTCGTTTCAGGTCGGGACAAGATACAGCTTCGCCGCGGGAGAGCCTTGGTGGTTCACGCACGTCGTGGACATTCCCCCGGTTGACGATTTCCGCTGGGGGCACTACCTCTATGCGGACGGCGCCGATGCGAACGAATACGGGGACAACCGCGGCTGGTTCGGTGGCGGTGGCTCCGGAACCGATCCCGACTTCACACGGGGGTTCTTCGCGGATCCGAACCTCACGGCTGCTGCGGACGCGCCGTCGGATGACTCTCTCACGAACGACTACCTGATCGGGCGATTCGAGAACATGGACACGCTGATCGGGATGTACCAGGACCCGAACGACGCGACCGATGTGGCGGTCGGGATGATGAAGATCATCGACACCGAAGCCACGATCTCGTGGGATCAGGAGATCTACAAGGACGCCAATACGGCGGCCTCGATCACCGTGGTCGACCCGGACGAGAACCTCAACTGCAACGAGGTCGAGGTCGTGCCGGTGTTCATCCTCGTCAATCCGGGATCCTGGAACCCAGTCGATGGAGCCGGCAGGGAAGGCGGGAGGAGTCCGACCAACTTCTGCATGCTCAAGCGAACGGGGGGTGTGGACGGTACAGACGGCACGATCGGCGATGAGCCGATCCGCTGGTACAACATCTACAATGCGGACGCCAACGCTGTTTGGGACGGTGCCACTCAAGGTGCGGGCGATGGCCGCTACTACATCGAATACCCGGTGCAAGGGGACGACAACGTGACGTTCTTCGACACCGTAAATGGTGACGGACTCACGCCGGTGCTGTTCTACGCCCAGGAGACGGGTGTGTCGACGGGCGTGTTCCAGCTGAACCTGAACTCGATCCTCGACGATCTGGGGTTCAACAGCCTGAACGTTCGCGACGTGTTGGTGGCGTACTACCTCGACCCGAACGACTTCGACGACTTCAAGTTGGCGACGGCGTACATCGAGGAACATCAGCACTCGCTCACGAGCTTCACGGACGAGAACCGCGCCGACCAGGAGATCTTCTGGCTCGGACGCGACTCGGTGTACGTCCAGGTGATCGACGCGAACGCGAACGTGGATCCGTGCTGCCCCGAGCAGGTCGTGGTGCACATCTGCGACCCGCACGGCGAAGATGACGCCGAATGGCTGATTCTCGACGAGACGAGCTCGAACTCTCCGGTGTTCGTGACGTTTGCCGGCACGCAGCTGTGGCCGGTGTGGGACGCCCTGGGCGTCGGCTTGGCGGACTCGGTCGGCGGCTTCCAGCTCCAGCTGGACAACTGGAAGATCGAGGCGTTCAACGAGGACGACATCTACGTCCGCTACAACGACGTATACTACGATACGCCGAACATCTCGGAAGATACGGCCGCCAACGACATCTCGCTCGGTCTTGCCGGGCTCGGTGACATCAACGTTCACACGAGCTTCCCGCCGCTGATCACGCGCGGAGCAACGGCAAGTGTGACAAGTGTAGGTCCGAAGGACCTCTACGCCGGCGTCCGTGTGGCCAACGACGTGAGCTTCGACCTGATGTCGATCGCGGACACGGAAGTGT
>CAZXQL010000280.1:0-1705 GCA_964643395.1 uncultured Thermotogae bacterium
TCTTGGCATTCGATTGCGGCCGTACGTCAATAACGGCACTTACACTGGGTACGCCGAGCACTCGCCCTATCGAAAGAAGCCGATGCCGGCAAGCGTTTCGTCAAGAATGTCTGCGGATCGTCGAATTGCCTCGGTCTCTGACTCGTCGAGCGGCATCTCGAGGATCCGGCCGATCCCGTGTCGTCCCAATACAGTGGGAAGGCTCAAGTAGATCTGGCCGAGGTCGTATTTCTCAGGAACGAGCGTCGAGACGGGGAGGATCGACCGTTGATCGAGCAGGATGCTCTCACTGATCCGCAAGAGCGCTGTGGCGACAGCGTAGTACGTCGCCCCCTTCCGTTCGATGATCTGATAGGCAGCGTTTCTTGTGTCGCGTTCGATCTCTCCGCGCCGCTCCGTGGCGATTCGACATCCGTTGCGTCGACAGTACTCCTCGAGGGGGATCCCGGCCACCGTCGCACGACTCCACACGGGCACTTCACTATCGCCGTGCTCGCCGATGACATAGGCGTGGATGTTGCGAGGATCCACACCCACGTGTTGACTCAAGAGATGTCGGAAACGGGCCGTATCCAGGACAGTACCGGAACCGATCACACGCTCGGACGGGAGACCGGACAGCTTCCAGGCGACGAAGCTCATGATGTCGACCGGATTGGTGGCAATCAGTAGGATTGCGTTCGGATTGTTCTTCACGACACGGGCCACGACGTCGTCGAAGACGTCGGCGTTCCGTTTCAGAAGGTCAAGGCGCGATTCCCCCTCACGTTGGGCCACCCCCGCGGCAATCATGACAATGTCCGCATCCGCGCACTCCTCGTAGGATCCCGCGCAGACCCGAACCGGGCTCGTCAACGGCGCTGAGTGAGCCAGATCCATCGCTTCGCCCTCCGCGCGTCGCATGTCGAGGTCGACGAGCGCGATCTCGCTCACGAGGCCTCGCACGATCAGCGTGTAGGCAAACGTGGAACCGACGCGCCCGGCGCCGATGACGGCGATCTTGGTTGCAGTGGGTGCGAACGCATCCTGCGACTGATCGTTTCGGTCCATGCATACTCCTTTCGAGCCCGGAGATCCGCTATCGATGAGGACCTGTGCTTCGTCCAGGTACTGAGGACGTCGCCTCACGAACTTGAGCCCGACACGCCCACGTTAGCACGAATTCGGCAGCCGTCCAACGCTGCGACACGGCTGTGTGCAACTTGGACCACAGAGCCACCATGCAGGTGCCTTCTAGTCAGAACGCCGACCATCACATGGGAAAGCCAGCGCGATGTCCGTCAGATAAGAGAAGCACTGGCTACTCGACCGAGTGCACCTCGATGTTGTCGAACGCTGCTCGCATGACCGTGTTCCCCGAATAGGACATGGCGACCACACCGATCTGCCCGGAGCCGAACGACGAGTCGGTCGTATCGAGGACCTCGTATCCATTCACGAGGCACACGATGTTTGCACCCTGCGCGACCACAGTGAGGTGGTTTGTTCCCACTCCGGTCTCGATCGAATCATCACTGGTCCAGGCCTCGATGTCTTCCCATGTTCCGTCGACCTGTTTCCTGAGTCTGAACGTCCCCGCCGGGCTCACGAGAAACTCGTAGTAGTTCTCCCAATCGACGAATCTGAAGACCAGCCCCAGTACGGACTTGTTGTCCGTCCCGGAGATGTACTCGGCATCGGCATCCAGTTGCAGGTCGCCGTATTC
>CAZXQL010000281.1:0-1693 GCA_964643395.1 uncultured Thermotogae bacterium
CATGACGACCCATCTCCTTCAGGTGGAAAGCTTGGTCAAGCACTTCTCCGTCAAGGGGGATCTCCCTCTGATGACAAAAACGGTTCATGCCGTGGACGGCGTCGGGTTCGAGCTGGAGAAGAACGGATCCATCGGCGTCGTGGGCGAATCGGGCTCAGGGAAGACGACGCTTGCGCGGTGCCTCATGTCGCTCTACCGGCCGACCGAAGGCGATGTGCGTCTTCATGGCAAGAGCATCTACCGCCGGTGGGGGAAGCGCACGTTGCTTCGAGACGTGCAGATGGTCTTCCAGGACCCGGGCGGGTCGCTCAATCCCAGGTTTTCGGCCGAACGCAGCATCACGGAACCGTTGATTCACCTCGCGCGTGTGCCTCGCAAGCACCGTACCGCGCAGGCGGACGCGCTACTCGAGCTCGTGGGGATCCGGGCCTCGGATGCGCGCAAACTGCCCCACCAGTTTAGCGGAGGACAGCAGCAACGAATCGCCATCGCGCGCGCCATTGCGCCGCAACCCGAGGTCCTCATCCTCGATGAGCCGACGTCCGCGCTCGACTTGTCCCTGCAGGCGCAGGTGATTGCTTTGCTCATGCAGCTGCGACAGGAGTTGGGCCTGGCCTACGTGCTGATCACTCACGATCTCTCTGTGGTTCGCCAACTCTGTGATCGCCTACTGGTGATGTATCTCGGGCGCCCCGTCGAATTGGGGCCGACGGCGGATGTGCTCGATCACCCCCTCCATCCGTATTCGCAGGCCCTGATCGGATCGGTCCTGATCCCGGATCCGGCGAAACGGGACATCACGCAGCCGCTCAAGGGAGAGATTCCCAGTCCGACGGCTCCTCCGGCCGGGTGCCGGTTCCACCCACGGTGTCCCCGCGTGATGGACAAGTGCTCTGTCGAGGTTCCGGAAGTGAGACATGTGAGAGGCTTGGAGACGTGGTGCCATCTCTACGATGACTCAGACGTCGCGACGCCTCAGCTCGGAAGTCGCTAGGAGGTCAAGATGACAACGATGATGAAGGCGGTCGTGTGGGACGGCGGGAAGTGGCCGCAAGGACTCGAGATGAAGGAGTTCCCGCGCCCGGAGATTCGTCCCGGTTGGGTTCTGGTGAAGAATCAGGCTGCTGGGATCTGCGGCTCCGACCTGCACTACCTGGACGGCCAAACGAGAAGCTACATCCCGGACCGGAATCTTCCCGCGATTCTGGGACACGAGAATGCCGGAATCGTAGAGGAGGTCCCCCCGGACGTCACGCGGCTCAAACCCGGCGACCGAGTCGCCGTCGAGCCGCTCCATGGATGTTTGGAGCTTGGACGTTTCCCGATCTGTGCGCCGTGCGCGGCAGGTCAGTATCACATCTGCGAACGCGGACTGACGCACGTCGGGATCCCGCTTGTCGAGATGCTGCCGGGTGGATACGGCCAGTATTCGATCGTTCATGAGAGCCGGCTCTTCAAGATCCCGGATGAGGTAAGCTTCGAGGATGCCGCTCTGATCGATGTGCTGGCCGTCGGCGTGCATGCGCTCGCCATCGGCCAGTCCAAGCCCGGGGACACCGTGGTCGTCCTCGGTTCGGGGGTTATCGCTGGTAACCACAATCGAATCAGAAAACCTCTGCGCCGCTTTTGCCATCCTCGGCCGTTTGCTCTTATCCCTATCCCCCCCGCAGCCGAACACAACTATCAACCTGCC
>CAZXQL010000282.1:0-1566 GCA_964643395.1 uncultured Thermotogae bacterium
TTCAGCATCAAGAACCGCAGCCCGCGCTTCCTCAACCTCTCAGTGACCTTGACGGTCGTTGTCGTCTTTCCCGAAGACGACGGGCCCGAGATCCAGATCATTCGGATGTCGTCGCCGGACTCGATCCGCGCAAGGAGCTGCGAGGCGACCGCATCCAACGAAGCTTCGTATCGATCGAGAGACCCGTCGATCAGCGTCTTCAGCTTGCCGCCCCGGACGATCTCGTTGAGCCCTTCCACCGTGTCGCAACCCCGTTCGCGATTCCACTCCAAGAAAGGATCCATCGTCTCTTTCGGGTATCCGTTGCGGACGAACTGCTCCTCGCTGATCGCGCCTTGGCGGACCCAATGGTGCCCCCAGCGGAAGCATGTGTACGAATCGGCCACGGTTGTGAATCCGTTGCTGCGCAGTACATGAAGCACGGTGTCTTGGATCTCTTCGATCGTGGGAGGGAAATTGGTCACGAGGTGCTTGGAGTTGGAATTCAGGCAGAGAACGACCAGATCAGCCAGGAATTCCGCGATCCCGTGGTCCGTCCCGCCGGCCGCGAAGATCTTGTCATTGATCTCGGGAAGGTAGTCGGGCGCAAAGCCTCCTGCAGAGTCGGCGCCACGCTTGATTGCCCGCAGGATTTTCGCGGGGTCGAACGTCACAAGCGCATGATTACGTTTTCTGACCTTACCAATCCGATTCAGCACTGGCATGATCCCAGGATAGTGCACGCTCGTTGTTGACGCAACAAGCAAGGCCCGTCATGCCGAACAGGAGAAAGACGCACGCCGCGGGCATTCGCGGCGTGCGTCATCGATCGTAGCGAGACTAGGTCCTGGATACCTGCAGTTCTTCTTCCGTCGCCAGAGCGACACCGGCCTCCCTGAGCGTGTCGAAGATCTCCCTAGCCGACCACTGTTTGCACCCGTCGATCATGACCGCCTTCGGGTTGCCGACCAGCCACTCGTCGTGCAACGCTTCCAGGTCGCGCAAGTATTCGATGGGAATCGTCGTCTCCTCGTCACGCCCTCGCGCCTCGATTCGCTCCACGCAAACCTCGGCCGGGGTTCGCAGGTAGACGATCCGGTCCGGTTCCGCGCACCAATTGCTCTCCAGCCAGTCCCAAAGCTTGCAGTACAACTGCCACTCCGTCTTCTTCATCAGCCCGGATTGGTAGCAGTTCTTGGCGAACACGTATCGATCACAGTAGATCGATCGTTCAAGGACGACGTTGCGATGATCGATCATCGCCAGCACCTCGCTCCATGTCTTGGCACGCGTGGTGAAGGCGGCAAGCTGGAACGTGAACGCCCAGCGATTCGTGTCGCGATAGAAAAGGTCGAGCAGGTTCTCTTCGAAGTCCTTCTGCCACGCCCCGACAGGCTCCTCGATGAAGCCGAACAGCTCAGACTCGGCCAAGCGCCGGCCGACTGTGCTCTTCCCCGCAGCAATGTTGCCCTCAAACAGAATCATGGTTCGCTGCCCCTTCACTTTTCCTCCTTCTCGGAGTATGCCCTCACCCGTCATCCGGCCCACCTTGCGGAAACCTCATTCCCAACGGTTATTGAACGCTTG
>CAZXQL010000283.1:0-1541 GCA_964643395.1 uncultured Thermotogae bacterium
CCCCGGCACGGGCATTCATGGGGGACAATGGAAGCCACTTCTTGGGGTTTCTTCTTGCCGCATTGGCTATCCGGCTGGCGGATCAAGCGGGCTCATTCTGGATGCTTCCGCTGACTTGCGGGCTTATCGGATTGCCGATTGTCGATGCCGGACTGGCTGTCGTGCGAAGGGCGGGACGGGGCGATCGCATCTTCCTTGGGGACCGCGATCACCTATACGATCGGTTGCTGCGAATAAGCGGCGGCGTCCGGCGCGTCATCCTGATCTACGGAAGTCTGCAAGTGGTCGTTGTCGCCGGTCTCGTATTCGTTTTGTTTCTGATAGAATCATGACAGATGCGAAGTGAGGCAAACGGGGATCGTCCTTCTGCGCGGTGGCCCATAGCGGAGCCGGTCCGGAATGGAATTGAGACAAGAAGGGGCGGACGGCGGGGATGCAGACCAGTGTGAGGCTCCTGATTCTGGGTGCGGGCGCATTTGCGGCAGATGTCGCTGATCTTGTCGAGGAGATGCCGGGAATCGAGATCGACGGGTTTGTCGAGAGCAAAGACCCTAGCAAGGTCGGCGAGCGTGTCTCCGGGTATCCGATCCGGTGGCTTGACGATCTCCCCGACGACCTATCTGCGTATCGTGGTTTCTCGGCATTGGGGACGACACATCGAGATGCTCCAATTGCGGAGCTTGAAATGAAGGGGCTTGATTTCCTGACCCTTGTTCATCCGAGCGCGCAAGTTTCTCGGTCGGCAAGGCTTGGCAAGGGAGTGCTGGTGAGTCGCGGGAGTATCATTGCGGCGCAAACATGCGTTGGGTCCCACGTGGTCATCAACCGGGGCTGCCTGATCGGTCACCACGTACGAATCGGCGACTTCGTGACGATCTCTCCCGGAGCGAACTTGGCCGGAGGCACGCAGGTCGGTCGAGGCACGTACATCGGCATGGGTGCGATCCTTCTGAATGGAGTCCGTGTCGGCGAGGGTTCCGTGGTCGGTGCAGGATCCGTGGTCACGCGAGACGTGCCGGATCGCGTACAGGTCCTGGGAATTCCCGCCCGAGTGACGAAGACCGGCATCAAGGGACTGTGATTGAGAGATGAACGATTCGAGCCTGATCATCAATCTTGCCCCAACCGGGATGGTTCATGGGAAGTCTGATACGCCGCATCTGCCGATCTCGGTGGATGAAATCGTACGCGACTGCACAGACGCTTATCGGGCGGGAGTCAGCATGATCCATCTCCACGCGCGGGATGCCTCAGGAAAGCCCACATACGAGAAGCGCGTGTATGCCGACATCATTCGTCCGATTCGTGAGGCCTGCCCCGACCTGATCCTGTGTGTGTCGACGAGTGGACGAGTCTTCAAGTCGCTTGACCAGCGTAGCGAGGTCCTGGAATTGGATGGAGAGCTAAAGCCGGACATGGCAGAGGTGGCCCCATATCTGATTCATCTACAGCCAGATTCAGAATTTACCCAATGGGTGATAGAACAGGGATGGGGTAATCATTGGGGGATATTCGTTGTTAGTCAGGCTAATCTGAGGACG
>CAZXQL010000284.1:0-1503 GCA_964643395.1 uncultured Thermotogae bacterium
CCAACCGAGTGGTCCTCTACGAAGGAACGTTGTGGTACGTCGACGACGATCGAGAACTCCTGCCGGAGCAATTCGAGTACGTCGAAGGCTCGATGACGATCGTCAACCGTGCGGACCTGACGATCGGCAGTCGCGTCACACCGCAGTCGATCCTCGATCGGATCCACAAAATCCACAACCTCGGGAGTATCGATTGCCAGCCGGAGCACATGCCCGCCATTGAAGCTCGCCTCGGCCTGCGAGAAGGCGACGTCGTTCAACGAGAGCCGGAAGCGGAAGAGCCGGATGAGTCTCCGACGATCGGAAACGCCAACTACCTGGTGTTGTAGAAACGCAAGACACGTCGACGCTCCGGGCTGTCCTGCCGGTCCGGAGCGCCTCGGGATTGCCACCAATTGAGCAGATCCGCTCGGAGATCCGTTCGACGTCTAGGCCGAATCCCGACAACGCCGGTCGAGAAGCAACCCGAACAGGACCGCCAGCCCGGCTCCCACGCCGATTCCAATAGGGATGCTGCTCAACGAAACGCCAAGGGCAATCCCCACGGCCACACCGATCAGGATGCCAAACGGGAATCGTCGTGTCCTCGATTCGGCTTTCATGGATCCAGTATAGCGATTCCCACGATGGTTGGGGCTACGCCTCGTGTCGGCCCAGAATCTCGATCAAGTGGTAACCGAACTGCGTCGCGACGGGACCGTGAACTTCGCCGATTGCATCGCTGAAGACGACCTGGTCGAATTCGGGCACCATCTGGCCCTGTCCGAACTCGCCCAGATCCCCGCCTGACGTCCCTGATGGACACTGGGAGTACTCGGCGGCCAGTTGGGCGAAATCTTCGCCGTTCTCGATCCGCTGTTTAAGCTCGCTGCAGAGTTCCTCCGAGTCAACCAGAATGTGTCGTGCTGTCGCTTTGAGCATGTTCCCTCCATGGATGGTCATTGAGTCGTTCTGACTCGGTCGATTGATCGAAGATCGTACACGTTTCGATCCGCGACGTCATGGTTGCGCAGATCGGCTTCTACGCGGGGATCGCAACACCTTCCAGTTCGAGGAGCGCACGCTTCCGCCAGAGTCCGCCGCCGTATCCTGTCAATCGCCCGTTCTTGCCGATCACTCGATGGCACGGAATCAGGATGGCGATGCGGTTGTCTCCGTTCGCACGAGCAACGGCCCGCACCGCCGTCGGATGCCCGATGGCTGCAGCCTGTTGCTCGTACGATCGCGTTTCACCATACGGGATGGTCTGCAGTCCCGCCCAGGCGGACTCCTGAAAGGGCGTTCCCGCCGTGAGCAGAGGAAGTGCGAATGCTCGTCGCGTCCCATCGAAGTACTCAGCCAACTGCGCCTGCAATGTCTCGAAGAGAGGGTTCTCGCCCGGGAGGAGCTCGGCGTGGAAGCGAGTGCGAACTCGGGACAACTGCACCTCCAACATGCGCCGGTCGCCGAACTCGAGGAGACAGATCCCCGCGTCGGTCGCCCCAGCCAACATCGGTCCAAGCG